>NZ_JBIBZN010000006.1:0-401834 GCF_043084305.1 Streptomyces sp. NPDC014656
CCCCGTCGAGCGCATGATGCGCGACGCCAAGATCACCCAGATCTACGAAGGCACCAACCAGGTCCAGCGCATCGTCATGGCCCGCAACCTCCCGTGATCAACCCCTCGTCGAAAGGAGACAGGCCGTGACCCTGAGGATCGCTGTCTGTGTGAAGTACGTGCCCGACGCGACCGGCGACCGCGGTTTCGCCGACGACCTGACCGTGGACCGCGACGAGGTCGACGGTCTGCTGTCGGAGCTCGACGAGTACGCGGTCGAGCAGGCGCTGCGGATCTCGGAGGAGGCCGACGACGCCGAGGTCACCGTCCTCACGGTCGGCCCGGACGACGCCAAGGACGCCCTGCGCAAGGCGCTGTCGATGGGCGCCGACAAGGCCGTCCACGTCAACGACGAGGCCATCCACGGCTCCGACGTCATCGCCACCTCCGCCGTCCTCGCCAAGGCACTGGAGAAGACCGGTTTCGACCTGGTCGTCTGCGGCATGGCCTCGACCGACGGCACCATGGGCGTGCTGCCCGCGCTCCTGGCCGAGCGGCTGAACCTGCCGCAGGCGACCCTCCTGTCGGAGGTCTCGGTGGAGGACGGCCTCGTGAAGGGCCGCCGTGACGGCGACGCCGCCACGGAGCTCCTTCAGGCCCCGCTGCCGGCCGTCGTGTCGGTCACCGACCAGTCCGGCGAGGCCCGTTACCCCTCCTTCAAGGGGATCATGGCCGCCAAGAAGAAGCCGGTCGAGGAGCTGGAGCTCGACGACCTGGACATCGACGAGGACGAGGTCGGCCTGGCCGGCTCCTGGACCCTGGTCGAGTCGGCCCACGCCCGCCCGGCCCGCACCCAGGGCACGATCGTCACCAACGAGGACGGTGACGGCGGCAAGCAGCTCGCCGCCTTCCTCGCGTCCCAGAAGTTCATCTGACCGCCCGTCACCCCACCTCAGGAGCAAGGAATCATGGCTGAGATCCTGGTTCTCGTGGACCACGCCGACGGTGCGGTCCGCAAGCCGGCCCTCGAACTGCTCACCCTGGCCCGCCGCCTCGGCGAGCCGTCCGCGGTCGTCCTGGGCGCCGGCGAGGCCGCCGCCTCCGTCGCCGCCACCGCCGCCGAGTACGGCGCGGCCACCGTCTACGTCGCGGACGGCGCCGAGTTCGCCGACCGGCTCGTCGTCCCCAAGGTCGACGCGCTCACCCAGATCGCGAAGGAGAAGCAGCCGGCCGCCGTGCTGCTCACCTCCTCCGGCGAGGGCAAGGAGATCGCGGCCCGCGTCGCGCTCCGCCTCGGCTCCGGCCTCATCACCGACGCCGTCGAGCTGGAGGCCGGCGACGAGGGCCCCATCGCCACGCAGTCGGTCTTCGCCGCCTCCTACACGGTGAAGTCCCGCGTCTCGCACGGCGTGCCGGTCATCACCGTCAAGCCGAACTCCGCCGCCCCCCAGGCCTCCCCGGCCGCCGGCACGGTCGAGGAGGTCACCGTCGCCTTCACCGGCAACGCGGCCACGGTCGTCTCCCGCACCGCGCGCGTCTCCACCGGCCGCCCGGAGCTGACCGAGTCCGCGATCGTGGTCTCCGGCGGCCGCGGCGTCAACGGCGCCGAGGGCTTCGAGGTCGTCGAGAAGCTGGCCGACTCGCTCGGCGCGGCCGTCGGCGCCTCCCGCGCCGCCGTGGACGCCGGCTGGTACCCGCACTCCAACCAGGTCGGCCAGACCGGCAAGCAGGTCTCCCCGCAGCTGTACGTCGCCGCGGGCATCTCCGGCGCCATCCAGCACCGCGCCGGCATGCAGACGTCCAAGACGATCGTCGCGGTCAACAAGGACCCCGAGGCCCCGATCTTCGACCTCGTCGACTACGGCGTGGTGGGCGACCTCTTCGAGGTGCTGCCGCAGCTCACCGACGAGATCGGCGCGCGCTGACACCACCGGAACGCGAGAGGGGGGTGGCACAGAGTGCCACCCCCCTCTCGCGTGGGCGCGTCTTCAGATCCAGCCGTCCAGCGGGACCTCCTCGCAGAGCCGGACGACCGGCCTGCGTCCGGTGTCGGCGGCGCTCTTGAGCTTGACCCGGACGCCGGGGCGCACGGCGTGCGGCGGTCCGTCGACCCGGCAGCGGACCACGAAGCCCTCGGCCATGTGGACCGGCCAGAGGTCCGCCTCCGCCGCGGTGTGGGCGCGGCGCACGGTGATGACGCCCTCGCCGTCGCTGAGCTGCGGCGCCAGGTCGGTCGACCCGCAGGTCGGACAGAGCAGGCGCTGGAAGGTGGTGGTGTGGCACCAGGCGCAGCGCTGGAAGTAGAGATCCGCGCCCTCGGCCGATTCCTCGGTCCGGACGGCGCCGGGGTTCCTCAGTCCCGTGTGGAACACGATGCCTTCTCCTCGCACTCGGCGGCTCGACCGTGCATGGAGCCCCAAGATATGGCACTGAGTGCCAGCAAAGAAAGACCTGAGTTCCCTCAATTTGAGATACTGAGGACCCTCAGCTCTCGCCGAGGCTCGACTCCACCTCGCGCACCACGCGCCACATCGGGGTGGAGCGCCTGGTGATGACGACGACCACGTCGTCGTCCCCCTCGGCGGAGGCGTCGCCGCCGGCGCCCGGCGCCGCGTCGGGGCTCCAGGTGGCGCGGACGAACTCCAGGGCCCGGTCGACCTCGTCCAGCGGGTCGCCCTCGCCGCCCGAGCGGAGCCAGTGCCGCAGGGCGTGGTTGTGGGCGGCGACGACGGCCGCGGCGGCCACGTTGGCGCGCAGGGTGCCGTCCCTGCGGTCGGCCCAGCGGGTCCGCAGGTAGTCGCCGAGGGTCTTCTCGTACCGCCAGACGACGGAGAGTTCGTACGCGCGCAGTCCCGCGACCTCACGGGTGAGGCGGTAGCGCTGGACGGAGAAGGTGGGGTTCTCGGCGTACATCCGCATGACCAGGCGGGCGGCACCGCAGACCCGGGTCATGGGGTCGTCGGTGTCGGCGCTCGCGGCGAGGAAGCGGGTCATGTCGTCGAGGCACTGGTCGTGGTCGGGGAAGACCACGTCCTCCTTCGACGGGAAGTAGCGGAAGAAGGAGCGGCGTCCGACCCCGGCGAGGGTGACGATGTCGTCGACGGTGGTCTGCTCGTAGCCCCGCTCCAGGAAGAGCTGGAAGGCCGCGGCGATGAGGGAGTCCCGCATCGCGGGCTTCGGGGGGGTCGGGGGGTTCGTCGCCGCTGCTGCCATGCCACGAACCTAACATCCGAACGCCCTTCGCGCGGCACTCGGTGCCGGAATTCTCCGGCACCGAGTGCTCTCACGCGGGAGCCCCGGAGGTCAGCGGGCGGCCATCCGCAGGGCGCCGTCCATCCGGATCGTCTCGCCGTTGAGGTAGTCGTGCTCGGCGATCATGGTGATCAGGCGGGCGTACTCCTCCGGCCGCGCGAGGCGCTGCGGGAAGGTGACGCTCGCGGCCAGCCCGGCCCGGACCTCCTCGCTGAAGCCGGCCATCATCGGGGTGTCGACGATCCCGGGGGCGACGGTGACGACCCGGATGCCGAACTGGGCGAGGTCGCGGGCGGCGGTGATGGTCATCCCGGCGACGCCGGCCTTGGAGGCGGCGTAGGCGATCTGCCCGACCTGGCCCTCGAAGGCGGCGATGGAGGCGGTGTTGACCACCAGACCGCGCTGCCCGTGCTCGTCGGGCTCGTGCCGGGCGATGGACTCGGCGGCGAGCCGCATCACGTTGAACGTGCCGATCAGGTTGACGTTCACGACCGCGCGGAAGAGGTCGAGGTCGTGCGGGCCCTTGCGGCCCAGCACGCGGGCCGAGGGGGCGATCCCCGCGCAGTTGACCGCGAGCCGCAGCTCGGCCCCGTCCGCGTCGGCGGCGGCGAGCGCGGCGCGAACCTGCTCCTCGTCGGTCACGTCGGCGGCGACCAGCCGGACGCCCTCGGGCACGCCCTCGGCGGCGGCGACGGCCTTGTCCAGGTCGAGGCCGTAGACCGTGGCGCCCCGGGCGGCGAGCGCGGCGGCGGTGGCGGCGCCGAGCCCGGAGGCGGCGCCGGTGACGAGAGCTGCGGAGCCGGCGATGTCCATGGAACTCCTCGTGTGTCGTGCGGGTGTCCCTGCCGGCGGGTTGGCCGCCGGGCCGGGGGCGCGTCCCCGCGGGGAAACCGCGCGGTCCGCGCGGTCTGCGCCGCTCACCATAGAACCCGGTCCGGCGCGGTCACGGGACGGGGGTCATCCGATCGGTGGACCCCGGGGTCGGCCGATCCGCCCGCGGCCCGCAGCCGGTGCGCCGACCACGGGGGCCCGGAGGCGGCCGGAGGATGAGGCGTCAGTCGATCTCTCATCCCCGACCCCGTGGAGCGACAGCCCTATGAAGCACGTGAAGAAGGCCGCCCGGACCCGTCTGATGACCGGCGGCGCGATCGTCGCCCTCGGCCTGGCCGGGGCCGGCGCCTACTCCGCGAGCGCCGGCGGTGAGGACACGGCCGCGGCCCCCGCGGCCGTCACCGAGGCGAAGAGCGGGAACACGGCCACCACCGGCCGTCTGACGATCGCGGCGGCGACGAAGGCGGCCGAGGCCGTGCTGGACGCCGCCGAGAAGGAGAACCAGCGCGTCTCCGTCGCGGTCGTCGACCGCGACGGCAACACGATCGTCACCCTGCGCGGCGACGGCGCGGGCCCGCAGTCCCACGAGTCGGCGGAGCGGAAGGCGTACACGGCCGTCTCCTGGAACGCCCCGACCTCCGAGCTGGCCGAGCGCCTGGAGCAGGCCCCGAACCTGAAGGACATCCCGGGCACCCTCTTCCTCGGCGGCGGCGCCCCCGTCACCGCCGGGAACGCCCCCGTCGCCGGCATCGGCGTCGCGGGCGCGCCCTCCGGCGACCTCGACGAGAAGTTCGCCCGCGCGGGCGTGGCGGCACTGGAGCGGTAGGCGGCAGGCGCTACCACACGCGGGCCGGCACGCGCGCGTACCGGCCCGGAGAGCGCCGAACCCCCCGGAGAACGCCGAACCCCGGTGCGCCTGAAACGGGGGAACACAGGCGAACCGGGGTGGCTGCTCCGATCATAGACCCGGTTTGGTTCAAAACGAAATCACCGGAAGTCCGTCAGGTCCGGGACGGTTCCGCGCCGGGCCTGGGCGCCTCGGCGTCCCGGCGTCCCGGCGTCCCGGCGTCCCGGCGTCCCGGCGTCCCGGCGTCCCGGCGCCTAGGAGGCGGCCGGCGGGGCGACGAGGAGGGTCGCCTTGCCGATCAGGACGCGGTGGTCGGAGCAGGGCGCGGTGGCCAGGGGGTCGAGGGCGCCGTCCTCCTTGACCTTGACGCAGTTCGGGACGGCCTTGGAGTCGGCGGAGTAGTCGGACGAGGCGAGCCGGTCGGCCCGGACGAAGATCATGTCGATCTTGGGCCTCTCCATGCCGCAGGGCAGCTCGGCCACGGGGTTCAGCGAGGTCTCCTCGCCGTGTCCCGGGCAGGAGGCGTCCATGTCGTCGAGCTCGCGGTGGTCCCCGGCGTTCGGTGCCTTCGCCCGGGTGCCGGAGGGCTCCGGGACCTCGGTCGAGTAGAAGCGGTTCAGACGGTCGTAGTCCGGCTGGGCGTTGAAGTCGCCGGCGATCATGTAGGTCTGCCCGGCGGCGGTGAACCCGTCCAGAACGGTGTCGAGTTCGACCAGCTGGCGGTAGCCGTACGGCTTCTCCGTGGTCGAGATCGGGCCTATGTGGACCGAGCAGAACCTCATGTTCGGCCGCTCGGTCAGCGGCGCGCAGAGCAGCCCGTTCGTCACCGGGTGCTCGACGCCGTCGGCGGACCGGTAGAACAGGCCGCTCTCCTGCGCGAACGTCCGGTACTCGGCGACTCCGAGCTGGTGGCGGCTGAAGAGGGCCTTGCCGAAGGACTCCCCGCCGCAGATCTCGCCGTCCCCGTTCGTGCTGCCCGCGGGGATGGACTCCTGGAAGCGGGCGTAGCTCGGGTTGTCCGGGTTCCAGGAGGCGAGCTGCGCCCTGATGGCCCGGTACTGGCTGTGGCAGATCTCGTTGAACGAGACGAAGTCGACGGCGTTCTCGGCCCGTCTGATCGAGCCCACCGCCTCCTCGACCAGACCGTTGTCCGTCCGCCCCCGGTTCATCTTGTGACCCGACACGTTCCAGGCCCACGCCGTGTACGGAACGGCCTCCGCCGTCGCCGTGACGGCCGTCGGCGTGACGGCCGTCGCGCCGGCCGTGTTCGTCAGCAGTGCCGCCAGCGCGAGCGCGCCTGCGACCAGTGCCTTCCTCATCGGTCCCCCCATGGAAAAGGACGGGCGCGTCCGCGCCCGCCAAAGACGATCAGTCTAGGAGCGGGCGGGTCCGGGCTGGCCCGGGGCAGCGCGCCTCTGGAAGGATCGGCCCTCCAGTACCGCGAACCCGGGGGAACCGTGCACGACTTGCAGCCGGAGGATCCGGCCTCGATCGGCCCGTACCGCCTGTCGGCGCGGCTCGGTGAGGGGGGCATGGGCCAGGTCTTCCTGGCGGTCTCCCGCAGCGGCCGGCGGCTCGCGGTGAAGGTGATCCGCCCCCAGATCGCCGCCGACCCGGGCTTCCGGGAGCGCTTCCGCCGCGAGGTGTCGGCGGCGCGGACGGTCGGCGGCTTCTGGACCGCGCCGATCGTGGACGCCGATCCGGACGGGCCGGTGCCGTGGGTGGCGAGCGACTACATCGACGCCCCCGATCTGGCGGAGCTCGTACGGGACCGGGGGCCGCTCCCCGAGGCGGCGGTGCGGTCCCTGGCCGCCGGCCTCGCCGAGGCCCTGGAGGCCGTCCACCGGGCCGGTCTGGTCCACCGGGACCTGAAGCCGTCGAACATCCTGGTCACCGGCGACGGGCCGCGCGTCATCGACTTCGGCATCTCGAAGGCGGTGGAGGGGGCCACGGCCCTGACCGACACGGGCCTGGTCGTCGGCACCCCCGGCTTCATGAGCCCGGAGCAGGCGATGGGCGAGCCGGTGGCCCCGTCGAGCGACGTCTTCTCGCTGGGCGCGGTCCTGGCCTTCGCCGCGACCGGCCGGGCCCCCTTCGGCGAGGGCCCCGTCCCCGCCCTCCTCTACCGGGTCGTCCACGACGAGCCGGACCTGGACGGGGTGCCGCCGGGGCTGTGTCCACTCGTCGCCGACTGCCTGGACAAGTCCCCGGACCTGCGCCCCACCCCCTCGGGGGTCCTGAACGTCCTGCTGGGTCCGGCGGCCGCGCCCCGGCCGGCTCCGCCCCGGTCCCACGCCGACGCGGTCCCGCGGGGCGACGGCGCGGCCGGGAGGATCGTGGAGGTCACCGCGGGGATCGTCGAGAAGCCGACCCGGCGCTCGGAGCGCGGCGGCTGCCTCGCGATGCTCGGGATCGCCGCCCCGTGCGTGGGCGTCCCCCTCGGTCTCGTCCTGTCGCTTCCGGTCGTCACCGCGACCGCGGCGCTGCTCGGCCTGGCGGCCTTCGTGGCCGGCGTCGTCCTCACCGGCGGCCAGCCGCTGGTGAGGCACACCGTCCAGCTGACCACCGACCATCTCCACTGCCGGGCTCACGACCGGCGGTGGTCCTCGCCGTGGGCCGACGTCTCCCGCGTCACGGTCCAGTGCACGAGGCCGGGGGCCCGGGGAGAGCGCCGGTGGCAGCTGGCCGTCTTCCTCCACGCGGGCGTCCCCGTCCCGAAGGGCTTCTCCGGCAAGGGCGGGCGGGAGGCCGTCATGGCACTCCACTTCGACCCCTCGGAGGACCCGGCCCCGGCGCTGCGGCACCTCGACGCCGGGCTGCGCCGCTTCGCCGGGGAGCGCTACGCCCCCGACGCCGTCCTCACCGCGTTCCTGGACCGGCCGCCGACCGCTACTTCTCCGGCCGGGCCAGCCCCCGGCTGATGACCAGCCGCTGGATCTGGTTGGTCCCCTCGAAGATCTGCATGATCTTGGCTTCCCTCATGTAGCGCTCGACGGGGAAGTCGCGGGTGTAGCCGTAGCCGCCGAGGACCTGGACCGCGTCCGTGGTGACCTTCATCGCCGTGTCCGTGGCGATCAGCTTGGCGGCGCTGGCCTGGCGGCTGAAGGGGCGGCCGAGGTCGCGGCGGCGGGCGGCGTCGAGGTAGGTGGCGCGGGCCGCGTCGACGGCGGCGGCCATGTCGGCGAGGAGGAAGCCGAGGCCCTGGTGGTCGACGATCCGGCGGCCGAAGGTGGTGCGCTCGTTGGCGTAGTCGACGGCGGCGTCCAGGGCGGCCTGGGCGAGGCCGGTGGCGCAGGCGGCGATGCCGAGGCGGCCGTTGTCGAGGGCGCTGAAGGCGATCTGGAGGCCCTGGCCCTCGGTGCCGACGAGCCGGTCCTCCTCGATGAGGGCGCCGTCCCAGTAGGCGGAGGTGGTGGGGACCGCCTGGAGGCCCATCTTGCGCTCGGGGGCGCCGAAGGAGAGGCCCTCGGTCTCGCCGGGGGCGAGGAAGCAGGAGATGCCGTGGCCGCCGGGCGCGGTGCGGGCGAAGAGGGCGTAGAAGCCGGCCTTGCCGCCGTGGGTGATCCACGCCTTGGTGCCGGTGATCCGGTAGCCGCCGTCCTCCTGGCGCTCCGCCTTGCAGGCGAGGGCGGCCGCGTCGGAGCCGGCCTGCGGCTCGGAGAGGCTGTAGCCGCCGACGAGGCGGCCCTCCAGCATCGAGGGGAGCCAGCGCTCCTTCTGCGCGTCGGTGCCGAAGGCGTACAGCGGGTGGCAGGCCAGCGTGTGGACGCTGGTGGCGACCGCGACGGCCGCCCAGCGGGCGGCCAGCTCCTCCAGGACCTGGAGGTAGACCTCGTACGGCTGGCCGCCGCCGCCGTACTCCTCGGGGTAGGCGAGGCCGAGCAGGCCGGCCCGGCCGAGCGTGGCGAAGAGACCCTCGGGATAGGTCTCGGCGGCCTCGTGTGCGTCCACCCGCGGAGAGAGCTCGTTGTTGGCGATCTCACGGGTGAGGGCGATGAGGTCCGCCGCCTCGGGGGTGGGAAGCAGGCGGTCGACATCCATGGCGACTCCATCGGCGCGCAAAGTGGTACTAGGACGGGTACTCCAGTACCGCTAAAAATAGCGCACAGCTCGCCGGGGGACATCCCCCCGGCCGGACGGCCCGGCATACTGTTCGGGTGATCGAGACCTCCGCCGCCGACGCCCCGAAGCTCACGGGCCGCGGAGCGGCACGCCGCTCCGCGCTCTTCGAGGAGCTGGTCGCCCTGCTCGTCGGCGAGGGCTTCGCCCGGCTGACCCTCGACGACCTCGCCGCCCGGCTGCACTGCTCCAAGCGCACCCTGTACGGCCTGGCGGGCAGCAAGGAACAGCTGGTCAGAGCGGCCGTCGTGTACTTCTTCCGGCGCGCCACGGCCCGGGTCGAGTCGGTCCTGGCCGCCGCGAGCGGACCCGCCGAGCGGCTCGCCGCCTATCTGCGGGCCGTCTCCGCCGAGCTGGCGCCGGTCTCCCCGCAGTTCTTCGACGACGTGGCCGCCTTCGAACCCGCCGCCGAGGTGTACGAGCGGAACACCCGGGCCGCCGCCGGCCGGGTCAAGGAGATCATCGAGGAGGGCGTCGCCGCCGGCGTCTTCCGGGAGGTCCACGTGGCCTTCGCCGCCGACGTCATCGCCTCCGTGATGGTCCGCATCCAGCGCCGGCAGGTGGCGTCGGCCACCGGGCTCGCGGACGCCGAAGCGTACGACCAGCTGGCCGAGCTGCTGCTCAGCGGGCTGCGCCGGGCCTGAGGCGGCCGCCGGATGAACCGCCCGAACCCGTCCCACCGCCCGATGGACCACGACCGCGAGGGGCCCCAGTGACCAGACCGAACGGCCGGACCGTGCGGGACCTGCGGCGCGAGAACCGCACCGCGGTCCTCCGGCGGCTCTACTTCGACGGCCCGATGAGCCGCTTCTCGCTCGGCCCCGCCACCGGACTCAGCTCCGGCTCCGTCAGCAACGTGGTCGCGGAACTGGTCGCCGAGGGGCTCGTCGAGGAGGCCGGCAGCGTCGACTCGGCCGGCGGCCGCCCCCGGATCCTGCTGCGGGTCGCCCCCGCCAGCGGCCGCATGATCGGCGTCGACGTGGGCGAGACCCGCGTCCGGATCGAGCTCTTCGACCTCACCCTCACCGAACTCGCCCGCGCCGAACGCCCCCTGTCCCCCTCGGCCGAGGGCGGCGAGCGGTACGAGGTCGGGGTCGTCGTCGACCACATCCGCGAGGGCATCGCCGAGGTGCTGCGCACGGCGGAGGTCCCCGCCGGATCGCTGCTCGGCGTCGGCGTCGGCGTCCCCGGCATCGTCGAGCACCCCCCCGAGAGCGGCCCGGACGGGCCGGGCGGGGGCGGCGGGGCGGTCGTGCACGGCCAGACCATCGGCTGGGACGCGGTGCCCCTGGAGCGGCTGCTGCGCGAGGCGGTCGACCTGCCGCCCGAGGTCCCGTACCGGATCGACAACGGTGCCCAGACCCTGGGCCAGGCCGAGATGTGGTTCGGCGCGGGCCGGGGCGCGGCCAGCGCGGTCGTGGTCCTCTTCGGCTCCGGCGTCGGCGCCTGCGTGACCACCGATCCGCTCGGCCCCGGCCGGGCGCTGGAGTGGGGCCATCTGAAGGTGCGGGTCAGGGGGCGGCGCTGCCGCTGCGGCGCCCAGGGCTGCCTGGAGGCGTACGCGGGAGCCGCCGCGCTGCTCGAACGGTGGCGGGAGGCGGGCGGGGAGCCGCCGGCCGGCGCCGGCGAGGAGGCCGCGCTCGCGGCGATGGCGGCGGCGGCGCGCCCCGCGGACGGCGGAGCGCCGGACCCGGCCGCGCTCGCCGTCCTGGAGGAGACCGCCGAGTACCTGGGCGCCGGTTTCGCCGACCTGATCAACCTCTTCCAGCCGGAGCGGATCCTCGTCGGCGGCTGGGCGGGGCTGCTGCTCGGCCCCCGTTTCCTGGAGTCCGTCGAGGAGCACGCGCGCGCGTACGCGCTGGCGTACCCGGCGGCCCGGGTCGTCCTCGGCATGGGCACGCTCGGCCCGGACGCGGTCACCGTCGGCGCGGCGATCCTCCCGCTGGCGGACTTCTTCGCCCGCGGCGGGCGCCGCGAGGAGCCCGGCCCCGTCGGGGAGGCGCCCGCCTGGGCGGAGACGGTGCGGGAGCGCACCGCGCGCCGACCGGGTGGCCCGCCCGGTCCCGTCTGAGTACCCGCACTCAGGCGGACCGGCCCGTGCCCGCCTACCGTCGGCTCCAGGACGCGCGGACGGCCGCGCGCGGCGGCGGGGGTGAGCCTCATGGCACGGTCACTGCGGGACGCGGCACGGCGGCTGGCGGGGGTGCTCGCCCTGGTCCTGGCGGGCGCCGGCCTCACGGGCTGCGGGACCTTCTCGACCGGCGACGACCGGAAGCGCGCGGAGGAGATCGCCGAGCGGGTCGCCCCCGGCGCGCTGGAGGTCGTCGGCGTCAGGAACCTCTTCCCGCAGACCGGCGGCGCCGAGGTCAGCTTCCGGATCAAGGGCGACGCGGACGCGGTGGTCCGGCTGCGGGTGGACGCCGGGAAGGACGACTGCGAGGGCAGGAGCTGCGACGAGCGGCTGACCGCCGCGATCGCCCGGGCCCGGCTCGCGGCCGGTGACTTCCGGGTCCTGCGGCGGGAGTTCGGGGCCTGCGGGTACGAGGTGCACGCGCTGTCCGCCGACGGCACCGGCCCGTGGATCTCGGCGCCCCTCGGGGCGGACACCGTACGGCCCCTGGTGGCGTCGGTCGGGGAGTGCCTGGACCGCCTGGCCCGGGCCCGGGGCGGCCCCGCGCCCGCGTACCTCTCCGTGAAGGTGGCGCCGCCGGACCGGGTGGCGGACCTGCCCGGCGACCCGGGGCAGCCCTCCCTGATGCGGCTCACCGGCGGCGAGCGGCTGGGCGCGCTGGCCGGGGGGACGTACCACCGGGTGGGGTTCCGGGCGGGCCCGGACGGCCGGGTCGACCGCGCCACCGGCGAGGTGGACCTCGTCCAGCCCTTCTCCGAGCGGCAGCGCTTCGGCGACGCGGTCCGCGCCTCGGCCGAGGAGTGGCTCCGCACGGAGGCCGACCCGCCGCTCCCCCGGGCGGTCGCCGCCGAGTACACCGGCGTCTGGAAGCTGCTCCCCGGCCGCGTCGACCGCGTCGGCGGCTGGGTCCTGTACTGCGAGCGGCCCGAGGGCCAACGCCCGGTCTGCCTCGGCCGGCACGCCCTGGCGGTCACCGCCGGCCTCGACGGCTCGCTGACCGCCGAACCGCGCGTCTTCCACGGCGTCCGCGAGGGCGACGGCCCCCTCGGCCTGCCGACCGAGGAGGACGGGGCCCCGTCGTACGCCTGGCCGCCGTCCTAGCCCCGGGGGCCGGAACCCCGGCTAGGCGACGGAGCCTATGCGGCCCGCCACCGGGGAGTCCGGGCCGTCGTGGTGGATGGGGGTGTGGGCGCCGGTGAGGGAGGCGCCGGTGCCGCCGCGGCGGTTGGCCACGATCTCGGCGCCGATCGACAGGGCGGTCTCCTCGGGGGTGCGGGCGCCGAGGTCGAGGCCGATCGGGGAGCGGAGGCGGGCGAGTTCGAGTTCGGTGACGCCGACCTCGCGGAGCCGCTCGTTGCGGTCCTCGTGGGTGCGGCGGGAGCCCATCGCGCCGACGTAGGCGACGGGAAGCCTCAGGGCGGCCCGGAGGAGGGGGACGTCGAACTTGGCGTCGTGGGTGAGCACGCACAGCACGGTCCGGGCGTCGACCTCCGTCGACTCCAGGTAGCGGTGGGGCCATTCGACGACGATCTCGTCGGCCTCGGGGAAGCGGAGCTTCGTCGCGAAGACGGGCCGGGCGTCGCAGACGGTGACGTGGTAGCCGAGGAACTTGCCGACCCGCACGAGGGCGGAGGCGAAGTCGATGGCACCGAAGACGATCATGCGGGGGGCCGGGACGGAGGACTCCACCAGCAGGGTCAGCGGCCGGCCGCAGCGGCTGCCGTCCTCGCCGATCTCCACCGTGCCGGTGCGGCCGGCGTCGAGCAGCGCGCGGGCCTCGGCGGCGGCGGTGCGGTCCAGCTCCGGGTGGCCGCCGAGCCTTCCCTCGTACGAGCCGTCCGGGCGGACCAGGAGCGCCGCGCCGAGCAGGTCGCCGGGGCCGGAGACGATCCGGGCGAGGGCCGCCGCCTCCCCCGAGGCGGCGGCGGCCAGAGCGGCGGGGAAGACCCCGCCGCGGACCGGGGTGACGAGGATGTCGATGATGCCTCCGCAGGTCAGGCCGACCGCGAAGGCGTCCTCGTCGCTGTAGCCGAAGCGTTCGACGACGACCTCGCCGTCGTCGAGCGCCGTCCGGCACAGCTCGTACACCGCCCCTTCCACACACCCGCCGGAGACCGAGCCGATCGCCGTGCCCTCGCTGTCGACGGCGAGGGCGGCGCCGGGCTGCCGGGGCGCGCTGCCGCCGACGGCCACCACGGTGGCCACGGCGAAGTCGCGTCCCTGCTCGACCCACCGGTGCAGCTCTTCGGCGATGTCCAGCATGTCGGTCTCCTTGGCTGTGGGAAGGGGGCGGGCGGGCGTCAGCTGACGCCCAGCCAGCCCTCGATCGGGTGGAGGGCGAAGAACACGATGAAGACGGCGGTCAGGCACCACATGAACGCGCCGACCTCCCGTGCCTTGCCCTGCGCCACCTTGATGACGGTGTAGGCGATGACGCCGGCCGCGACGCCCGGGGTGATGCTGTAGGTGAACGGCATCAGGACGACGGTCAGGAAGACCGGGATCGCGACGGAGCTGTCGCCCCAGTTCACGTGCTTGGCGTTCATCATCATCATCGCGCCGATGACGACCAGGGCGGCGGAGCCGACCTCGCGGGGCACGATCTGGGTGATCGGCGTGAAGAAGAGGCAGGCCGCGAAGAAGAGGCCGGTGATCACCGAGGAGAAGCCGGTGCGGGCGCCCTCGCCGACGCCGGTGGCGGACTCCACGAAGACGGTCTGGCCGGAGGCGCCGGAGACGCCGCCGATCGCGCCGCCCGCGCCGTCGATGAACAGCGCCTTGGACAGGCCGGGCATCCGGCCCTTGTCGTCGGCGAGGTTGGCCTCGGTGCCGACGCCGATGATGGTGGCCATGGCGTCGAAGAAGCCGGCCAGCACCAGGGTGAAGACGATGACGCCGACGGTGATGTAGCCGACGTCGCCCCAGCCGCCGAAGGAGACGTCGCCGAAGATCGAGAAGTCCGGGGCGGAGACCGCGCTGCCCTTGAGCTCGGGGGCGCCGTTGGCCCAGGCGCCGGGGCCCTTGGCCGGGACGTCGGCGACGGCGTTGACGATCAGCGAGATGACCGTGCCGCCGACGATGCCGATGAGGATGGCGCCGGGGACCTTGCGTGCCTGGAGGGCGAAGATCGCGAGGAGGGTGACCGCGAAGATCAGGACGGGCCAGCCGACGAGTTCGCCGCCGGAGCCCATGGTGACGGGCGGGCCGAACTGCGGGCCGGCGCCGACGAAGCCGGCCTTGTTGAAGCCGATGAGGGCGATGAAGAGGCCGATGCCGATGGTGATGCCGTGCTTGAGCGGCAGCGGGATGGCGTTCATGATCATCTCGCGGAGACCGGTGACCACCAGGAGGCAGATCACCAGGCCGTAGACGACACACATGCCCATCGCCTGCGCCCAGGTCATCTGCGGCACCACCTGGGTGGCGAGCACACCGGAGACGCTGAGGCCGGCCGCGAGGACCAGCGGCACCTTGCCGACGAAGCCCATCAGCAGGGTGGTCACCGCCGCGGCGAGCGCGGTCGCCGTGATGACGGCGGAGGAGGCGAGGACGTGCTTCTCGACGTCCGGGCCTCCGAGGAGGATCGGGTTGAGCAGGAGGATGTACGCCATCGCCATGAAGGTGGTGACGCCACCGCGGATCTCCGTGCCGACGGAGGATCCTCTCTCCGAGATGTGAAAGTACCGGTCGAGCCAAGACCGTCCGGCGGGGTTGCGCGAGCCGGAGCCCGCGTCTTCCGCGGCGGTCTTGGGCTCCACAGACGACTGGGTCATGGGGCCTACTCCCAAGGTTCAAAGGGGCACCCGCATCAGATGTCGGACTCTGACGGTGGAAACGCGGGATTTGGGATATTTCGTTGGCTGCACGACCCGGGGGACGGCCCGAGGCGAACGGGATACTGCGGGGCACTTCGGGTACTGCGGGTACTGCCGGTACTGCGGGGGGGTACGACTCCGGGCGGTGCGGGCGGGGGAAGGTGTGACGTTCCTGGGAGGCGCACACCGCCCGGAGGGTCCTACAGGGTGCCGGTGAGCGCCTCGGGGCGGACCGGCGTCTTGTTGAGCTCCAGGCCCGTCGCCGCCCGGATCGCCGCGAGGACGGCCGGGGTGGACGACAGGGTCGGGGCCTCGCCGATGCCCCGGACGCCGTACGGCGCGTTGGGGTCGGCCAGTTCGAGGTAGTCGACCGGGATGGTCGGCGTGTCGAGGATGGTGGGGATCAGGTAGTCCGTGAAGGAGGGGTTGCGCACCTTCGCGGTCTTCGGGTCGACGATGATCTCCTCCATCACCGCGACGCCCAGGCCCTGGGTGGTACCGCCCTGGATCTGGCCGACCACGGAGAGCGGGTTGACCGCCTTGCCGACGTCCTGCGCGCAGGCCAGCTCGATGACCTTGACGAGACCGAGCTCGGTGTCCACCTCGACCACCGCGCGGTGCGCGGCGAAGGCGTACTGCACGTGCCCGTCGCCCTGGCCGGTGACGAGGTCGAAGGCCTGGGTCGGACGGTGCCGCCACTCCTCCTCGATCTCGACGACCTGGTCCTCCAGGACGTCCGCGATGGTGGCGAGGGCCTCGCCGCCGTCGGTGACGACCTTGCCGCCCTCCAGGAGGAGTTCGGCGTTGGCCCACGCCGGGTGGTACGAGCCGAACTTGCGCCGGCCGATCTCCAGGACCTTCTCGCGGACGAGCTCGCAGGAGTTCTTGATGGCGCCGCCGGTCATGTACGTCTGGCGGCCCGCGGAGGTCGAACCGGCCGAGCCCACCTGGGTGTCGGCGGGGTGGATGGTGACCTGCTGGACGCCGAGCTCGGTGCGGGCGATCTGGGCGTGGATGGTGACGCCGCCCTGGCCGACCTCCGCCGCGGCGGTGTGGACGGTGGCGACGGCCTCGCCGTTGATGACCTCGATGCGGATCTTGGCGGTCGAGTAGTCGTCGAAGCCCTCGGAGAAGCCGACGTTCTTGATGCCGACGGCGTAGCCGACACCGCGCACGACGCCCTCGCCGTGCGAGGTGTTGGACAGGCCGCCCGGCAGCGCGCGGACGTCCGCGCCCTCGCCGGCGGTCTCCCACTGGCGCTCCGGCGGCATCGGGCGGGCCTTGACCCGGCGCAGCAGCTCGGCGACCGGGGCCGGCGAGTCCACGACCTGGCCGGTCGGCATGATCGTGCCCTGCTCCATGGCGTTGAGCTGGCGCAGCTCCACCGGGTCCATGTCCAGCTCGGCGGCGAGCTTGTCCATCTGGGCCTCGTAGGCGAAGCACGCCTGGACCGCGCCGAAGCCGCGCATGGCGCCGCAGGGCGGGTTGTTGGTGTAGAGGCCGATCGCCTCGATCTCCACGTCCTCGACGACGTAGGGGCCGATGGAGAGGGAGGAGGCGTTGCCGACGACCGAGGCGGTGGACGACGCGTACGCGCCGCCGTCCAGCACGATCTTGCACTTCACGTGCGTGAGCTTGCCGTCGCGGGTGGCGCCGTGCTCGTAGTAGAGCTTCGCCGGGTGGCGGTGGACGTGCCCGAAGAAGGACTCGTACCGGTTGTAGACCATCTTGACCGGCTTGCCGGTGCGCAGGGCGAGGACCGAGGCGAGGATCTGCATGGAGATGTCCTCGCGGCCGCCGAAGGCGCCGCCGACGCCGGCCATGGTCATCCGGACCTTCTCCTCGGGCAGGCCCAGGCAGGGGGCGATCTGCTTGAGGTCCGAGTGCAGCCACTGGGTGGCGACGTAGAGGTCGACGCCGCCGTCCTCGGCCGGCACGGCGAGGCCGGACTCGGGGCCGAGGAAGGCCTGGTCCTGCATGCCGAAGGTGTACTCGCCCTTGACGATCACGTCGGCGCGCTCGGCGGCGGCCGCCGCGTCGCCGCGGATGATCGGCTGGCGGTGCACGATGTTGGGGTGCGGGACGTGGCCGGAGTGGTGGTCGTCGCGGTTCTCGTGGACCAGGATCGCGTCCGGGGCGAGGGCGGAGGCCTCGTCCGTGATGACCGGGAGCTCCCGGTACTCGATCTTGATCTTGGCGGCGGCGCGGCGGGCGGTCTCCGGGTGGTCGGCGGCCACGAGGGCGACCGGCTCGCCGTGGTGGCGGACCTTGCCGTAGGCGAGGACCGGGGTGTCCTGGAACTCCATGCCGTAGTTCTTCGCGGCCGGCAGGTCCTCGTGGGTCAGCACGGCGTAGACGCCGTCCATCGTGAGGGCTTCGGAGGTGTCGATGGACACGATCTCGGCGTGCGCGACGGTGGAGCGCAGGATCTGGCCCCACAGCATGTCCTCGTGCCACATGTCCGAGGAGTAGGCGAACTCGCCGGTGACCTTGAGGGTGCCGTCCGGGCGGAGCGTGGACTCGCCGATGCCGCCCTTGACGTGGTTCTGGGTGACGTCGGTGGGCGTGCCCACCGGTACGGTACGCGTGTTCTGAGCCATCGTCAGACCGCCTCTCCCTGGCGCTCCTGACGCGCGGCCGCGAGGCGGACGGCGTCGAGGATCTTCTCGTAACCGGTGCAGCGGCAGAGGTTGCCGGAGAGCGCCTCGCGGATGTCCGCGTCCGTCGGGGACGGGTTGCGCTCCAGCATCTCGTCGGCCGCGACGAGCAGACCGGGGGTGCAGAAGCCGCACTGGACGGCTCCGGCGTCGATGAACGCCTGCTGGATCGGGGAGAGTTCGACGCCCTCACCGGTCTGCGAGTCCTGGGCGGGCTTCGCCTCCCACTTCCTGGCGGCGTCGACCGAGGTGCCGCCGCAGGCGCCGGAGGCGCAACCGCCGTGCTCCTCGCGCTGCTTCGCGTACTCCGCCAGGCCCTCGACGGTGACGACCTCGCGGCCCTCGACCTGACCGGCGGCGACCAGACAGGAACAGACCGGCACGCCGTCGAGACGGACCGTGCAGGAACCGCACTCGCCCTGCTCGCAGGCGTTCTTGGAGCCGGGCAGCCCCAGGCGCTCGCGCAGGACGTAGAGGAGGGACTCGCCCTCCCAGACGTCGTCGGCTTCCTGCGGACGACCGTTGACCGTGAAATTGACGCGCATGGTTATGCAGCTCCCTCAAGCGTGCGGCCGGCGCCGCGGTACTGCTCCCACGTCCAGCCGAGCTGGCGGCGAGCCATGATGCCGACGGCGTGGCGCCGGTACTTGGCGGTGCCGCGGACGTCGTCGATCGGGTTGGCGGCGGCCGAGCACAGGTCGGCGAACTGCTTCGCGATCGAGGGGGTGATGATCTTCCCGTTGTCCCAGAAGCCGCCCTCCTCCAGGGCCGCGTTCAGGAAGGCCTCGGCCTCCTTGGCGCGGATCGGGGTCGGCGCGGCCGAACCGATGCCGGTGCGCACGGTCCGGGTCTCCGGGTGGAGCGCCAGGCCGAAGGCGCAGACGGCGATGACCATCGCGTTGCGGGTGCCGACCTTGGAGTACTGCTGGGGGCCGTCCGCCTTCTTGACGTGGACGGTCTTGATGAGCTCGTCGGGCTGGAGCGCGTTGCGCTTCACGCCGGTGTAGAACTCGTCGATCGGGATGAAGCGGCTGCCGCGGACGGACTCCACCTCGACCTCGGCGCCGGCGGCGAGGAGGGCGGGGTGGGCGTCACCGGCCGGGGAGGCGGTGCCGAGGTTGCCGCCGACGCCGCCTCGGTTGCGGATCTGCGGGGAGGCGACCGTGTGGGAGGCGAGCGCCAGGCCGGGCAGCTCGGTCCGCAGGTTCTCCATGATCTGCGTGTACGGAACGGAAGCGCCGAGTCGGACGTTCTCCTCGCCGACCTCCCACTCGCGCAGCAGCTCGACGCGGTTCAGGTCCAGCAGGTACTCGGGGCGCCGGTGGTCGAAGTTGATCTCGACCATGACGTCGGTACCGCCGGCGATGGGCACGGCTGTGGGGTGCTCGGCCTTGGCGGCGAGCGCCTCCTCCCAGCTGGCGGGGCGAAGGAAGTCCATGGTGGCTCTCTTCTAGTGATTCTGGTGGGGGTCGGACGTCTGGGCCCTGGGGGACGTTCGGCCCTCGACTTCGGTGTTCATGTCCTGTTCACGCGGTGTGTGGCCTAGTACACAAGCCACGATGGCCGGGGTGTAGCCACCGAAAACATGAAGGAGTTGGCCGGTGCCCGTGCACGTCTTGTAGATTCGAACGAAAGGCGGGGAACGGAAACCTCGCCGTTTTCCCCTGGAAACGGTGGCACCACCCCCACCGGCCCCACCGTCGAATAACCGACAACCCCACCACCCACTCGAAGGAACGGCGGCGACACGATGCGGCTGCGCGCACTGCTGGAGAACGACGCGCTCGGGCTGCGCCTGCTGGGCGGCGAGGACGAGCTGGACCGCTCGGTCCGCGGCGTGATGACCACGGACCTCAAGGATCCCAGCCGGTACCTGTCCGGCGGCGAGCTGGTCCTCACCGGCCTGGCCTGGCTGCGGGAGCCCGCCGACGCCGAGCCCTTCGTGCGGATCCTCAGCCAGGCGGGGGTCGCCGCGCTGGCGGCGGGCGAGGCCGAGCTGGGCGACATTCCGGACGATCTGGTGGAGGCGTGTTCGCGCCACCGGCTGCCGCTCTTCGCGGTCAACGAATCGGTTGCGTTCGCGACGATCACCGAGCACGTCGTTCGACAGGTCTCCGGCGAGCGGGCCGGCGACCTGGCCGCCGTCGTGGACCGGCACCGGCGGCTGATGACCTCGGGACCGGCCGGCGGCGGCCCCGAGGCCGTCCTCGACCTGCTCGGCTCCGACCTGGACCTGCGGGCCTGGGTCCTGTCCCCCACCGGACGGCAGATCGCGGGCGCCGGAGAACCGCTGGACCCGGCCCTCGCCGCCGGCCTCGCGGGCGAGCACCTGGCCGCCACCCGGACCGGCCGGCGCGGCCCGCACCGGCTGACCGTGCACGGCACCGCGTACTCGCTCTTCCCCATCCGCAACACCGGCCGGGCCGCCGCCCCCGCCTCCCGGGACGTCCGCGAGACGGTCCTGTCCGACTGGCTGCTGGCCGTCGAGGCCGACGCCGGGGACTGGCCGGCCGCCCGGCTGGACCTGCTCCAGGGCGTCACCCAGCTGATCTCCGTCGAGCGCGACCGGCGCGACGCGGCCCGCACGGTGCGCCGCCGGCTCGCCCAGGAGGTGCTGGAGCTGGTGCAGACGGGCGCCGCTCCCGCCGAGATCGCGGCCCGGCTGCGGGTCGCCGCCCCGGTGCTGCTGCCCGGTCTGGGCGCGGCCCCGCACTGGCAGGTCGTCGTGGCCCGGGTCGAGTGGGACCAGGACGGCGGCCAGGCCCCGGTGGAGCCGGGACCGGTCACCCAGGCGCTCCTGGAGGAGATCCTGGTCGACCCGGCGACCGTCGGCGCCGAGTCCGCGGACCGGATCGCGGTGGCCCACACCGGCGACGAGGCCATCGCGCTGGTGCCGCTGGCCGCCGGACCGCTGCCGGAGAGCGAGGACGACGGCCCCGCGCCCGCCCTGGGCCTGCACGCGGACGCCCTGCTCGCGGCGGTACGGGCTCCGCTCTCGTCCGGCCTCGCCGACGACGGGCGGCTCACGCTGGGCGTCAGCGCCGCCGTGCACTCGGCGGAGGGGCTGCGCGGCGCCCTGGAGGAGGCCCGGCACGCCCGCCGGGTGGCCGCGGCCCGCCCCGGCCGGGTCTGCGCGGCCGGGCACCACGAGCTGGCCTCCCACGTCCTGCTGCTGCCCTTCGTCCCGGACGACGTGCGGCGCGCCTTCACGGCCCGGCTGCTGGACCCGCTGCGGGACTACGACCGGCGCCACCGGGCGGAGCTGATCCCGACCCTGGAGGCCTTCCTGGACTGCGACGGCTCCTGGACGCGCTGCGCGACCCGGCTGCACCTGCACGTGAACACGCTGCGCTACCGCGTCGGCCGGATCGAGCAGCTGACCGGCCGGGACCTCTCCCGCCTGGAGGACAAGCTCGACTTCTTCCTCGCCCTGCGGATGAGCTGACGTCCCCGCGGGGGTCCGCGCGCTTGCGGAATTCACTCCTTCGGTTGAGTCCGGAGGAGTGAGAGCGGACCCCTCGGACCGCCCCTCCGGCGCGGCCCGGCGAACCACCCCCCTCCCTGATCACCGCCGTGATCACGGGCCCCCGCGGCCCCCGGGGCCCCGCCGGACCCGGTCCCGGCGGGGCGTCACACCCGCCCCGCGGCTTTGTGAAATTTTTCACCCGACCCCTTGGCCGGGTACGGCCGTTCGTGCTGAGATGCCGTCCTACTCAACAGCTCGATGGCGCGCTCGGGGAGGGCAATGTGGCGGACACCGCCATGTCTGGTTCCGAATCAGGGGGCGGCGGAAGTCCGTCCCCCGCCTACGGCAAGGAGACTCCGGTGGAGACCGCCATATGGCGGCTCCGCTCCCGCGGCTGCTGGGCCGACGCGGCGGCACTGCTCGCCCCCCGCGCCCACGAACCGGCCGCCGCGCTCGAACGGGCCGCGCTGCTGATCGAGCGCTGCCTCTACACCGAACAGGGCTGGGCCGAGGCCGAGGAGGCGCTGCGCGCCGCCGAGGCGGTCGCGAGCAGCGACGAGGAACGCGGGGCGGCGGCCTGCGAACGCGGCTATCTCGCCTACGCCTCCACCCTGTTGGGCGTGCGGGACCGCGCCGACGAGGCCCGGATGGCGCTCGGCCGCGCGGCGGCCCTGATCGCCCCCTCCGAGCCGGGCCGCCCGCTGCTCGACTACCGGCGCGGGCTGATCGCCCAGAACCTCGGCGACTCCCCGCAGGCGGCCCGCGCCGCGTACCGCCGGGCGCACGCCGGTGCCACCGCGCAGGGCGACTCGCTGCTGCTCTCCTCCACCTGGCGCCATCTCGCCGGGCTCGCGCTGCGCGAGGGCGAGCTGGCGGAGGCCCGGCACGGCTTCGCCGAATCGCTGCGGATCCGCGAGGAGTTGGGCTATCTGATCGGTACGGCCCCGGCGCTCACCGCGCTGGCCGACACGGAGACGGAGCCGGAGGCGGGCCGGCTGCGCGCCGAGGCCCGGCGCCTCTTCCGCCTCCTCGGCGGCGTACCGACCTGGCTGGCGGGGCAGTTGACGCCCCGGACGGCCATGTGACGCCGGTGCGGGGCGGTAGGCGCGGGGCGGGGTCCGGTGACCGGAAGTCACCGGACCTTCCTCCAGGACGGTCCGTCAGTTCCCGTACGGCTCCAGGCAGATGAGGCTCTCGTCGGTGCCGACGAGGAGCGCCCCGGTGGCGGTGACCGCGACCGCGCGGACCGCGGGGCCCGGCCGGAAGGCCCGGCGCCGGCCCCCCTCCGCGGGGATCAGCTCGACCCGGCCGTCGGCCCAGGCGGCCGCGACGAGCGGGCCGCCGGGGGCGGGGGCCGCGTGCAGGGCGACGACCGGCGCCCGGCGCTCCGCGAGCGGTTCGGGGACCGGGGCGCGGCCCGGGGTCCAGAGCCGTACGGTGCCGTCGGCGCCGCCCGAGCAGACGAAGGGGGTCTCCGACTCCACCGCGGTCACGGCGGTGACCCGGCCGCTGTGCGGGGCGGCCTGGTGCAGTCCGGTGACCCCGAAGGCGTGGACCGAGCCGAGCCGGTCCCCCACCACCACCGAGCCCGCGATCGCCGCGAGCGCCGTGCCGGGATGCCGGGACAGGGTGGTGGAGACGGCGTCGGTGAGCCGTTCCAGGTACGGCGGGCGGGGCGCCGTGCCCCGCACCGTGTGCAGCCGGCCGCGCTCGTCGAGCAGCAGCACCGTCCCGTCGGCGGTCGGCGCGAGGGCGGTGATCCGGCCCTGGACCCGGTGGGCGAGCCGGCCCTCGACGGCGGCGTCGGCCTCCCGCAGCAGCCGGACGGTGCCGGTGCGGTCGCCCACCAGGAGGAGGTCGGCCGAGGGCCCGCCGGCCGTCGCGCCGAGCACCCCGACCGGCCCGGGCCACGGCGGGGAGACGTCGCCCCGGTGCCGGGCCCAGCGCATCCGCCACGGCGCCGGGGCCGCCTGCCCGGCGAGCGCGGGCCGCAGCCGGGGGTCGGCGGCGTCGCCGAGGGCGGTGAGCAGCGCCAGGGCCCGGCCGGCCGGGCCGTCCGCCGCGCACAGCGCCTGCCCGGCCCGCAGCCAGGCGTCGCGCAGCCCGCCGTGGTCGTCGGCGGGGTCCGTCGCGTATCCGGTGGTGACGAGGAGGGGATCGGCGGCGCAGACGGCGGCCGGGTCGGAGAGGTCGGGGAGGCCGGGGAGCGGCGGGGCCGGCGGCGGCGGGCCGGGGTCCGCGTCCCCTTCGAGGTCGACCACGGTGGTGCGGGCGGCCCTGGGGGCCCGGGTGCCGGTGCGGGTCTCCACCACGAGGCGGATCCGGCCGGTCTCGGCGAGCCCGGCGAGCAGCTCGGCCACGGCGTCCGGTTCGGCGGCGGCGTGCAGGTCGGTGAGGAGCAGCACGGTCCGGCCGGTGCGGCGGGCCTCGCTGGTGGCGAGCGCGTGGCCGAGGTCGGCCGGGGTGCGGGCGACGACGCCCAGGCGGTTCGCGAGCGTCCAGGCCAGGCCGAGGGCGCCCTGCCCGGCGAGCGGCACGAGGATCCGCTCGGTGCGGCCCCGTCCGCGCCGGCCCCGGGTCGCGTGGGCGGCGAGCCGGCCGAGGAGGGCGGTCTTGCCGCTGCCGGGGCCGCCGGTGACCAGGCACAGCCGGGGCGCGTCGGGGTCGGTGAGCCAGCCGAGGAGCGCGGCGGCCCCGCGTTCCGTGCCGGTGCGGGCCGTCCCCCGTTCGAGCGGGGCGGGGAGCCCGGTGGAGGGTCGGCGTCGGTCCGCGGGGGGCGGGGTCGCGGACGGCATGGGGCACCTCACGGGCGACGCGGTACGTACGAACGGCTGTCGCCCCCGACCTTAGTGGGCGCGGACCCGCCTGACCGCCCCCTCGTGGGGGTCAGGCGCCGGCGCCGGTGAAGTGCTCGCGGACCAGGGACTCGACGACCGGGAGGTCCTGGGCGCCGAGGGCGTCGAGGAGGGCTCCGTGCTCGGCGGCGTCGGCGACGAGGTCCGCGTGGCGCGGGACCGGGGCGCTCAGCAGCGGCCACTGGGAGCGCCGGTGGAGGTCGTCGGCGACGACGAGGAGCTGTTCGTTCCCGGCGAGGGCGAGGACCGCGCGGTGGAAGGCCCGGTCGGTCTCGGCGTAGTGCGCGCGGTCGCCGCGGGCGGCGGCGGCTCCGGTGGCCTCGGCGAGCGGGCGCAGCGCGGCCCACCGGCCGGCCGGGACGGTGCGGGCGAGCCGCAGCATGACCGGGACCTCGATCAGGGCGCGCACCTCGGCCAGCTCGGCCAGCTCGCGGGGGGTGCGGACGACGACGCGGAAGCCGCGGTTGGGGACGACCTCGACGGCGCCCTCGACGGCGAGGCGCTGCATGGCCTCGCGGACGGGGGTAGCGGAGACGCCGAAGCGCTCGCCGAGGACCGGGGCGGAGTACACCTCGCCGGGCCGCAGCTCGCCGGCGACGAGGGCGGTGCGCAGGGCGTCGAGGATCTGGCCCCGGACGGAGTGGCGCCGCACGGCGGCCGGGCCGCCGGGGAGGGGCAGGGGCGTCTCGCCGTGGGTGTGCTCGCCCCTGACCTGCTCGGGGACGCGCGCGCCGCCGGTGCCGTAGGGGTCGGACCCCGGGGCGTGCCGGCCCTTCCCGGCGCCGGTCCCGTACGGGTCGGTCCCGGGGTCGCCGAATCGCACGGACGATCCCTCCGTCGTCCGCTCGCGCGCTGCGCCCTGCTCCACCCGGGTCCTCCTGCGGCCTCGTGCCGGGCCCGGCTCGCGATACCGGGGTCCCCTGTGCACCATAGGCGAACGGACCGTTCCGTGGGACCGCGCCCACGATGCGCAGGTGGGAGCGGGTCCGCAGGTGGTGAGACGCGAGGCCGTTTCGGGTAAGGTAAGGCTAACCTGCTAACGATCGCGATTCGGTGGTCCCCATGACCGTCCCCGCCCTGCTGCCCACCCCCCTCGTCTCACCCGTCGCGGCCTCGTACGCCCGGCTGGCCGAGGCCTTCCCCGGCCTGCGGACCGAGGAGACGACCGGGGACGAACGGCTGCCGCACGGCGCCGGCTGGGTCCGCGCCGAGGAGCTGGCCGCCGGCGGCGCCGCCCTCGACGCCTTCCTCGCCTGGGACGACGCGCAGGTGCTCCGGGACTACGGACAGCAGGCCCGCCCCGACGTCGTCGCCGGCTTCGGCCTGCACCGCTACGCCTGGCCCGCCTGCCTCCTGGTGACCGTCCCCTGGTTCCTGCACCGCCGGGTCCCCCGCCTCCCCGTGGAGGCCGTCTCCTTCCAGCGGGCCCTGGGGCGGATGGCGGTCCGGGTCGAGGAGTTCGCCTGCCTGCCCGGCGACCCGGCCGCCGCCCTGCCCGGCGCCCGAGTGGTCTCCGGCGAGGACGCCCTGCGCGCGGAGGTCCGCGCCTCGCTCGCCGAGCACTTCGAGGCCCTCCTGGGCGGCTTCGGGCCGCGGATGCGACGGGGCAGGCGCGCCCTGTGGGGGATGGTGACGGACGAGATCGTGGAGAGCCTCTGGTACATCGGCGCCCTGCTCGGCGAGGAGGAGCGGGCCATGGCCGAGCTGGAGCTGCTGCTGCCGGGGAGCACCGGCAGGACGGAGAAGCCGTACGCGGGCGGGGCCGGCTTCCGGCCGCTGCCCGGGGCCGAGGCGCCGGACGGCACCCCCCGCGCCACCCGGGACCGGGTCGCCTGCTGCTTCTTCTACACGCTGCGCCCCGAGGACACCTGTCTCACCTGCCCGCGCACCTGTGACGCCGAGCGGGTCCAGCGGCTCGCCGCGACCGCCTGAGCCACCCCTCGCCCCGGACGGCTCACACCACCCTCACGAGTGACGTGAATCGAACGCAACTCCGGCCCCACTGGCCGCCGTTCGACCAGAAGGTACCTATTCGTATGCCGCGGGACCCCGTTGGCGTGCTCTTGCCCCGAAACCCCGTGGGCCCGCCGATCGGTCGGACAGTATGGGCGGCCAAACGCCCCACTGCGATGCGAGGGACACCGCATGAGACTGACCGACATATCGCTGGACTGGCTGCTTCCGGGCGGCGTGATGGTGGCCGGAGTCCTGACGGCGGTGGCGGTGCTCGCGCGCGGGAAGCGCGCCGGTGACCAGGCCGCGGCCGAGGACTCCTGGGAGCGCAGCGAGGAGCGGCGCAGACGCAAGGAGGCCATCTACGGGTTCGCCTCGTACGGGCTGCTGTTCTGCTGCGCCGCCGTCGCGGCGGCGCTCTCCTTCCACGGACTGGTCGGCTTCGGCCGGCAGAACCTCAACCTGACGGGCGGCTGGGAGTACCTGGTGCCGTTCGGCCTCGACGGCGCCGCCATGTTCTGCTCGGTGCTCGCCGTCCGCGAGGCCAGCCACGGCGACGCGGCCCTCGGCTCCCGCCTCCTGGTGTGGCTCTTCGCGGGCGCGGCGGCCTGGTTCAACTGGGTGCACGCGCCGCGCGGCCTGGGCCACGACGGGGCCCCGCAGTTCTTCGCGGGGATGTCCCTGTCGGCGGCGGTCCTCTTCGACCGGGCGCTGAAGCAGACCCGCCGGGCGGCGCTGCGCGAGCAGGGCCTGGTGCCCCGCCCGCTGCCGCAGATCCGGATCGTCCGGTGGATAAGGGCCCCGCGGGAGACCTTCGCCGCCTGGTCGCTGATGCTGCTGGAAGGCGTACGGACCCTGGACGAGGCCGTGGACGAGGTCCGCGAGGACCGGCGCGAGAAGGAGCAGAACCGGATCCGCCGGCGCGAGCAGGCCAAGCTCGACCGGGCGCAGATCAAGGCGCTCAACCGTCAGCACCGGGCCTTCGGCCGGGGCGGCGGGCGCCAGGTGGAGGTGGCGGCGCTGTCCGCCGCCACCGGGGCCGGCGGGGGCCAGGCCCCCGGGGCCGGGCCGGGTTCCGCGACGGCGGCGGTGACCGCCGCCGTCGCGGAACCCGCCATAGCGGACCCGGGACAACTGCCGCTTCGGCCCCGGCCCTCCCTGCAAGCCGTCAGGGGCAGTGAGTCGCGGACGGTGGACCTCACCGCCGAGGACGACACCCAGTCGATGCCCCGGTACGCGTTCGACTCCCTGGAGGCCAAGCTCTCCGAGATGGAGCGCAAGCTCGGCTAGCGGGACCGCACCACCCCCACGGCGGGGCCGCCCCTCAGGCGGCCCCGCCGTTCAGTTCGAACCAGACGACCTTGCCCGTGGCGCGCTCCTCGACGCCCCAGGAGTCGGCGAGTTCCCGCACCAGGAAGAGCCCCCGGCCGTGCGTACCGTCGTCGGCGGGCGGTACGGGCGGCGCGGTGAGACCGGGCTCGAAGTCGCGCACCTCGACCCGGAGTTGCCCCGGGTCGACGGTGGCGGTCACCACCGCTCCGTGGTCGGTGTGGACCAGCGCGTTGGTGACCAGTTCGCTGGTGAGCAGTTCGGCCACGGCCCCGGCATCCGGACCGCCCCAGGCGCCGAGGAGTTCGCGCAACGCGTGGCGGACCTCCGGCACCGCGGTCAGGTCGGCCCCTCCCACCTTTCTCAGCAGTTGAGTCGGCTGTCGTGCCTTCCCGGCCATAGCCCCCACCCACGCGGTCGCTTCGAACAGGCTCACGGAAGAGCCTGCCCCGCGAGCCGGTCCGCATGCGCCGCCCCCCGGCCCCCTCAGGGGCGGGGCACGTTGCGCAGGTTGGAACGGGCCATCTGGAGCATCCGGCCCACTCCCCCGTCCAGCACGATCTTGCTCGCGGAGAGGGCGAAGCCGCCCACCATCTCGGCGCTGATCTTCGGGGGGATGGAGAGGGCGTTGGGGTCGGTGACGACGTCCACGAGGGCGGGGCCCTTGTGCTTGAAGGCGTCCTTGAGGGCGCCCGCCAGGTGCTTGGGCTTCTCGACCCGGACCCCGTAGGCGCCGGCGGCGCGGGCGACGGCGGCGAAGTCGGGGTTGCGGTTGCCCGTGCCGTACGAGGGGAGGCCGGCGACCAGCATCTCCAGTTCGACCATGCCGAGCGAGGAGTTGTTGAACAGCACGATCTTCACCGGGAGTTCGTACTGGACGAGGGTGAGGAAGTCGCCCATGAGCATGCTGAAGCCGCCGTCGCCGGAGAGCGTGACGACCTGCCGTCCCCGGTCGGTGAACTGGGCGCCGATGGCCTGCGGCAGGGCGTTGGCCATGGAGCCGTGGCTGAAGGAGCCGATGATCCGGCGGCGCCCGTTCGGGGTGAGGTAGCGGGCCGCCCAGACGTTGCACATGCCGGTGTCGACGGTGAACACGGCGTCGTCGTCGGCGAGTTCGTCGAGGACGGAGGCGACGTACTCGGGGTGGATCGGGGTGTGCTTCTCGACCTTGCGGGTGTACGCCTTCACCACGCCCTCCAGGGCGTCGGCGTGCTTCTTGAGCATCTTGTCGAGGAAGCGGCGGTCGGTGCGGGCCCGGACCCGGGGCGTGACGCAGCGCAGGGTCTCCCGGACGTCGCCCCAGACGGCGAGGTCGAGCCGGGAGCGGCGGCCGAGGTGCTCGGGGCGGACGTCGACCTGCACGATCCGGACGTCGTCGGGGAGGAAGGCGTTGTACGGGAAGTCGGTGCCGAGCAGGATCAGCAGGTCGCACTCGTGGGTGGCCTCGTACGCGGCCCCGTAGCCGAGCAGTCCGCTCATGCCGACGTCGAAGGGGTTGTCGTACTGGATCCACTCCTTGCCCCGCAGGGCGTGTCCGACGGGGGCCTTGAGGCGCTCGGCGAACTGCATCACCTCGGGGTGGGCGCCGGCGGTGCCGCTGCCGCAGAACAGCGTCACCCGTTCGGCCGCGTCGATCATCCGGACCAGGGCGTCGATCTCGGAGTCGCCGGGGCGGACGGTGGGGCGCGCGGTGACGAGCGCGCTGCCGGCGGACTTCTCCGGGGCGGGCTGGTCGGCGATGTCGCCGGGGAGCGCGACCACCGAGACGCCGCGGCGGCCCACGGCGTGCTGGACGGCGGTGTGCAGCAGCCGGGGCATCTGCTTCGGGCTGGAGATGAGTTCGCTGTAGTGGCTGCACTCGCGGAACAGCTGGTCGGGGTGGGTCTCCTGGAAGTAGCCGAGCCCGATCTCGCTGGACGGGATGTGGGAGGCGAGGGCGAGGACGGGGGCCATCGACCGGTGGGCGTCGTACAGCCCGTTGATGAGGTGGAGGTTGCCCGGACCGCAGGAGCCCGCGCAGGCGGCGAGACCGCCGGTGATCTGCGCCTCGGCGCCCGCGGCGAAGGCGGCGGTCTCCTCGTGCCGCACCTGGACCCAGTCGATGGCGGGATTGCGCCGGATGGCGTCGACGACCGGGTTCAGGCTGTCGCCGACCACGCCGTACAGCCGCTGCACGCCGGCGCGGACGAGGATGTCGACGAACTGCTCCGCTACGTTCTGTTTGGCCATGGGTCCATCAACACACGACCCGGCCGCTCACGCCTCCCAGACCGCCGCCCCCGTACGGTCATCGGCGTACCCGGTCACCCTCAGCTGGGTGTCGGCGAGGAAGGCGGCGAGGCCGGGGGGTTCGGCGCCGGCCCAGCGCTCCGCCAGCTCGCGGGCGAGCTCGGGCTCGCCGCGCATCGGCTCCGCGAGCCCGGGCGAGGCGAGCAGCAGGGTGTCGCCGGGCCGGGCCACCGAGGCGCGGAAGCGGAAGGGTTCGGCGGGCGGCGGGACGGGCTCCTCGATGACCGGCCCGGGTGCGGTGGTGATGCCGAGGTCCATGGTGAGCCGGTCGCCCTCCTCGGTGGCCTCGGGCGTTCCGTGCGGCGGCGTCGAGCCGAAGCCGAGGACGGGCGCGCCGGTGACCGAGGCCGGGTCGGGCAGCAGCGGCTCGATGTCCTGCCAGGCGCCGTCGCGGAGCCGGAAGAGGCCGCCGCCGCCGATGCCGAAGAAGACCCGGGTGCGGCAGTCGGGATCGGCGGGGATGAGCAGGCAGCGCAGGGTGGCGGTGTACGTGTCGGGGGCCAGGCCCCGCTCGGCCGCGCGGGCCCGGAGCCGGCCGTAGGTGCGGTCGGTGAGCCGCTGGAGCCCTGACTTGAGGTCGCCGCGGCGGCCGGAGCGGATGTCCTCGGAGAGCCGGGCGTGGCTGCGGCCGACGGCCTCGCCGATCCAGCGGCAGACGTCGCCGGCCGCGAGGTGGGCCTCGTCGGCGGCGCGGGAGCCGGCCGCGACGGCGACCAGGACGAGCGCGGTCTCGTCGTGCCCGAAGCGGGCGGTGAGGAGGGCGTCCCTGCGGGGTTCGCCCCGGTAGCGGGCGGAGTCGCCGCGGACGGAGGCGGCGCGGAGGGTGGCGGTGCCGTAGCGGGCGCCGTCGAGGACGGTGTCGGCGACCAGGTCGGCGAGTTCGCCGGGGCGCGCGGTGGGCAGGGCGGTGGGCTCGGCCTCGTAGGTGGGCGGCCGGCTGCCGACGAAGCCGGTGCGCGGCCGGGGCACGGACGCGGGCAGCGGCACCCGGAGCGTCGGCTCGTGCCCGGCGGGCAGCCGCACCCGCACGGTGGCGTCCCCGGGTGCCGGCTCCGCACCGGCCGCCGGTGCGGGCTCCGGCTCGGGTTCCGTTTCCGGTTCCGGTGCGGGCGGCGGGGGCGGCGCCGGGAAGGTGCGGGGTCCGCTGACGGGGGCCTCCCAGGGGGCGGGCCCGAGGACCGCGGGCGGGGCGGCGGGGCGCACCGGCGGCGGCAGGACCGGTCGCGCGGGCGGGGGCGGGGGCGCGCCGGCCGCGGTGCCCGCGGGCGCCGGGGGCACGGCCGGGTGGGCCGGCGGCGGGGGCGCGCTCGGACGGGCCGGCGGGGGCGCGGACGCCTCGGGCGCGGACGGTGGCGGTGGCGGTGGGGCGGCGGGATCGGGCGCGGTGGCCCGGGTGACGGAGGCGAAGCGGGCGTCGAGGGTGTCACCCGAGGCCGTCGGGGCGGGATCCTCCGCCGCTTCGTCGTAGAGCGCGTCCCACCAGTTGTCCCCCTGCTGCGTCATGCCCTTATTGTCCACCGTGGGCGGCCCGGGAAAACGGGACACGAGGAAAACCGTCGCCTCGAATGGGTGGTCCGCCGGACGACCCCACCCCCCACGGGAAGGACGTCCGGCGGACCGGCGTGGTCAGCGCACGTCGTAGGCGCGGACCACGGTCTGGGTGACGGAGTTGCCGTTGGCGTCCGTCAGTTCGGTCCTCAGCGTGACCGGCTTGCCCGTCGCGCCCGTGTGGTCCACGGTCGCGGTCCAGGTGCCGTCCTGCCGGGAGACCTGCGCTTCGGTCCAGGTCGTACCGCCGTCATAGGAGTACGAGAGCGTGGCCGAGGTGAGCGCGGCGGGCTGGTAGCCCGCGTGTCCCGTCGCGGTCAGGCCGATCTTCTGGCCACCGGTCGCGGCGAGGGTCTTGAGTCCGTCCTCCGGCAGGTCGTACCGGGGGAAGAGAATCGGGATGCCCTGAGAATAGACGGTCTCGTCGAGCTGGGAGGTGAATTTCCAGACCGACCGCACGGAGGTCGAGCGGGCCCAGACCCTGCTGCCGATCTTCGTGGTGTTCTGCTCGATCTCGTAGGTGCCGCGCTCGGCGGGCACCTCGAAGGCTCCGAAGGGCCACGCGTTCTCGCCGATCAGCTCGCCGTCGCGGCGCAGCCGCAGGTTGCCGATGTCGCCGAAGGAGCCGGGCTCGGCGTGGTGGGAGTTGTCGCCCCACATGGCGGCGGCGAAGCCGATGAGGTTGCCCTGGCGCTCGGCGGCCAGCACCGGGGCGCCGGTGGTGTCGCGCGGGGCGGTGGGGGCGAGGACGCCGTCGTACCAGTTCTCGGTGCGCTTCTCGCCGGCGGTGTAGGCGTGCCGGGTGCCGGACATCAGCTCGCCGTACGGGAAGCTGCTGCCGACGTACTGGTGCCAGGTGGTGTCGCCGGGCGTGTAGTACTCGGTGCGGCGGCCGGGGGCTGGGGCGGCCTCCAGGCCGGAGAAGGAGACGGCGAGGCCGTTCGGGCGGTACGCGGCGGGGAAGTTCATGAAGTCCGCGGCGATGCCGGCCGAGCCGAAGGCGGCGTCGGTGCGGCCGAGACGGGCGTCCCGGGGGCGGTGGACCCGGTCGTCGTCGACCTCGCCGGTCTCCGGGTAGGCCAGGTTGTAGACGTACGCGGGCCGGGCCTCGGCCTTCCAGGCCAGGGTGACCTCTCCGGCGGCGAGCTCGCCGAGGAGCGCGGTGGCCTCGGCGGCCGGGATCCCGAGGACGGGCAGGCTGTTGCCCGTGAAGCCGCCGGTCGGGTACCAGCGGGCCGGCGAGGCGCGGTGGACGACGACCGCGACCGCGCCGGCGGCCTTGGCGTCGCGGGCCAGGGCCGAGACGTTGGTGGCGGTGTCGGGGAGCTTCACCAGGGCGAGGCGGCCCTGGACGCCGGCGGCCTTCAGCTCGTCGGGGGTGCCGGTGCCGGCGTCGACGAGCGCGGCGGAGCCGGTGCCGTCGAGGTTGTCGGAGCCGGTGGACGCGGTGACCGGGTGGAGCTCCAGGCCGTCGCCGGTGCGCAGCGAGGAGAGCTGCGGGGCGGCGGCGCGCCAGTAGCTGCCGGACTCGAAGGCGCCGTCGCGGGCCTCGCCCTCGACGGAGGCGTAGTAGGAGCGGATGGTGCGCGGTCCGGCGGCGGTGCCGGCGTGCGTCCAGACGTCGTCCCAGGAGCGGGCGAAGGCCAGGGTGGCGCCGCGCAGCTCGGACGGCCGCTCGGTGCGGACCGAGAGCTTCGACGCCCTGCGGGCGTCGAGGACGACGGTGGTGTCCTTGGTGATCTCCAGCTGCGGGCGGCCGAGGTAGCTGAGCGAGTCGGTCAGCGTGGCGCCCTCGCCCGCGTCGGGCGTGGTGACGAAGGAGGAGAGGAAGTAGCTGCCGGGGCGCACGCGGAAGACCTGGTCCGCCGAGCCCTCGTTGAAGCGGCGTTCGCCGGAGGCGGTGTCGGTGCCGATGACGTCGAGCGAGGAGGCGCCGTCGGCGGGCTTGCCCAGGCGGTCGATCAGCTTGACGCGGAGGGTGACCGTCTCGGGCTCCACGTAGAGCGAGAAGGGGGTGGAGACGTGGACGCCGCCGCGGGCGGTGGCGACGACCCTGCCCGTGACGTCGCCGTACTGCGCGCGCTGCAGGCGGGCGGTGGGGTCGACGGCCAGCGGGACCTCGACGGTCTGCCCGGCGGGGACGGTGACCGCGCGCCTGCCGAGGCGGGCGACGCCGGACCGCACGGCGGAGCCGTCGTTGCCGGTGACCTTCTCGACGGCGAGGTCGAGGGTGACGGGGGCGCCGGAGGTGTTGGTGTAGGGGATCGTGACCGTGGTGCGGTCGCTCTTCGCCTGCGGCCAGTGGAAGGTGCCGCCCTGGACGGCGGGGGCGGACAGGACCGTCTGGTCGATCGCGGCCTTGACGTCGAGCCGGCCGCCGCCGGTCTCCCGGACGTCGCCGGGGATGCCGGTCTCGGCGGAGGAGACGAGCGCGGCCTTCAACTGCTGGGCGGTCCAGTCGGGGTGACGCTGCTTCAGGATGGCGGCGGCACCGGCGACGTGCGGGGTGGCCATCGACGTGCCGGACATCGCCTGGTAGGCGTAGAGGCCCCGGCCGCCGGCCGCGGCGGCGGAGATGCCGACGCCGGGGGCGGCGATCTCCGGCTTGAGGGTGTGGGCCTCGTTGGCGACCGGGCTGCGGCTGGAGAACCACGCGGTGGAGTCGTCGCGGTCGGTGGCGCCGACGGTGAGGACGCTGGGCGCGCAGCCGGGCGAGGAGACCGAGTTGAGGGACGGGCCGGTGTTGCCCGCGGCGACCACGAACAACGTGCCCTCGTTCTGGGCGAGTTGTTCGGCGGCGGCGCTCATCGGGTCGTCGCAGTCGGTCTCGGAGGGGTTGCCGAGGCTCATGGAGACGACGTCGGCGCCCTGGGCGACGGCCCACTCCATGCCGGCGATGATCCACGAAGTGGCGCCGGATCCCGAGTCGTTGAGGACCTTGCCGTTGAGGAGTTCGGCGCCGGGGGCGACGCCCTTCTTCTTTCCGCCGCCGGCGGCACCCGAGCCGCCGACGGTGGAGATGGTGTGGGTGCCGTGGCCCTGGAGGTCGTCGGCGGTCGCGGAGTCGGTGAAGTTCTCCGAGGCGGCGATCCGGCCCTTGAGGTCGGGGTGGTCGGCGTCGGCGCCGGTGTCGAGGACGGCGACCTTGGTGCCGGTGCCGTCGTAGCCGGCGGCCCACGCCTCGGGGGCGCGCACCTGCCGGGTGGACTGCTCCAGGGTGGCCTCGACCTTGCGGTCCAGCCACAGCTTCTCGATGCCGGCGGAGGCGGAGCGGGCCGCCGGGGCGGAGACCTCGGACCAGAAGGTGGCGGCCTGCTTCTTGTCGGCCCGGAGGGCGACGCCGCCGATGGTCCTGAGGACCTGGCCGCGGCGGGCGCCGCGGGGGGCGGCCGGGGCGGTGCGGGCGGTGGCGCCGGGGCCGTAGACCGCGATGAGGGGGAGGGTGGTGGTGGAGGCGTCGTCGTAGCCCTGGCGGACCAGGCCTGTGACGTTGAACAGCTCCTCGTCGACCAGGTCGGCGGCGAGCGCGCCGGTGGCGCCCTCGGGGTACACGTAGAGGTCCTGGCCGGAGCGGCGGGTCTGGACCAGCGGGACGGTGCCGTCCTCGCGGGGCAGCACGGTGGCGGCGGGGTTGCCCCGCTCGTCCCTGCTGACCAGGACGCGGTCACCGGTGACCAGGGTCACCATGGCGGGCCTCCCCGAGCCTTCGGCCGGGGGGACCCCCGTCCCGCTTCGCTCCCCCGAGCGGGCGTGGGCCTCGCCGCCGACCAGCGGTCGTTCGGCGGAGCCGCCGGCCGGCGGCTGGGCCGCGACGGACGGCAGGGCCGCGGTGACGGCCAGGACGGCGGCGGTCGCCGCCCCCAGGGCCGTACGCGAAATCGGACGCATCGCTCTCCCCATCAGAATCCGGACAATGGGCACAAGTCGCCCTCATCCGGAGGCGGTTGGTGCTGCGGTGGCGCCACATTGGCAGAGGTGAGGGCGGTACAGGGATGATGGGAGAGGCGGGAATACGCCGTGGCCGTTTCCCGCCAGGTCACCAACGGAACGAATGCCTCCGGAGAACACCCGCGGAACGGCGCGCGGACCGCCGGAGGCACGGCGAGGGGCGGGAACCGATGCTGGGTGCGATAGGACTGGACGAGCGGCAGGAGTCCGCGTACCGGGCGCTGGTCGCGCTCGGGGCGGCGGAGGTCACCGACCTGGCGCACCGGCTCTCGCTGCCCGAGCAGGACACCGAGCGGGCGCTGCGCCGCCTGGAGGCGCAGGGCCTCGCCGCCCAGTCCTCGGCGCGCACCGGCCGCTGGGTGGCGGCCCCGCCCGGGGTCGCGCTCGGCGCGCTCCTCACCCAGCAGCGCCACGAGCTGGAGCAGGCCGAGCTGGCGGCGGCGCTGCTGGCGGAGGAGTACCGCGCGGAGGCGACCGAGCCGGCCGTCCACGACCTGGTCGAGGTGGTCACCGGCGCCGGCGCCGTCACCCACCGCTTCCTCCAGCTCCAGCTCGGCGCGACCGAGGAGGTCTGCGCGCTGGTCACGGGCAAGCCGATCGCCGTCTCCGGCCTGGAGAACGACGCCGAGGAGCTGGCCGCCGGGCGGGGCGTCGGCTACCGGGTGGTCGTCGAACGGGAGGTGCTCACCCTCCCCTCCGGGCTGCTCGAACTGTCCGCGGCGCTCGGCCGCGAGGAGCAGATCCGGGTCGTCGACCGGGTGCCGACCAAGCTGGTCGTCGCCGACCGCAGCCTCGCGATGGTCCCGCTCACCGGCCGGGGCGCCGAACCCGCCGCGCTCGTGGTGCACGCGAGCGGCCTCCTGGAGTCCCTGATGGGCCTCTTCGAGGCGGTCTGGCGGGAGGCGCTGCCGCTGCGGCTCGGCGCGGGCGCCCAGATCAGCGAGGACCAGGCCCCCGGCCCGGACGTCACCGACCTGGAGATCCTCTCCCTGCTGCTCGCCGGCATGACCGACGCGAGCGTGGCCAAGCAGCTGGACCTCGGCCTGCGGACCGTCCAGCGCCGGGTGAAGGGCCTGATGGAACTGGCCGCCGTGACGACCCGCCTCCAGCTCGGCTGGCACGCCTACGAGAAGGGCTGGGTGGCCCGCCGCTGACGGGCGGCCGTGGAGGCCGCGGGTTACGGGCTACGGGCTACGGGCTACGGGGCAGCTGGCCACGGCTCCTGGCTCCTGGCTCCTGGCTCCTGGATCCCGGCTCCCGGCTCCCGGCTCCCGGCTCCCGGCTCCCGGCTCCCGGCTCCCGGCTCCCGGCTCCCGGCTCCCGGCTCCCGGCTCCCGGCTCCCGGATCATGGATCATGGATCATGGATCATGGATCCAGGCTCATGGATCCATGATCTCAGCCACCAGCTTCTGGATCCCGGATCCCGGATCCCGGATCCCCGAATGGTCCTCGCGACCTGCGGGAACGGCCCGGGTGGGGGAGGCTGGGCCCGTGGGTGTGTGGCAGCTCCTGATGGTCGCGGCGGTCATGCTGCTCGGCCTGTTCGGGGTCCTGGCACCCGGAGTGCCGGGCAGTTGGCTGGTGTGGGCCGCCGTGCTGTGGTGGTCGCTGCACGAGCAGACCGGCCTCGCCTGGATCCTGCTCGTCTCCTCGACCGCCCTGCTGCTCCTCACCCAGGTGGTCGTCTGGCAGCTGCCGGCCCGTCGCTTCCGGGGCGTCGGCCTGACCCGCCGGACCATCGGCTACGCGGGCATCGGTGCCCTCCTGGGCTTCGTCCTGGTCCCCGTGCTGGGCGCGGTGCCCGGCTTCGTGGGCGGCGTCTACCTCTCCGAGCGGCGGCGCCTCGGCGGCCACGGCCAGGCCCGCGCCGCCACCCGCGCCCTGATGCGCGCCGCCGGCACCAGCGTCCTGGTGGAGCTGTTCGCCTGTCTGCTGATCGTGGGGGCGTGGGCGGGCGCGGTCATCTCCGGCTGATCTCCAGGTACCGTCGGGCGTACGACCTCCAGGGCGCCCACTCCGGCGCGTCCGGGCCGACCGGGGACGGCACGTCCGGGTCGGCGAGGGAGCGGGCCCGGATCAGGGCGGCGGCGCGGGCGTCGACGCCGGGTACGTCCGCGAGGGCGCGGGCCGCCTCGTCGCGGTCGGCGCCCGGGTCGAGGCGCAGGCCGCCGCCGTCGAGGGCGCGGGCGAGCGGGCCGGCGACGGGGTGCGCGGTGAGCGCCCCGGCGGCGGGGAAGAGCGCGCGGAGGGTGCCGTCCGGGGCGTCCAGCGGGGTGCCCAGCCCGGCGAGGACGCGGGCGGACTCCGCCGGGCCGAGGACGGTCCGCAGGGCGTACTCCTCCGGGTCGGCGGCGCCCGGCGAGCGGACGCCGGGCCGGGCGGCGACCGCGGCGGCGAGCCGGGGGTCGGCGCCGAGCCGCTCGGCGACCGCGTAGGGGTCGGCGTCGAGGTCGAGGAGGCGGCGCAGCCGGTGCACGGCGGTGGTGAGGTCGCGCAGCTCGGCGAGGTGCAGCCGGGCCTCAAGCCAGCGGCCGGGCGCCCGCTCGTCGACGGCGACGACCCCGGGGCCGTACGGCAGCCGCAGGGTGCGCCGGTAGGTGCGGGTGCCGGGCGGTCCGGTGACCTCCTCGACGCCCGGCAGCGCCTCGGCGGCCAGCAGGTCGAAGACCTCTGCGGCGGCGTACGGCCCCCGGTAGGCGAGGCGCAGCGGCACGCCGGTGGCGGGGGCGGTGCGCGGCCCGGAGGTCTCGGCGCGCAGCTCGGTGGGGGTGCGGGCGTAGACGGCCCGGATGGTGTCGTTGAACTGCCGCACGCTGCTGAATCCGGCGGCGAAGGCGATGTCGGTGACCGGCAGCGCGGTGGTCTGGAGCAGGACGCGGGCGGTGTGGGCCCGCTGGGCGCGGGCGAGCGCCACCGGTCCCGCGCCCAGCTCGGCGGTGAGCTGGCGCTGGACCTGGCGGGTGCTGTAGCCGAGGCGGACGGCGAGGCCGGGGACGCCCTCGCGGTCCACGACGCCGTCGCCGATCATCCGCACGGCGCGTCCGACGACGTCGGCCCGGACGTTCCACTCGGCGGAGCCGGGCACCGCGTCGGGCCGGCAGCGGCGGCAGGCGCGGAAGCCGTGTCCCTGGGCGGCGGCGGCCGTCGGGTAGAAGGCGACGTTCCGCCGCTTGGGGGTGATGGCCGGGCAGCTGGGCCGGCAGTAGATGCCGGTGGTCCGGACGGCGAAGAAGAACTCCCCGTCGAAGCGCGCGTCCCTGCTGCTCACCGCCTGGTAGAGGGTGTCGCCCTCGTCGTCCGTCATGCCTCCAGTGTGCGGCGGCGGACCGCCGCACACCGGCGGGATTCGGACACGGCGTCGGGGCTACCGCAGCCGGCCCTCGCGCTTGAAGGCCATCGCGGCCCGGCCCTCGGCGCCCTTGCGCTTCCAGTCCTTGCGGATCTCGTGGCGCATCCGGGCGTCGGTCTTGGCGACGAGCCGCTGGTTCTCGCGGAGCAGCTTGCGGTAGCTCTCCAGGCGGCGCGCGGAGAGGGTGTCGTCGTCGAGGGCGGCGGCCACCGCGCAGCCCGGCTCGGACTCGTGGGAGCAGTCGTGGAAGCGGCACTCGGCGGCCAGTTCCTCGATCTCCGCGAAGGTCTGGCCGACGCCGGCCTCCGCGTCCCACAGGCCGACGCCGCGCAGCCCCGGGGTGTCGATGAGGACCCCGCCGCCGGGCAGCACGAAGAGGTTGCGGGTGGTGGTGGTGTGCCGGCCCTTGCCGTCGACGTCACGGGCCGCCCGCACGGTCATGACGTCCTCGCCGACCAGCGCGTTCGCGAGGGTGGACTTGCCGGCGCCGGAGACGCCGAGCAGCACGGTGGTGCCGCCGGAGACGACGGCCGAGAGGACCTCGATCCCCTCCCCCGTCGCCGAGCTGAGCGGCAGTACCGTGACGCCGGGCGCGGCGGCCTCGACGTCCTCGACGAGGTGGGCCAGGACGACCGGGTCGCCGACCAGGTCGGCCTTGGAGAGCACCACGGTCGGCTGGGCGCCGGACTCCCAGGCGAGGGCGAGGAAGCGCTCGATCCGGCCGAGGTCCAGCTCGACGGCGAGCGAGACGGTGATGACGGCGTGGTCGACGTTGGCGGCGAGGATCTGGCCCTCGGAGCGCTTGGACGAGGTGGACCGGGCGAACGCGGTCCGCCGCGGCAGGCAGGCCCGTACGTACCGGGGGTCGGAGGCGCCCTCCGGGTCGACGGCGGCCCAGTCGCCGGTGCAGATGACGCGCAGCGGGTCGTGCGGCGTCACGAAGGCGGTGTCGGCGCGGACGGTGCCGTCGGCCGTGGCGACGTCGCACTGGCCGCGGTCGACCCGGACGACCCGCCCCGGGACGAGCCCCTGGGCGGCGTACGGCGCGAAGCTCTCGGCCCAGCCGGAGTCCCAGCCGTGGGCGTCGAGGACGGAGGAGACGGAAGAGGTGGTGGAGAGGGAGGACAGCGGGGAACGCGGGAAAGACAAGGGGAACCCTTCACAGGGGTGGCCCCGGCGATGCGGTGTTTTCCGGTGGGGTCAGCCGGTGGCCACGGAGGTGGTGTGAACGAACTTCTGCGTGCGGGCAAGGCCCTTCGTGACGACAGCCATCGGTCACACCTCCTGTGTCTTTCCCCGCGCACGGCGCGCGTGCGGGGTCCGGCGGTCCCGGACGTGCGCCACCCTAGCCGGGGCCCTTCGGGCGGCGCCACCGGTTTTCGCCGTGTCCGATCCGTACAAGACGGGGGCCCGCCGGCGGCCTAGCGTCGGGGGCATGAAGACACCTCGACTCGACCTCATCGGCCTGGTGGTCGCCGACATGGCCGCCTCGCTCGCCTTCTACCGGCTCCTGGGCCTCGACTTCCCGGAGGGCGCGGAGGAGGCCCCCCACGTGGAGACGGTGCTGCCCGGGGGGCTGCGGCTGGCCTGGGACACGGAGGACTCCGTCAGGTCCTTCGACCCGTCGTTCCGGCGGACGGAGGGGAGCCGGGCGGAGCTGGCCTTCCGGTGCGACACGGCCGGGGAGGTGGACGCGGCGTACGCGGAGCTGACGGGGGCCGGTCACGAGGGGCACCTGAAGCCGTGGGACGCGGTCTGGGGGCAGCGGTACGCCGTGGTGCGCGACCCGGACGGCTACGGGATCTCGCTGTTCGCCGACACCTCGGCCGACACGCGCGCGTAGGCGCCCGGCGTCGTCCCCGCCAGGGCGCGGGTGTCGCGGGTCAGGTGGGCCTGGTCCGCGTAGCCGGCGCGGGCGGCGACCTCGGTGAGCGGGAGGCCGGTGCGCACGAGTTCCAGGGCGCGCTGGAGGCGCAGGACGCGGGCCAGTGTCTTGGGGCCGTAGCCGAAGGCGTCCAGGGAGAGCCGGTGCAGGCGGCGGGCGCCGAGGCCGAGGGCTTCGGCGGTCTCGCCGACGGGGCGGCCCGCGCCGAGCCGGGCGGCGACCGCCCGGGTGAGCGGGTCGGCGGGTCCGGTGCGGGCCGCCCGGCGGAGCGCGTACGCCTCCAGGGCGGCGGCCGGGTCGGGGGCCGTGCCGATCCGCTCGGCGAGGCGGCGGGCCGTGCCGTCGCCCCACAGGTCGGCCGGGTCCACCCGGCGGTCGCGCAGTTCCGCGGCCGGGACGCCGAGGATGCGCGGGGCGTCGCCGGGCGCGAAGCGCAGCCCGGCGTAGCGGGCGACGGCCTCCGTCGAGCGGTGCGCGCGCGTGTCGGCGCCCGCGACGAGCAGCCGGCCGTCGGCCCAGATGAGGTCCATGCAGCCGTCGGGGACGACGAGGGCCTCGGAGACGACGGGGGCCGGGGCGGTCCGGGTCCACAGGACGGCGCCGTCGAGCCGGGCGGGGCGTTCCTCGTACACCATCCTCCCAGTCTCGCCGGTCCGTCAGTCCTTCTCCCAGCCGGTGTGGAGGCGGGACTTCACGTCGTCCGGGGGGAGGAACCTGGACCAGCGCTCGGGGAACTCGGAGGGCATGTCGGGGTCGTCCTCGTCGACGTCCTCCGCCTCCGCGCGGATGCGGGCGACGAGCTCGGCCGCCTGGACGGCGCGGGCCCGTTCGTTGGCCTCGCGGGCGGCGGCGGTGGCGACGGACGGCCAGACGCGGTCGATGGCCGCGTTCACGGCCGCGCCGACGAGGACGGCGAAGGCGGACACGCCGATCCACAGGAGGATGGCGATGGGGGCGGCGAGGGAGCCGTAGATGGTGGGGCCCTCGACCTGGCTCGTCAGGTAGATCCGCAGCAGGAAGCTCCCGAAGGCCCACATCGCGAGGGCGACGAGCGCGCCCGGGATGTCCTCGATCCACGGCGATCTGACGGGGACGGAGACGTGGTAGAGCGTGGTGAGGAAGGCGACGGAGAGCAGGATGACGGCCGGCCAGTAGAGGACGGCGACGAGGTCGGTGCCCCAGGGGACGAGTTCGACGACCCGGTCGGGGCCGACGACCGCGAGGGGCAGGACGACGGCTCCGATGAGCAGCGCCACGACGTAGAGGAGGAGGGCGAGCAGCCGGGTCTTGACGATGCCCCGGTGGCCGTCGAGGCCGTACATGACGGTGATGGTGTCGATGAAGACGTTCACCGCGCGGGAGCCGGACCACAGGGCGATGGCGAAGCCGATGGAGATCAGGTCGGGCCGTTTCGCGCGGGTGATGTCGTCGAGGATCGGCTGGGCGATCTCGCCGACGCCCCGCTCGGAGAGGATCGTGCCGGCGGCCCGGAGGATGTTCTCCTCGATGCTGGCGACGGTGTCGGTGTTGGTCCAGTCGTCGGCGTAGCCGAGGACGGCGATCAGGCCGAGCAGCAGGGGTGGCAGCGACAGCAGGGTGAAGAAGGCGGCCTCCGCGGCGAGGCCGAGGATCCGGTACTCGATGCACGAGTTGACGGTGTCCTTGAGGAGCAGCCAGACCATCTTCCGCTTGGAGACGTTGCGGTAGAGGACGCGGGCGCGGTGGAGCCTGCTCCAGGGGCGCCGCTCCGGCCGTTCGGGTGTTTCGCTTGCTGCCTGCACCTGCTTACCGTATCGGCATGGAAGCACGCTCCCGCACCGTGACCAATCAGGCTCCGCCCCTGGTGGGGTACGACGTCTTCAGCTGCGACCGGGCACTGTCGGAGGCGGTCGCCCGCCACCTGCCCGAGGAGCTCCTCGACGGGGTCCGCGAGGAGTTGCGGGGGCTGGGCCGGGCCTCCAGTTCGGACCAGGTGCGGGAGTGGGGAGAGCTGGCGAACGCCTTCCCGCCGCGGCTGCGGACGCACGACCGGTACGGGCGGCGGATCGACGAGGTGGACTTCCATCCGTCCTGGCACCGGCTGCTCGGCAAGGCGGTGGCGGCCGGGCTGACGGACGCGTGGGGGCGGCCGGGCGGGCACGTGCGGCGGGCCGCCGGGTTCCTGGTGGCCACGCAGGCGGAGGCGGGGCACGGCTGCCCGGTGTCGATGACGCACGCGGCGGTGCCGGCGCTGCGGGCCGAGCCGGAGCTGGCGGCGGTCTGGGAGCCGTTGGCGGCCTCCCGGGTGTACGAGCGGGAGCTGCGGCCGGCCGCGGAGAAGGCGGGGGTGCTGCTGGGGACCGGTCTGACGGAGAAGCAGGCCGGCAGCGACCTGGGGGCGGTCACGACCTCGGCGCGGCCGCTGGCGGAGGACGGCGGGTACCTGCTGACGGGGCACAAGTGGTTCTGCTCGGCGCCGATGTCGGACGCCTTCCTGGTGCTGGCGCGGGCGCCCGGCGGGCCGACGTGCTTCCTGGTGCCGCGGGTCCTGGACGACGGCTCCCGCAACGCGTTCGCGCTCCAGCGGCTCAAGGACAAGCTGGGCAACCGGTCGAACGCCTCCGCGGAGGTCGAGTTCGACGGGACGACGTGGGCCCGCCGGGTCGGCGAGGAGGGGCGGGGGCTGCGGACCGTGCGGGACGTGGTGGCGGCGGCCCGGCTGGACCGCGTGCTGGGGTCGGCGGCGCTGATGCGGCAGGCGGTGGCGCAGGCCGTGCACCACGCCTCGTACCGCTCCGCCTTCGGCGGTCTCCTCGTCGACAAGCCGCTGATGCGGAACGTGCTGGCGGACCTGGCGGTGGAGTCGGAGGCGGCGACCGTCCTCGGGATGCGGCTGGCGGCGGCGTACGACTCCGGTGCGGAGCGGGACCTGGCGCTGCTGCGGATCGCCGTGCCCGCGGCGAAGTACTGGGTGACCAAGCGGTGCGTGCCGGTGGTCGCGGAGGCCCTGGAGTGCCTGGGCGGGAACGGCTACGTGGAGGAGTCCGGTCTGCCGCGGCTGCTGCGGGAGTCGCCGCTGAACTCGGTGGGGGAGGGCGCGGGGAACCTCCAGGCGCTCGACGTGCTGCGGGTGCTGCGGACGGAGCCGGCGGCCCTGGACGCGTATCTGCGGGAGGTCGGGGAGGCGCGGGGCGCGGACCCCCGGCTCGACCGGGCGATCCGGGGCCTGCTCACCGAACTGGCCGACCTGGAGGGGGCCGAGGCCCGGGCGCGGCGGCTCGCGGAGCGGGTGGCGCTGGTGCTCCAGGGCGCGCTGCTGGTGCGCTGGGCCCCGCCGGAGGTGGCGGACGCGTTCTGCGCGGGCCGGCTGGGCGGGGACGCGGGCTCGGCCTTCGGGACGCTCCCCCACACGCTGGACCTGCGCGCGGTGGTGGAGCGGGCGCGGCCGGTGGAGTGAGCGGGTCCGGCCCGGCCGGGGGCACGAGCGGGTCGGGGAGGGCCGCGTGGGGACGCGTGCGGGAGGCCGGGAGGGGCGGCGCGGTGCGCGTCCGTGCGGGGGCGCCCGGGAGGGGCGCGGGAAGCTGGGCCGCGCGTACCAGGGGTGGACCTCGCGGCCCGCGGAGCGGGCGCGGGGACGGCACGCGCGGAAGGCGGGGGTGGTGCTGCGCCGACACGGCACCACCACCCGCCGTCACCACCCTCGCCCAGGGGGGCGGGACGGGGCCAGAGTTGCAAAGGGTTGCAGGATTACCCGAACCGGGCTCCGTGGAGGCCTTCCGGACGGCACGATGGACCCGCGACACTGCGCACCACGGCCCGGGATGACAATTCGGTCGGGGGCCGTACGGCGCTCACCACGCTCCGGTCATCCGCCCGGACACTGCAGAACCGATACAGCACACCGGGTGGCGGGGAGGGACCGATGAACAACACGCGGCTCGACATGAAGCGGCTGGCCACCATGGACGCCGCCCAGGCGGCCCGGCTGCTGCACCGCGTCCGCGAGGAGACCCTGGCGGGCCGGACGCCGCCGATCGCGCCCCGCGCGGAGATCGACGCCTCCTGGCAGCGGATGGCCCGGCTCGGGCTCGACCCCGACCAGGGCACCAGCAGCGTGCTGCTCCGCCGCGACGAGCTGGAGCGGCGCCGGCGGGGCACCCTGCTCGCCGAGGTGATGCAGACGCTGAGCTCCGGCCTGGCCGGGATCGCCGACGCCTCCCTCCAGATCATGGTCGTCACCGACGAGCAGGGCCGGGTGCTGTGGCGCGAGGGCCACCCCTCGGTGATGCGGCAGGCGAACGGCATCTGCCTGGAGGAGGGGGCGGCCTGGACGGAGCACACCACCGGCACCAACGCGGTCGGCACCGCGCTCGCCACCCACCGCGCGGTCCAGGTCCACTCGGCCGAGCACTACGTGCACGCGCTGCACAACTGGACCTGCGCCGCCGCCCCCGTCCACGACCCGCGCGACCAGCGGCTGCTCGGCGTCCTCGACGTCAGCGGACCCGCCTCCACCTTCCACCCCTCGATGCTGGCCCTGGTGGGTTCCGTCGCCCGGCTCGCGGAGGCCGAGCTGCGCGAGCGGCACCGGGGCACCGTCGAGCGGCTGCGGGCGGTGGCCGCGCCGATCCTGTGCCGGGTGGGCGGGCGGGCCGTCGCGGTGGACGCCCACGGCTGGACGGCCGCCGTGACCGGGCTCGCCCCGGTGGACCGGATCGTGCTGCCGAAGAGGCTGGGGGCCGGCCGGGTCTGGCTGCCCTCGCTGGGCCTGTGCGCGGTGGAGCCGCTGCCGGGCGGCTGGCTGCTGCGGGTCGAGGAGGACACCGCGCCGGCCGGTACGGAGTCGGGGGCGGCGAGCCGCGTGGTGCTGGACCTGAGCCGGCCGCGCCGCTGGACCGTGGCGGTCTCCGGGGCGGCCGGGAGCTGGCAGCAGGAGCTGAGCCCCCGCCACGCGGAGCTGCTCTACCTCCTCGCCCTGCACCCGGACGGGCGGACGGCCGCCGAGCTGGCCCAGGACGTCTTCGGGGACCGGACGAGGACGGTGACCGTCCGGGCCGAGATGTCCCGGGTGCGGCGCACCCTCGCGGGGGTCCTGGCCCACCGTCCGTACCGCTTCCGCGAGGAGATCGCGGTGGAGGTGCGGCGCCCGGAGTCCCCGGTCGACCTGCTGCCCCACTCGACGGCCCCGGCGATCCGGGCGAGCAGCCGGGTCTAGGGCGGGTGGCCGGGTCCGGGTCCGGGGCGGCAGCGGGCTGGTCCGGGGCGGCGCGGGGCGGGTCCGGGGCGGCGCCGGGCGGTCGGGCGGCACCGGGCAGGTCCCGGGTGGTCGGGCGGGTTCGGGCGGCGTCGGCGTCGGCTGTCCACATGTCGGACAGGGCGTCCGGCGGGGACGCCGGGGCGCGCCGTCGTGAGGGGTGAGGAGCAGGAGGCGGAGGAGAGCCGACGGAGCGGACGACGACGGGGGCGTCGGAGCACGCGCCGACGGGGGGCGTCGGAGCACGCGCCGACGGGAGACGGCGCGGGCGGCGGCGAGGGCGTCGGAGCGAGCGGCGACGGGGTGTCGGAGCGGGCGGCGGGGGGTGTCAGGGTGACGACCGCGACCTTCGTCCGGCCTGGGAATCCGTCGCTCCGCATGATGCGATAAGGGCATGAGCATCACTCTCACCACGTGGTCCCTGGAACAGACCTCGCCGGACGACCTGCGTCCGGCCCGGGTCCCCGAGGGCGACGACATCACCGTCCGCCGGGCCGGGGTCCCCTCCCCCGAGTTCAGCCGCTTCCTCTACACCGCGGTCGGCGGCGACATCCACTGGGGCGACCGGCTGCCGCTCACGTACGCGCAGTGGAAGGAGATAGCGGAGAAGCCGGGCGCCGAGGTCTGGGTGGCCTACGACCGGGGGACGCCGGCCGGCTACGTGGAGTTCGACCCGCAGGACGACGGCGTCGTCGAGATCGTCTACTTCGGCCTGATCCCCGCCTTCCGGGGCCGGGGCATCGGCGGCCACCTGCTCTCCGAGGGCGTCCGGCGCGCCTGGGACCTGGCCGAGCGCTGGCCGGACCGGGAGCCGACGAAGCGGGTGTGGCTGCACACCTGCTCCCTGGACGGGCCGCACGCGATGGCCAACTACGAGCGCCGCGGCTTCCGCCTCTTCGACACGAAGACGGAGACGGCCGAACAGGGCGAGACGCCCGGGCCGTGGCCCGGCGCACAGGCCTGAGCCACCGCCGGTTCGCCGCGAAGGGGCCCTGATCAGGGCCCCTTTTGCGTGACCCAGACCACACCGTCTCACTGAGCGAGACTTTCATGTCCACATAACGGACGATGCTGGACTGGGTCCAAAGTCCCGTGACACGCTTCCGCCATGCCTGGAACTGGAACTGCCTTGGTGAGTCGGCGGCACGTCGACCTCGGCCGCATGTCCAGCGCCATCTGTCCGGCGCGCTGAGCAAGCCCAGCACCGCCGCATTCCCTCTCTGCCCGACCCTGCTGCGCACCGCCGCGCCACTCTCTGTTCTGCGCGCGAGTGTGCAGGTCAGAGCCGCCCTCCAGCAGTCCCGAAGGACAAGACGCCATGGCCGCCACCCCGGAAAACCCCACTCCCGCCGCCGCCCGCCGCAAGACCGGGCGCCACCGCGGCGAGGGTCAGTGGGCCGTGGGGCACTTCACCCCGCTGAACGGCAATGAGCAGTTCAAGAAGGACGACGACGGTCTCAATGTGCGGACACGCATTGAGACGATCTACTCGAAGCGCGGATTCGACTCGATCGACCCCAACGACCTGCGCGGCCGCATGCGCTGGTGGGGCCTCTACACCCAGCGCAAGCAGGGCCTGGACGGCACCAAGACCGGGGTCCTGGAGCCGGAGGAGCTGGACGACGAGTACTTCATGCTCCGCGTCCGCATCGACGGCGGCCGGCTGACCACCCGGCAGCTGCGGGTGATCGGCGAGATCTCCGAGGAGTTCGGCCGCGGCACCGCCGACATCACGGACCGCCAGAACGTCCAGTACCACTGGATCCGCATCGAGGACGTCCCCGAGATCTGGAACCGCCTGGAGGCGGTCGGCCTCTCCACCACCGAGGCCTGCGGCGACACCCCGCGCGTCATCCTCGGCTCGCCGGTGGCCGGCATCGCCGCCGAGGAGATCATCGACGGCACCCCCGCCATCGACGAGATCCAGCGGCGGATCATCGGCAACCCGGAGTTCTCCAACCTGCCCCGCAAGTTCAAGTCCGCGGTCTCCGGCTCGCCGCTGCTCGACGTGGCGCACGAGATCAACGACATCTCCTTCGTCGGCGTCGTCCACCCGGAGCACGGCCCCGGCTTCGACGTCTGGGTCGGCGGCGGTCTCTCCACCAACCCCAAGCTCGGCGTCCGCCTGGGCACCTGGGTCTCCCTGGACGAGGTCCCCGACGTCTACGAGGGCGTCATCTCGATCTTCCGCGACTACGGCTACCGCCGGCTGCGCAACCGCGCCCGCCTGAAGTTCCTCGTCGCCGACTGGGGCCCGGAGAAGTTCCGCCGGGTCCTGGAGGACGAGTACCTGAAGCGGAAGCTGACCGACGGTCCCGCGCCCGCGCAGCCGGCCGGCCGCTGGCGCGACCACGTCGGCGTGCACCGGCAGAAGGACGGCAACTTCTACGTCGGCTTCGCCCCGCGCGTCGGCCGCGTGGACGGCCCCACCCTCGTCAAGATCGCCGCGATCGCGGAGGCCCACGGCTCCGGCCGGGTCCGCACCACCGCCGAGCAGAAGATGCTCGTCCTCGACGTCGAGGAGGCGCAGGTCGACTCGCTCGTCGCCGCCCTGGAGGCGCTGGACCTGCGGGTCACGCCGTCCCCCTTCCGGCGCGGCACGATGGCCTGCACCGGCATCGAGTTCTGCAAGCTGGCCATCGTCGAGACGAAGGGCCGCGGCTCCGCGCTCATCGACGAACTGGAGCGCCGCCTGCCGGAGTTCGACGAGCCGCTCACCATCAACATCAACGGCTGCCCCAACGCCTGCGCCCGCATCCAGGTCGCGGACATCGGCCTCAAGGGCCAGCTGGTCCTGGACGACGAGGGCAACCGCGTGGAGGGCTACCAGGTCCACCTGGGCGGCGCCCTCGGCCTGGAGGCCGGTTTCGGCCGCAAGGTCCGCGGCCTCAAGGTCACCTCCGCCGAACTGCCCGACTACGTGGAGCGGATCCTCACCCGCTACCAGGCGGAGCGCGCCGACGGCGAGCGGTTCGCCACCTGGGCGGCCCGGGCCTCGGAAGAGGCCCTGTCATGAGCGAGCGCGCCGCCCCGTTCTTCTGCCCCTACTGCGGGGACGAGGACCTGCGGCCCAGCGAGGAAGGGCACGGGGCCTGGGAGTGCGCCGCGTGCAGCCGAGCCTTCCAGCTGAAGTTCCTGGGGCTCCTGGCCCCCGGCGCTTCGAACGACACCAAGGGAGGGGAAGCGATATGACGGCCACTCAGGGAATCGAGCGGGCCACCGACGCGGAGCTGAAGGAGCTCGCCGAGCGGGCCGGCCGCGACCTGGAGGACGCCTCCGCGCTGGAGATCCTCCAGTGGGCCGCCGCCACCTTCGGCCCCCGGTTCTGCGTCACCTCCTCCATGGAGGACGCGGTCGTCGCCCACCTCGCCTCCCGCGCCATGCCCGGCGTGGACGTCGTCTTCCTCGACACCGGCTACCACTTCGAGGAGACGATCGGCACCCGTGACGCCGTCGAGGCCGTCATGGACGTCAACGTCATCACCCTGACCCCGCGTCAGACCGTGGCCGAGCAGGACGCCGAGTACGGTCCGGGGCTGCACGACCGCGACCCCGACCTGTGCTGCGCGCTGCGCAAGATCAAGCCGCTCCAGGAGGGGCTGACCGCGTACACCGCGTGGGCGACCGGACTGCGCCGCGACGAGTCCCCGACCCGGGCGAACACCCCGGTCGTCGGCTGGGACGAGAAGCGGCGGAAGGTGAAGGTCTCCCCGATCGCCCGCTGGACGCAGGACGACGTCGACGCGTACGTGGCGGAGCACGGAGTCCTCACCAACCCGCTCCTCATGGACGGTTACGCCTCCGTCGGCTGCGCCCCCTGCACCCGCCGCGTCGAGGCGGGCGAGGACGCCCGGGCCGGCCGCTGGGCCGGCCGCGCCAAGACCGAATGCGGGCTGCACGGCTGATGACCACCCCCGACACCCCCCTGGAGAATCACGTGACCGGTGCCACCGTCTGGCTCACCGGCCTGCCGAGCGCCGGCAAGACCACGATCGCCTACGAGCTGGCCGGCCGGCTGCGCGAGGAGGGCCGCCGCGTCGAGATCCTCGACGGCGACGAGATCCGCGAGTTCCTCTCCGCGGGCCTCGGCTTCTCCCGCGAGGACCGGTTCACCAACGTGCAGCGGATCGGCTTCGTCGCCGAGCTGCTCGCCTCGCACGGCGTGACCGTGCTGGTCCCGGTCATCGCCCCGTACGCCGACAGCCGCGAGGCGGTCCGCAAGCGGCACCTCGCCGAGGGCACCGCCTTCGTCGAGGTCCACGTGGCCACCCCGGTCGAGGTCTGCTCGGTCCGCGACGTCAAGGGCCTCTACGCCAAGCAGGCGGCGGGCGAGATCGCCGGCCTGACCGGCGTCGACGACCCGTACGAGGCGCCCGAGAGCCCCGATCTGCGGATCGAGTCCCAGAACCAGACCGTGCAGCAGTCCGCGGCGCAGCTCCACGCGCTGCTCACCGAGAGGGGCCTGGCATGACGACGACCGTCGCGCACACCCACGACACCACCGACAGCCCGTTCGCGCTGTCGCACCTCGACTCGCTGGAGTCCGAGGGCGTCCACATCTTCCGTGAGGTGGCGGGCGAGTTCGAGCGGCCGGTGATCCTCTTCTCCGGCGGCAAGGACTCCATCGTCATGCTGCACCTGGCGCTGAAGGCCTTCGCCCCGGCGCCGGTCCCCTTCACGCTGCTGCACGTCGACACGGGCCACAACTTCCCCGAGGTCATCGAGTACCGCGACCGCGTGGTCGCCGAGCACGGGCTGCGGCTGCACGTCGCCTCCGTGCAGGAGTACATCGACCGCGGCGCCCTCAAGGAGCGCCCGGACGGCACCCGCAACCCGCTCCAGACGGTGCCGCTGACCGAGGCGATCCAGCAGCACCGCTTCGACGCCGTCTTCGGCGGCGGCCGGCGCGACGAGGAGAAGGCCCGCGCCAAGGAGCGGGTGTTCAGCCTCCGCGACGAGTTCTCCCAGTGGGACCCGCGCCGTCAGCGCCCCGAGCTGTGGCAGCTGTACAACGGCCGGCACGCCCCCGGCGAGCACGTCCGGGTCTTCCCGCTCTCCAACTGGACCGAGCTGGACGTCTGGCAGTACATCCAGCGGGAGGGCATCGAGCTCCCGGAGATCTACTTCGCCCACGAGCGCGAGGTCTTCGCCCGCAACGGCATGTGGCTGACGGCCGGCGAGTGGGGCGGGCCGAAGGAGACCGAGCAGGTCGAGACGCGGCTGATCCGCTACCGCACGGTCGGCGACATGTCCTGCACCGGCGCCGTCGACTCCGACGCCACCACGCTGGACGCCGTCATCGCCGAGATCGCCGCCTCCCGGCTCACCGAGCGGGGCGCCACCCGGGCCGACGACAAGCTGTCCGAGGCCGCGATGGAAGACCGCAAGCGCGAAGGGTACTTCTAAAGATGAGCACGTCCACCGAGCAGCCGGCCGCCGAGCTGGCCGCCACCACCCTGCTGCGCTTCGCCACCGCCGGCTCCGTCGACGACGGCAAGTCCACCCTGGTCGGCCGCCTGCTGCACGACTCCAAGTCGGTCCTCGCCGACCAGCTGGAGGCCGTGGAGCACGCCTCGCGCTCGCGCGGCCAGGAGGCGCCCGACCTGGCGCTGCTCACCGACGGCCTGCGGGCCGAGCGGGAGCAGGGCATCACCATCGACGTGGCGTACCGCTACTTCGCGACCCCGCGCCGGCGGTTCATCCTCGCCGACACCCCCGGGCACGTGCAGTACACCCGGAACATGGTGACCGGCGCCTCGACGGCCGAGCTGGCCGTGGTCCTGGTCGACGCCCGCAACGGCGTCGTCGAGCAGACCCGCCGGCACGCCGCCGTCGCCGCGCTGCTCCGCGTCCCGCACGTGGTCCTGGCGGTGAACAAGATGGACCTGGTCGAGTACCGGGAGTCCGTCTTCGCCGCGATCGCCGAGGAGTTCACCACCTACGCCTCCGAGCTCGGCGTCCCGGAGATCACCGCGATCCCGATCTCGGCGCTCGCCGGCGACAACGTGGTGGAGCCGTCCGCGAACATGGACTGGTACGGCGGCCCGACCGTCCTGGAGCACCTGGAGACCGTGCCGGTCAGCCACGACCTGACGGCCTGCCACGCGCGCTTCCCGGTGCAGTACGTGATCCGCCCGCAGACCGCCGAGCACCCCGACTACCGGGGCTACGCCGGCCAGATCGCGGCCGGCGCCTTCCGGGTCGGCGAGCAGATCACCGTGCTCCCCTCCGGGAAGACCTCGACGATCACCGCGATCGACGCGCTGGGCGAGCCGGTGGACATCGCCTGGGCCCCGCAGTCGGTCACCATCCGGCTGGCCGACGACATCGACATCTCGCGCGGCGACCTGCTCGCCCCGAGCGCCGACGCCCCGGCCACCAGCCAGGACGTCGAGGCGACGGTCTGCCACGTGGCGGACCAGCCGCTCACCGTCGGCCAGCGGGTGCTGCTCAAGCACACCACCCGCACGGTCAAGGCGATCGTCAAGGAGATCCCGTCCCGGCTGACCCTGGACGACCTCTCCCAGCACCCGGAGCCCGGGCGGCTGGTCGCCAACGACATCGGCCGGGTGAAGGTCCGCACCGCGGAGCCGCTGGCGCTCGACGCGTACGCGGATTCCCGCCGTACCGGTTCGTTCCTGCTGATCGACCCGGCCGACGGCACTACGCTCGCGGCGGGCATGGCGGGCGAGTCGTTCGCCACCGCCAAGGCGGTCGTGTCCGTCGACGACGAAGAAGGGTGGGACTTCTGACCATGGGTCAGGACTTCTACGGCACCTTCGCGAAGGAAGGGGGCCGGGTGGGTTCCGGCGCCCTCGGCGCAGGCAGGGGAGGTGTCGCGCGATGTGCGTGCTGACCGCCTCCGCGCACGGCTGTCGCCGTGCGACGCCGCTCCACCCGCACCGTCGCAAACGCAGACTCCAGACCCAGTGAACCGAGGGGAAGACCTCCCGTGCCTGCCACCACCCGTACCACCCCGCTCCGCGGCCTCGCCGCCGCCGCCACGCTGCCGCTGCTGATCGGCGCACTCGCGTCGTGCGGCTACGGCTCCGAGGCCAAGAACGACGAGAAGAAGGTGGCGGCGACGGGCGAGAAGCTCTCCGTCGACACCGTACGGCTCGGGTACTTCCCCAACCTGACGCACGCCACGGCCCTGGTGGGCCACCAGGAGGGCATCTTCCAGAAGGAGCTCGGCGGCACCGAGCTGAACGTCTCCACGTTCAACGCAGGCCCCTCCGAGATCGAGGCGCTCAACGCGGGCTCGATCGACATCGGCTTCATCGGTCCCTCGCCGTCCATCAACGGCTACACCAAGTCCAAGGGCACCAACCTCCGCATCGTCGGCGGCTCCGCCTCCGGCGGCGTGAAGCTGGTCGTGAACCCGGACAAGATCAAGACCCTGGACGACGTCAAGGGCAAGCGGATCGCCACCCCGCAGCTCGGCAACACCCAGGACGTGGCCTTCCTCAACTGGGTCTCCGAGAAGGGCTGGAAGGTCGACGCCCAGAGCGGCAAGGGCGACGTCTCCGTCTTCCGCACCGACAACAAGGTGACCCCGGACGCCTACAAGTCCGGTTCCATCGACGGCGCCTGGGTCCCGGAGCCGACCGCCTCCAAGCTCGTCAGCGAGGGCGCCAAGGTGCTCCTCGACGAGTCGACGCTGTGGCCGGACGACAAGTTCGTCATCACCAACATCATCGTGTCGCAGAAGTTCCTCACGGAGCACCCGGACGTGGTGGAGGCCGTGCTGCGCGGCTCGGTGAAGACCAACGCCTGGATCAACGCCAACCCGGACAAGGCGAAGGAGTCGGCCAACTCCAAGCTGAAGGAGCTGTCCGGCAAGCCGCTCGGCGCCGAGGTCATCGACGGCGCCTGGCCCTCGATCGGGTTCACCGACGACCCGCTGGCCGCCACCCTGCAGGCCCAGGCGGACCACGCGGTGAAGGCCGGTCTCCTGGAGAAGCCCGACCTCAAGGGCATCTACGACCTCACGCTGCTCAACAAGGTCCTCAAGGCCGAGGGACAGCCCGAGGTCTCCGACGCCGGTCTCGGCGTGAAGTAACCGACCCGAACCAGGAGGTGACGACCATGGCCACGCCCACGACGCTCGCCAAGGCCGAGGACCGCGCGACCCCGACCGGTCACGCCGCGCGCCTCGCGCACGTATCCAAGTCCTTCGGCGGTCCCGCCGGCGGCCAGCTCGTCCTGGACGACATCTCGCTCGATGTCGCCCCCGGCGAGTTCGTCACCCTCCTGGGAGCCTCCGGCTGCGGGAAGTCGACGCTGCTCAATCTGGTCGCGGGGCTCGACCGGCCGTCCGCGGGGTCCATCGAGACCCCCGGCGGCCGGCCGGCCCTGATGTTCCAGGAGCACGCCCTCTTCCCGTGGCTCACCGCCGGCAAGAACATCGAGCTGGCGCTCAAGCTGCGCGGGCTGCCGAAGGCGGAGCGCCGCCCCGAGGCCGAGCGGCTGCTCGAACTCGTGCGGCTCGGCGGCTCGTACGGCAAGCGGGTGCACGAGCTGTCCGGCGGCATGCGGCAGCGCGTGGCGCTGGCCCGCGCCCTCGCGCAGGCCAGCGACCTGCTCCTGATGGACGAGCCGTTCGCCGCGCTCGACGCCATCACCCGGGACGTCCTCCACGACGAACTCACCCGGATCTGGCGGGAGACGAACCTCTCCGTCCTCTTCGTCACCCACAACGTGCGCGAGGCCGTGCGGCTGGCCGAGCGCGTCGTCCTCCTCTCCTCCCGGCCCGGCCGGATCGCCCGGGAGTGGACCATCGACATCCCGCAGCCGCGCCGCATCGAGGACGCCGCCGTGGCGGAACTGTCCGTCGAGATCACCGAAGAACTGCGTGGGGAGATCCGCCGCCATGGCCAGCACTGAGACCACCGTCCGCAAGGGCGACGACCTCGCGGGCCTGGAGGCCGGGCTCGACGCGCTGGACAGCGTGCAGATCCGCCGCACCCCGCTGCGCGAGGTGCTGCTGAAGAAGGTCCTGCCGCCGGTCCTGGCGATCGTGCTGGTCCTCGCGGTCTGGCAGCTGCTCGTCACCCTGGAGGTCACCGACGCGGGCAAGCTGCCCTCGCCCGGCGCGGTCTGGCACAGCCTGGAGACGATGTGGCTGCAGGGCACCCTCCTGGAGGTGCTGTGGACCAGCGTCTCCCGCGCGCTCCTCGGCTTCCTCCTCGCCCTGGCGATCGGCACCCCGCTGGGGCTGCTGGTCGCCCGGGTGGGCGTGATCCGCACGGCGATCGGCCCGATCCTGGCCGGTCTCCAGTCGCTGCCGTCGGTGGCCTGGGTGGCCCCCGCGGTGCTGTGGCTGGGCCTCAACGACTCGATGATGTTCGCGGTGATCCTGCTCGGCGCCGTCCCGTCCATCGCCAACGGCCTGGTGGCCGGCGTGGACCAGGTGCCGCCGCTCTTCCTGCGGGCCGGGCGGACGCTCGGCGCGACGGGGCTCAAGGGCGCCTGGCACATCGTGATGCCGGCCGCGCTGCCCGGCTACCTCGCGGGCCTCAAGCAGGGCTGGGCGTTCTCCTGGCGCTCGCTGATGGCCGCCGAGATCATCGCCTCCTCCCCCGACCTGGGCCTCGGCCTCGGCCAGCTCCTGGAGAACGGCCGCAACAACTTCGACATGCCGGGGATCTTCCTCGCGATCTTCCTCATCCTGCTCGTCGGCATCGCCATCGACCTGCTCTTCTTCAGCCCGCTGGAGCGCGCGGTGCTCCGCCGCCGCGGCCTGCTCGTGAAGGCCTGATCCGATGACCGCGTCCCCGGCCCTCCTCGTCGTCGCCCACGGCAGCCGCGACCCGCGGCACGCGGCGACCGTCCAGGCGCTGGTGCGCCGGGCCGGCGCGCTGCGGCCGGGGCTGCGGGTGGAGACCGCGTTCCTGGACTTCAACCTGCCCTCCGTGGCGGGCGTCCTGGACCGGCTCGCGGCCGAGGGGGTGCGGGACGTGGTGGCGCTCCCGCTGCTGCTGACCCGGGCCTTCCACGCGAAGGCCGACATCCCCGCCGTCCTGCGCCGGGCGCCCGCGACCCTGCGGATCCGCCGGGCGGAGGTCCTCGGCCCGTCCCCGCTGCTGCGCGCGACGGTGGAACGGCGCCTGTACGAGGCCGGGCTCACGCCCGGCGACAAGAGCACCACCGGGGTCGTCCTGGCCTCGGCGGGCTCCTCCGACCCGGAGGCGATCGCGGCGATCGCAGAAACGGCGCGGGAGCTGCGGCGCACCGGTTGGTGCTCCGTGCGACCCGCGTTCGCCTCCGCTGTGACCGCAGGGAGCTTCCCCCGGACCGAGGACGCGGTACGGGCGCTGCGCGCCGAACCGGGCGTCCGCCGGGTGGCGGTGGCGCCGTACGTCATCGCCCCGGGCCGGCTGCCGGACCGCATCGCGGCCGGCGCGGCGGACGCGGACGTCCTCGCGGACGTCCTCGGCCCCTCACCGGAGCTGGCCCGGCTCCTCGTGGAGCGCCACGCCGAGGCGGTCCGCGCCCCGGAGCGGGTGACGGTCGCGGCCGGCTAGCCGGCGGCGGTCATCTCGACCAGCTTGCGGACCGTGTTCCAGTTGCGGGCGGTGGCCACGACGCCCTTGTTCAGGGACGGGCGCATCACGGCCTCGGCGAGCTTGGAGCGGCCGAGGCCGTCCGGCGTGTAGAGGTACAGGACGCGGTCGCCGAGGGCGAAGGACTCGGGGCGGTGCGCCTCGGCGTCGACGGCGGCGAAGCGGTCGGGGGCGACCGGCGCGGAGTAGTAGACGGCGTGCAGCTGCCTTCCCTCCAGTTCCGCGGCGGGGAAGGGGCAGGCCTCGGCGACGGCGGCCAGGTAGGCGCCGTCGCGGACGAGGCAGTCGCAGCGGAAGCCGAAGCGCCGCTCGATCGCCTCCTCGACGGCGGCGGCGAGGGTGTCCTCCGGGGCGTCCCCGTCGGTCGAGAAGACGGCGTTGCCGCTCTGGAGGTAGGTGCGCACGTCTCCGTGGCCCAGGCCTTCGAGGAGGGCGCGCAGGTCGGCCATGGGGACCTTGCGGTGGCCGCTCACGTTGATGCCGCGGAGGAGGAGCGCGTACGTCGTCGTCATGCGGCCACCTTAGGCAGCCACCGCGCCTCGTGGGGGGTGGCGCGGTGGCTGGTTGGAACCCTCTCCGATGGACGACGGGCAGCGGAAGGGTCTTCACCCATCTGTGACTTATTGAACAACCCTTCGTAATGCCGGGGGGTGTGTCCGGGGGTGGGAGACTGCTTCACGCACACGGACCACCGGGCAGGGAGAGAGTGATGGACGAGGCGCGGGCGCGGGAGATCCTGGCCGCGGCGGGGCTGCCGGCCGGCGGGGCACGGCTCCTCGCCCTGGGCGAGAACGCGGTCTTCGCCGTGGACGGGCTGGTCGTCAAGGTCGGCCGGTCCGCCGAACTCTTCGAGCGGGCCCGGCGGGAGGTGGCGCTGGCCGCCCTGCTCGCGGAGGCCGGGGTGCCGGCCGTGCGGGCGGCGGAGAAGGAGCCGCGGCTGGTCGAGGGGCATCCGCTGACCTTCTGGCATCCGCTGCCGGAGGCGGTCCGCCCGGCCGAGCCGCGGGACCTGGCCCCGCTGCTGCGCGCGGTGCACGCGCTGCCCGAGCCGGTGGACCTCGCCCTGCCGCGGCGGGAGCTGCTCGGCGGGGTGGAGCGGTGGCTGCGGCTGGCCGGGGAGGCGATCGACCCGGCGGACGCGGCCTTCCTGCGGGAGCGGCGGGACGCCTTCGCCCCGGCGGCGGCCGCGCTCACCCCGCGCCTGGCGCCCGGGCCGATCCACGGCGACGCCCTGCCGCGCAACGTCCAGGTGGGCCCGGACGGGCCGGTCCTGATGGACCTGGAGACCTTCTCCTCCGACCTGCGCGAGCACGACCTGGTGGTGCTGGCGCTCTCCCGGGACCGGTACGGCCTGGACCCGGCGGCCTACGACGCCTTCACCGAGGCGTACGGCTGGGACGTGCGGGAGTGGGAGGGGTGCGCGGTGCTGCGCGGGGCGCGGGAGACCGCGAGCTGCGCCTGGGTGGCCCAGCACGCGCCGCACGACCCGAAGGCGCTGGCGGAGTTCGAGCGGCGGGTGGCGTCGCTGCGGGACGGCGACCCCGAGGTCCGCTGGTACCCCTTCTGACCGGCGCCCGCGCCCTACCGGCTGGTACGCCCTCCGGCCGGGCTGCCATCATGAGCCGCGTCGAACCGGCCGGCGGGAACGGGGTGTCGTGATGCGCGTGCAGCTGTCCGAAGTGGGTCTGGACGTCGAGGTGAGCGGCGAGGGACCGGTGGTCCTGCTGCTCCACGGCTTCCCCGACAGCCACGCGCTGTGGCGCCATCAGGTCCCGGCGCTGAACGCGGCCGGCTTCCGGACGGTCGCCCCGACCCTGCGCGGCTTCGGCGGCTCGGACCGTCCGGAGGGCGGCCCGGAGGCGTACCACCCGGGCAGGCACGTCGGCGACCTGCTCGAACTCCTCGCCGGGCTCGGCGTGGACCGCTTCCACCTGGTCGGGCACGACTGGGGGGCGGGCATCGCCCAGGGCCTGGCGTCGGTGGTGCCGGACCGGGTGCGGAGCCTGAGCCTGCTCTCGGTCGGGCACCTGGCGTCGATCCTGTCCTCGGGCTGGGAGCAGAAGCAGCGCTCCTGGTACATGCTCCTCTTCCAGATCGCCGGGGTCGCCGAGGAGTGGCTGGCGCGGGACGACTTCGCGGGGCTGCGGGAGATGCTGGCCGGGCACCCGGACGCGGAGGCAGCGATCGAGCCGCTGCGCGCTCCCGGGGCGCTGACGGCGGCCCTGAACATCTACCGGGCGGGGCTCCCGCCGGAGGTCCAGTTCGGGGCGGCGGTGCCGGTGGCGCCGCTGCCGGAGCCGGTCCCGGTCATGGGGGTGTGGTCCACCGGGGACCGCTTCCTCACCGAGGACTCGATGTCCGGCACCCACGCGCACGTCCTCGGGCGGTGGCGGTACGAGCGGCTGGAGGACACCGGGCACTGGATCCCGCTGGAGCGGCCGGAGGCCGTCAACGGCCTGCTGCTCTCCTTCTTCGAGGAGCACTGACCCACCGGGAGGCGCCGGGCGGGCGGCCGCGGGGCCGGGGCGGCTGACGGGGGCAGCCGGCCCCGGCCACGGCCGCCCGGCGGGACCGGTGTGTGCCGGGGCCGCCCGGGCGGGCCGCGGGACGGCGCGGCGGAAGGCCGCCGGCGCCGGGCGCCGTCCCACACGGGGATCGTCCGGCCCGCCGCGCGGGGCGCTCAACCGGCGGCGCGGGAGTGTGTCACAAGCGCCGGGCCGCTTTGAGCCCCCTTTGACCGCCCGTCCGCGCAACCCCTCGGACGCTCCCGCCCACGCTGCGCTTTTGTCCGGGATTTGTGCGTCCGTTGAGCGGCGTCGCGGATGATGGTGCGGACCGGCCCCGCGGCAGGGGACGGCGTACGAGGGAGACGGGGGTGGGCCGCGTGGACAGCGAGTGGCTTCGGAGGTTCGCCGTTCCCGGTGGGGACTCCGCGGCGGCGGGCGGCACCGCCCTGGTGTGCTTCCCGCACGCCGGCGGCGCGGCGAGCGCCTACGTGCCGCTGGCCCGGGCGCTCGCGCCGGACGTCGCGGTGCTGGCCGCGCAGTACCCGGGCCGTCAGGACCGCAGGCACGAGGCTCCGCTCGACGACATCGGCGAACTGGCCGACGCCCTCGCCGCCGAGGTGCGGCGCGGAACGGAGGGTCCGTACGCCTTCTTCGGGCACAGCATGGGCGCGGTCCTCGCCTACGAGACCGCCAGACGGCTGCGGGCGGCCGGACAGGCCGGTCCCCGCCACCTGTTCCTCTCCGGCCGGCGGGCGCCGGCCCTGGACCCCAGCCCGCACGACCGGATGCTCACCGACGCCGACGTGATGGCGGCGGTACGGCGGCTGGGCGGGACGACCCCGGCGGTCCTGGACGACCCGGAGCTGCGGGAGATGGTGATGCCCGCGCTGCGTGCCGACTACCGGGCGGTCGGGAGGTACGCCTGGCGGCCGGGGGCGCCGCTGGACGTGCCCATCGGGGTGTTCGTCGGCGACGGCGACCCGGTGGTGACCGTGGAACAGGCCGGTGCCTGGCGGGACTTCACCACCGCGGCCACCACCCTGGAGGTCTTCCAGGGGGGCCACTTCTACCTCGACCGGCACCTGCCGGCGATCGCCCGGTCCGTGACCGGCGCCCTGGCGGCCCCGGCCGGCGGGCCGGCGGCGCGCCCGGGCGTCCGTTCCTGACGCCGCCGGCTCCCGGGACGGCCGGCTCCCGGGACGGGGGCCTTCCGAGGGCGGGGGCCTTCCGAGGGCGGGGGCGAGGCGATCGCCGCCGCCCTCCCCCGTGCCGTGACCGAACCCCGCGTCGCGCGGGTCCTCGGCCGGGTTCCGGCCGGGTTCCGGCCGGGCACACGGCCGTCACCGAGGGTTCTCCCGCCATCACTCGGCGTTCCGCTGCCGTGCGCGCGGTGGCGGTAACCTCTGCCGTGCGTCCTCTCACGTGACTTGGTCGAGAATTGGTCCGACCTGGGCCGAGTCCTTGCGACACCGACCAGAAGGATCTTGGCGAATATGTGACGCAGCGGAAGTACCGGGCGTCCGCCGGCAGGGCGGGTCGCGGTACGGGTTGCCTGATGGGGGAGTTCGATGCAGTTCCGATTACTCGGTCCGATGGAAGTGCTGGACGACGGCAGGCCGGTGGGGCTCGGGGGCGCCAAACAGCGCGCCACGCTCGGCTTCCTGCTCCTCCACCCGAACAAGGTGGTGCCGACGAGCAGACTCCTGAGCGCGCTCTGGGAGGGCGACGAGGCACCGGTGACGGCGCGGAAGATCCTCCAGAACGCCGTCTACGGACTCCGCGGCGCCCTCGCCTCCGGCCGCGGCGCGAACGGCCCGGCCGCCCCCGCGCTGCTGACCCGGCCCCCCGGCTACATGATGCGGGTCGATCCCGGACAGGTCGACCTGCACCACTTCCACGCGCTCGCCGGCCGGGGCCGCGACCGGCTGGCCGCGGGCGCCCCGGAAGCGGCGGTGGCCCTGCTGCGCGACGCGCTGGCGCTGTGGCGCGGGCCCGCCCTCGCCGACCTCGTGGAGAAGGACGTCGCCTGGCCGGAGCTGGCCGCCGTGGAGAGCGCCCGGCTCGACGCGATGGAGGACTACGTCGAGGCCCAGCTGGCCTGCGGCCGCCACCACGGGATCCTCGCGGAGCTGGAGGCGATGGTGCGGGCCGAGCCGCTGCGCGAGCGCGGGTGCGGCCAGCTGATGCTGGCGCTGTACCGCTGCGGCAGGCAGGCCGACGCCCTCTCCGTCTACAGCCGGGTGCGGGCCGTGCTGGTCGAGAGCCTGGGCCTGGAACCGGGGCACGGCCTCCAGGCGCTCCAGCAGCGGATCCTCACCCAGGACCCCTCGCTGCTGCTCCCCCGCGCCCCGGCCCGGCCCGGCGCCGCCGAGGACGGGGGAGCGCGGGACCGGCTCGTCCTCGCCCCGGCCGCGCCCGGCCGCCCGGCCGGCGGACGGGAGTCCGGGGAGCGCGGGACGGCGGGCGGGAGGACGGCGGAGGGAAGGGCCGCGGACGGGAGGACGGCGGGGCGGGGGGCGGACGGCCGGGGGGCCGAGGGCCGGGGACCCGGCACCGAACGCCGCCAGGTCAGCGTGGTGTCCGTACGGACCCGGATCGCCTCCTCGCTCGGCGGAGGCGCCGGCGACCGGGAGCTCGACGACCTGCTGGACGGAGCCGAACTGCTGGTCCGGGAGCAGATCGAACGGTTCGGCGGCGTCGTGACCGCCGCCATCGGCTCCATCTCCGTGGGCCTGTTCGGGCTCGAAGCCCCCCGCCCGGACGACGCGCACCAGGACGACGCCCGGCGGGCCGTGCTCGCGGCGCTCGCCATCCGCGACGTCCTCGACGTGCCCGACCCGGCCGACACCGGGACGGAGCGGTCGACGGTGCACGTCGTGGTGACCACGGGCGAGGTGATGCTCCGCAGGCGCGGACGGGACGCGGTCCCCGCGGTCTTCGGCGACATCCTCGACGAGTCCCAGGAGCTGCTGTGCGAGTCCCCCGCGGGTGAGGTCCGGGTCAGCGACGAGGTCCACCGGGCGAGCGAGCACACCGTCCGCTACCGCCGCTCCGACGCCCACGCGCTGGAGTGGCAGGCCGTGGCGGTCCGGGACGACGGGCGCGGCGGTACCGGCGGGGGCGAGCTCTCCGTCGAACTCGACGTGCTGCGCGGCCTGGTGAAGCGCACCCGGCAGCGGGCCGTGCCCCACCTGGTCACGGTGATCGGCGAGCCCGGCACCGGGAAGACCCGGCTGCTGGCCGAGCTGCGCCGCTCGGTGACCGAGGAGGCCGACGGGCCGCTCGTGCTGTCGGCGCGGGCGTCCGGGAGCCCCGGCGAGTCCCCGCTGGCCGTCCCGGGCCGGCTCCTCGCCGCCTACTGCGGCACCGGTCCCGAGGACTCGCCGGAGGCCGTGCGGGCGGCCCTGGAGCACGCCTCGCGCGACCTGTACCGCTCCGAGGCCGTGCGGGAGCGGCGGCTGCCGCTCCTGTGGCCCCTGCTCGACCCCGGGGGCGAGCCCGCCCCCGGCACCGTCCGCCAGACCGAGGTCCTGGACGGCTGGCGGGAGTTCCTGCTGCTCGCCGTCCAGCGGCGCCCCCTCGTGCTGTGCCTCGACGACCTGCACCTCTCCCCCGACATGGCCCTGGACGCGGTGGGCGACCTGGTCGAGTCCGCGGGCGAGGGACCGCTGTTCGTGATCGCCGCCGCCCGGCCGGAGCTGCTGGAGCGGCGCCCCTCCTGGGCCGGCGGGAAGAGCCACACCATGACGGTGACGCTGGCCCGGCCCGAACGGATCACCAACGAACAGCTGGTGGAGTTCCTGCTGTCGGCGGTGCGCAACGAGAGCCTCCACCGGCTCGACGGCTCCCGCGCCGGCTGACCCCCGGCCCCCGGTGACGGCCCCCCCACGCGGGTGCGCGGGGGGGGCCGTCACCGCTTCCGGACCGGGGACCGTCACTCGAACTCGTCCACCAGGGCGAACAGTTCCTCGTCGGCCGCCGCGTCCAGATCGCCGTCGAACAGCGTCTCCGGCACCTGGCCGGCCCGGCCGCCGTCCGGCGCGCCGCCGACCAGCTCCCGGAGCCTGCCGATCGCCTCCGGCTCCAGCCGCCCGTCCCGGATCAGCGTCTCCAGCTGGTCCAGGAGGGGAGCGGTCCTGGCCGCCGCCAGCACGCCCCGCACGTACCCGGCCAGGGCCGCCGGGGTCGGGTGGTCGAACACCAGGGTGGTGGGCAGCCGTTCACCGGTGGCCGCCGCCATCCGGTTGCGCAGCTCGACCGCGGTCAGCGAGTCGAAGCCCAGCTCGGTGAACGATGCCTCCGAGGCGATCGCGGAGGGGTCCTCGTGCCCGAGCGCCGCGGCGACCTCCCGGCGGACCAGGTCGAGCACCGCGCCCGGCTGCTCCCAGGCGAGGGCGGCGCCCGCCGCCTCCGGCCGCCCGGTCGCCGGCGAGGGCGCCCCGGCGGGCGCGGTCCGGGGCGCGAGGTCCCGGAGCAGCGCGGGCGGCCGGGGGGAGGCCGCGAGGGCCGCCCGGTCGACGCCCGTCACGGCGAGCACGGTGCCGTCGGACCCGCCGGCCGCCGGGGCGGCGAGCGGCGCGGTCGCGAGGTCGAAGGCGGCGAGCGCCTCCGGCTCCGCCAGGGCGCGCAGCCCGAGGCCCCGGATCCGCCGCAGGTCCGCCTCGGCGAGAGCGCCGCCCATGCCGGTCTCCCACAGGCCCCAGGCCAGCGAGACGGCGGGCAGACCGAGCGCGCCGCGGTGGGCGGCGAGGGCGTCCAGGAAGGTGTTGCCGGCCGCGTAGTTCGCCTGGCCCGCCGTGCCGAGCAGGCCGGCGATCGACGAGAACAGCACCAGCGGCTTGTCCCCGGCCAGTTCGTGCAGGTGCCAGGCCGCGTCGACCTTGGGCCGGAGCACCGTGTCGAGCTGGTCGGGGGTGAGCCCGGCCAGCGTGCCGTCGGCGAGGGTGCCGGCGACGTGGACGAAGGCGACGGGGCGGTGCCGGGCGACGACCGCCGCCAGCGCGTCGCGGTCGGTGGCGTCGCACGCCTCCGCGAGCAGCCGGACGCCGTCGTCCAGGTCCTCGACGGCCGGGGCCGTACCGCTCCGGCTGAGCAGCAGCAGCGAGCGGGCGCCGTGCCGCTCCACCAGGTGGCGGACGAGCGCCGTCCCCAGCGCCCCGCTCGCGCCGGTGACCAGGACGGTGCCCTCCGCCCAGGGGACGGAACCGCTCCCCCGGTCGTCGGGCCCGGCGACGGCCGGGCGGTGCCGGACCAGCCTCCGGGCCAGCGGCCTCCCGTCGGCGATCCGCACCTGCGGTTCGGCGGCGAGCGCGGCTCCGGCCTGGGCCAGGGCCGCGGCGACCTCGTCGCGGACGTCGCCGGTGCCGTCCCAGTCGGGACGGTCCACCAGGAGGAACCGGTCGGGGTGCTCGGCGGCGGCGCTCAGGACCAGGCCCCGGACGCCGGCGTGGGCGAGGTCGGCGCCGACCACGACGGCGAGCCGTCCGGCGGTGTCGGCGGCGAGCCGCTCCCGCAGCACGCCGAGGGTGTGGTGGACGGCCCGCCGGGCGCGCTCGGGCAGCTCGCCCGGGCCGGCGTCGACCTGGGTCACCTCAAGGGCCCGGTCCGGCGCGGTCGTTCCGGCCGGTGCCCCGTCGAGGGGCCGCCAGACCGGTGCGTACAGCAGGTTCGCGCCGGCCGAGGCGGCGGTCGGGAGGCCGGTGAGCGGGCGGAGGACCAGCTCCTCGGCCTCGAAGCGGACGGTTCCGTCGGCGTCGCTCACGACCAGGCGCACCGACTCGGGTCCGGTGGGGGTGATCCGGGCCCGCAGGACCGTGCCGCCCGGCGCTCCGGGTCCGGCGTGGAAGCGGACGCCCGACCAGGAGAACGGCAGCATGGCCGGCCGGTTGTCGTCGGCGACGCCGGGGAGCAGCGGGTGCAGGGCCGCGTCGAGGAGCGCGGGGTGGACGGCGAAGCCCTCCGCGTCCTGGTCGGCGGCGATCTCGGCGAACAGCTCCTCGCCGTGCCGGTGCAGCGAGCGCAGGCCCCGGAAGGCGGGGCCGTAGCCGTAGCCGTGGCCGGCGACCCGGTCGTACAGGCCGTCGAGGTCGATCCGGGTCAGGTCCTCCGGCCAGGGGGCGTCCCCGGCGGGGGCGCCGCGGTCGGCGGCGAGGGTGCCGACGGCGTGCCGGGTCCACGGGAGGCCGTCGGAGTCCGGGTCGTCGCTCCGGGAGTGGAGCGTGAGGTCGGAGCCGTCCACCGTCAGCTGGAGCACGAGCCCGCCGGTCTCCGGGACGACCACCGGTTCCCCGAGGGTGAACCGCTCCAGCGGTCCGGCGGTGGCGGCCAGTTCGACCAGGGCGGTGCCGGGCACGACCACGGCGCCGCCCACCCGGTGGTCGGCCAGCCACGGGTGGCCGGCCAGGGAGATCCGGCCGGTGGACACGGTCGTGCCCCGGCCGCCGTCCTCCCCGGTGCCGCCGCCGCTTCCGGTGGCGGTGCTTCCGGTGCTTCCGGTGCTTCCGGCGGCGAGGTCGACCGCCGCCCCCAGCAGGGGGTGGCGCGTGGCGCGCAGTCCGGCGCCGGTCACGTCGCTCCCGCCGACCGGGGTGAGCCAGAACCGCTTGCGCCGGAAGGCGTAGGTGGGCGCGTCGACCGGGCGCGCGCCGGGCAGGACGGCGCTCCAGTCGGGCTCGGTGCCCCGGGTGAACAGGGTGCCGACGGCCTCCGCGAGGGTCTCCGGCTCGGGCCGGCCCTCCCGCCGCAGCGGCACGCCGACCGGGCTGTCGGCCTCCTCGGCGGGGAAGGCCGCCGCGATCATGCCGGTGAGGACCGCGTCGGGTCCCACTTCGAGCACCGTGCGCACGCCCCCGTCCCGGGCGGTGAGCAGCGCCTCGTGGAAGCGGACGGTCGCCCGGACCTGGTCGACCCAGTACTCGGGGTCGGTCCACCGCTCGGCGGGGCCGCCGGTGACGGTGGAGAGCGCGGGGATCACCGGCGGGTGGTAGGAGAGCTCCCGGGCGACCGCCCGGAAGTCCTCCAGCATCGGCTCCATCAGCGGCGAGTGGAAGGCGTGGCTGACGGCGAGCCGCTTGGTGCGCCGACCCCGGGCCGCGAACTCCTCGGCGGCGAAGGCCAGTACGGGCTCCTCCGCGCCGGAGAGCACCAGCGAGGCCGGGCCGTTGACGGCGGCGACCGTGACGCCGGGCGGCAGTTCCCGCCCGTCCAGCTCGGCGGCGGTCGCCTCGACGGCGACCATCGCGCCGCCGCGCGGCAGCGCCTGCATCAGAGCGCCCCGGGCGGCGACCAGCCGGGCGGCGTCGGGCAGCGTCAGGACGCCCGATGCGTGCGCGGCGGCCAGTTCGCCGATCGAGTGGCCGAGCACCAGGTCGGGCCGGACGCCCCAGGACTCCACGAGCCGGAAGAGCGCGACCTCGACGGCGAACAGCGCGGGCTGCGCCGTACCGGTCTCGTCCAGGTCCCGTCCGGTGGCGATCGCCTCCCGGACGGCCGTGCCGAGCGCGTCGCCGAACTCCGCGCAGACCGCGTCGAAGGCGGCGGCGAAGACGGGGTGGGCGGCGGCCAGTTCGCGGCCCATGCCGACGCGCTGCGCGCCCTGGCCGGTGAAGGCGAAGGCGAGGCCGCCGCCGGCCGGGCGCACCGGGACGGCGTCCCGCAGCCCGGCCGCGCTGGTCGCGGCGATCCGGTACGGCAGCGCGGAACGGGTCGCCAGGGTGTACGCCTCGTCCGGCGTCCGCAGGCCGGCGACGCGCTCCGCCTGGTCGGCGAGGGCCTGCTCGCCGCGGGCGGAGAGCACCCACGGGAGCGGGACCCCCGGGAGCGGCGCCGGGGCGGTCTCCGTCTTCGTCCCGGGCTCCGGCTCCGCCTCCTCGACGATCACGTGGGCGTTGGTGCCGCCGAAGCCGAAGGAGGAGACGCCGGCCCGGCGGGGGCGCTCCCCGCGCGGCCAGGGGCGGGCCCGGTCGAGCAGTTCGACCTTGCCCTCCGCCCAGTCGACGTGCCGGGACGGGGTGCCCAGGTGCAGGGTGGCCGGGGCGAGCTCGTGGCGCAGGGCCTGCACGACCTTGATGATGCCGCCGACTCCGGCGGCCGCCTGGGCGTGTCCGATGTTCGACTTCAGCGAGCCCATCAGGACGGGGTGTTCCCGGTCGGAGCCGTAGGTGGCCATGACGGCCTGGGCCTCGATGGGGTCGCCCAGCCGGGTGCCGGTGCCGTGCGCCTCGACCAGGTCGACGTCGGACGGGGCCAGCCGCGCGGAGTCGAGCGCGGCCCGGATCACCCGTTCCTGGGCGGGGCCGTTGGGGGCGGTGAGTCCGTTCGACGCGCCGTCGGAGTTCACCGCGGAGCCGCGCAGGACGGCGAGGACCCGGTGGCCGTTGCGGCGGGCGTCCGACAGCTTCTCCAGCAGCAGCATGCCCGCGCCCTCGGCCCAGCCGGTGCCGTCGGCGTCGTCCGAGAAGGACTTGCAGCGGCCGTCTTCGGAGAGTCCGCGCAGCCGGGAGAACTCGATGAACGGCGTCGGCGTGGACATCACCGTCGCGCCGCCCGCCACCGCGAGCTCGCACTCCCCTCTCCGCAGCGCGCCTGCCGCGAGGTGCACGGCGACCAGCGAGGACGAGCAGGCGGTGTCGACGGTGAGGGTCGGCCCCTCGAAGCCGAAGGTGTAGGCGAGGCGGCCGGAGGCGATGGAGCCGGCGCTGCCGCTGTAGAGGTAGCCCTGCACGCCGTCGGAGGGCAGGCCGGGCCGGGAGCCGTAGTCGCTGTACATGACGCCCACGTAGACGCCGGTCCGGGTGCCGCGCAGGGCGCCCGGCTCCAGGCCGGCGTTCTCCACCGCCTCCCAGGTGGTCTCCAGGAGCTGGCGCTGCTGCGGGTCGAGCGCGGACGCCTCGCGGGGCGAGAGGCCGAAGAACTCGGCGTCGAAGAGGTCGGCGTCGTGCAGGAAGCCGCCGCGGCGGGTGGTGGAGGTGCCGGGGTGGTCGGCGTCGGGGTGGTACAGGTCGCCCGGCCAGCCCCGGTTGACGGGGAAGTCCGAGGTGGCGTCGCGTCCTTCGGCGACCAGCCGCCACAGGTCCTGCGGGGAGGCGACGCCGCCCGGGTAGCGGCAGGCCATGCCGACGATCGCGATCGGCTCGTCGTCGCCGTCCGTCGCGGGGCGCCGCCCGGCCGGGGCCGCCGCGTCGCGCGCCGGGGACGCGCCGTCGGCCTCGGCCAGGCTCCACAGGTGGGCGGCGAGCGCGTCGGGGGTGGGGTGGTCGAAGACGACGGTGGCGGACAGCCGCCGTCCGAGCGCGGCGCCGAGCTGGTTGCGCAGCTCCACGGCGGTCAGCGAGTCGAAGCCGAGCTCGCTGAAGGAGCGCCCCCCGTCGACCTCGCCGGGGTCGGCGTACCCGAGGACGGCGGCCACCTGGCGGCGGACGGCGTCCTGGAGTCCGGCCCGGTCGAGGACCGGGGCGGTGTCGGCGTCCGGTCCGGGGCGGCCGGCGGCGCGGCCGGTCCCGGGGGCGGCGGCCGGTCCGGCCAGGTCGCGCAGGAGCGCGGGCAGTCCGGTCCGGCCGCGCAGGGCGGGGCGGTCGACGCGGGTCAGCGCGAAGACCGGGGTGCCGGTGCCGCCGAGCCGTTCGACGGCGGCGTCGAAGAGGCCGAGCGCCTCGGCGGTGTCGAGCGGGCGCAGCCCGGTCCTGGCCAGGCGCTGGAGGTCGACCTCGGTGAGGTCGCCGGAGATGCCGCTGCTCTCGGCCCACAGTCCCCAGGCGAGGGAGACGGCGGGCAGGCCGAGGGCGTGGCGGTGGGCGGCGAGGGCGTCCAGGAAGGTGTTGCCCGCGGCGTAGTTCGCCTGGCCCGCCGTGCCGAGGAGGCCGGCGACGGAGGAGTAGAGCACCAGCGGCTTGTCCCCGGCCAGTTCGTGCAGGTGCCAGGCCGCGTCGGCCTTGGGCAGCAGGACGGAGTCGAGCTGTTCGGCGGTGAGGCCGGCCAGGGTGGCGTCGGCGTTCACGCCCGCCGTGTGCACGACGGCGGCGGGCCGGTGGGCGGCGAAGACCGCCTCCAGGGCCGTGCGGTCGCTGACGTCGGCGGCGACGAGGACGGCCTCGGCGCCCAGTCCGGCCAGCTCGGCGCGGAGTTCGGCGGCGCCGGGCGCGGTCTCGCCGCGGCGGCTGACCAGCACCAGGTGCCGGGCGCCGTGGCGGACGACCAGGTGGCGGGCGAGGAGCGCGCCGAGGGTCCCGGTCGCGCCGGTGATCAGCACCGGGCCCGCGCTCCAGTCGACGGCGGTGCCGGTGCCGGCCGCGGCGGGGCGGCCGAGCCGGGGCAGCAGGAGGACGCCGTCCCGGATCGCGAGCTCCGGCTCCGGGGAGCGCAGGGCCGCGTCGAGGAGCTCCCCGGTCGCCGTGGCGTCGGCCTCGACGAGCTGGATCCTGCCGGGGTTCTCCGCCTGGGCGCTGCGGAGCAGGCCGCGGACGGCGGCGTGCCGCAGGCCGGGGGCGAGCACGAAGGCGTGGCGGCGCTCGTCGTCCTCGGCCAGGACCCGGCGGAGCAGGCCGAGCACGGAGTGGACGGCGGCCCGGGCCCGCGCGCCGACGTCGCCGGTGCTGCCGGTGCTGCCGGTGTGTTCGGTGCCGCCGTCGCCGTCGGCCGTGGCCGCGGTGAGGTCGTGCGCCACGGACGGTTCGGCGGCCGGCGGGGCGTCGGTGCCCGCCGGGCGCCAGACGACCGCGTGCAGCCCGGCCGGCGTCCCGCCCTGGCCGAGCGGCAGCAGGGCCAGCTCGTCGACGGTCAGGACGGGCTCGCCGTTCCCGTCGTGGGCGGTCAGCCGGGCCGTGCCGCCGCTCACGGTGACCGTGGCGGTCAGCGCCGCGGCGCCGGTGGCGTGGCGGGTGACGCCGCTCCAGGAGAAGGGCAGCACGGCCGGGGCGGCGGGATCGACGACACCCGGGAGCAGGACGTGCAGGACGGCGTCGAGCAGGGCCGGGTGGAGGCCGAAGCGGCTCGCCTCGGCCCGCTGCCGCTCGGGGAGCGCGACCTCCACGAAGCGGTCGTCGCCGTCGCGGCGGACCGTGCGGAGGTTGCGGAAGGCGGGGCCGTAGTCGTAGCCGTGTTCGCTCAGCCGCTCGTACGCCCCGGTCAGGTCGACCTCGGCGCCGGCCGGTGCGGCGGCGGCGGGCGGGGCGGCCCGGCCGGGCACCAGGACGCCGTGGGCGTGCGCGGTCCAGCCGCGGTCCTCGCCGCCGTCGGCGCCGTCCCCGCCGTACCCGTCGCCCTCGCCCGGTGCGGGGCGGGAGTGGACGACGACGGTACGGGCTCCGGCGCCGTCCGGCGCCTCGACCCTGACCTGCACCGCGGCGGGCCCGTCGGCGGGCAGCACCAGCGGGGCGGTGAGGGTGAGTTCGGCGACGGTCGGGCAGTCCAGCAGCTCGCCGGCGTACAGCGCCATCTCCAGCAGCGCCGTGCCGGGCACCACTGCCTCGCCGCGGATCCGGTGCTCGCCGGCCCAGCCGGAGGCGGAGGTCTCGCCGGTCAGCAGCGTCGTGCCGTCGGCGAGTTCCACGACCGTGCCCAGCAGCGGATGTCCGGAGGACGGGGCCTCCAGCCAGTAGCGGCGGTGCTGGAAGGGGTAGCGCGGGAGGGGGACCTGACGGGTCGCCGGGAGCAGCGCGGTCCAGTCGACCGCCGCGCCCCGCACGTGCAGGGCGGCGAGGGCCGCGTAGGCGGTCTCCACGTCGTCGCGGCCGGAGCGGAGCATCGCGACCCGGGCGCCACCGGTGGTGCCGGGGGCGTCGTCGTCGGCGAGGGCCTGGGCGACCATCGCGGTCAGCACGGCGTGCGGGCCGAGTTCGACGAACTCGGTGACGCCGTGGTCGCGCAGGGTCCGCACGCCGTCGGAGAAGCGGACGGCCCGGCGGACGTGGGCGACCCAGTAGTCGGGCGAGGTGAGCTGCCCCTCCTCGGCCAGGGCCCCGGTGACGTTGGAGACGACCGGGACGGCGGGCTCGTGGAAGGTGACGGCGTCCAGCGCGGCCCGGAAGCCGTCCAGGGCCTCGTCCATGTGCGCCGAGTGGAAGGCGTGGCTGACCACGAGCCGCCGGGTGCGCCGGCCGAGGGCCGCCCAGTGCCCGCTCGCCGCGGTGACCGCGGCCTCGTCGCCGGAGACCACCACGGAGCGGGGGCCGTTGACGGCGGCGATCTCCGCGCCGGCCGGCAGCGCGTCCAGGACCTCGGCCTCGGTGGCCTCCAGGGCGGCCATCGCCCCGTCGTCGCGGGCCGACCGCATGGCGGCGCCGCGGGCGGCGACCAGGCGGCAGGCGTCGGGCAGGTCGAACACCCCGGCCACGTGGGCCGCGGCCACCTCGCCGACGGAGTGCCCGAGGAGGTAGTCGGCGGTGAGGCCGTGGTGCGCGGCGAAGCGGTACAGCGCCACCTCGACGGCGAACAGCGCGGCCTGGGTGTGGTCGGTCTGGTCGAGCAGCACGGCGTCCGCGCTGTCCGGCTCGGCGAAGACGACCCCGGTCAGCGGGTGGCCGAGCAGCGGGTCGAGGTGCGCGCAGACCTCGTCGAACGCGGCCCGGTAGACGGCGGAGCGCTCGTACAGTCCGCGTCCCATGCCGAGCCGCTGTGCGCCCTGGCCGGTGAAGAGGAAGGCGGTCGCGCCGCGTCCGGTGCCGTCGCCGCGCACCACTCCGGGTGCCGTGGCGGTGCCCTGGGCGAGGGCGTCCAGGCCGCGCAGCAGGGCTTCCCGGTCGGTGCCGAGGACGACGGCCCGCCGGTCGAGCCGGGCCCGCCGGGTGAGCAGGGTGCCGGCGACGTCGGCCGGGTCGAGGCCGGGGTGGGCGTCGAGGTGGGCGCGCAGCTCGGCGGCCCGGGTCCGCAGGGCGTCCTCGCCGCGCGCGGAGAGCGCCAGCGGCAGGACCGGCGGTGCGGCGGGGTCCGGCGCGCCCGGGGCGGTGGGCGCGGCCGGGGTGCGGGGGGCGGTGGCGGGGGTCTCGGCCTGCTCCAGGATCACGTGGGCGTTGGTGCCGCTGATGCCGAAGGCGGAGACGGCGGCGCGGCGGGGCCGGCCGAGCTCCGGCCAGTCCTGCCGCTCGGTGAGCAGCTCGACCGCTCCGGCCGACCAGTCCACGTGCGGGGACGGCTCGTCGAGGTGCAGGGTGCGGGGCTGGACGCCGTGGCGCAGCGCCTGGACCGCCTTGATCACGCCGCCGACGCCGGCGGCGGCCTGGGCGTGTCCGATGTTCGACTTCAGCGAGCCGAGCCGGACGGGCTCCTCGCGGTCCTGGCCGTAGGTGGCGAGCAGGGCCTGGGCCTCGATGGGGTCGCCGAGGCGGGTGCCGGTGCCGTGCGCCTCGACGAGGTCGACGTCGCGGCCGGACAGGCCGGCGTCGGCGAGGGCGGAGCGGATCACCCGTTCCTGCGAGGGGCCGTTGGGGGCGGTCAGGCCGTTGGAGGCGCCGTCCGAGTTGACGGCCGAGCCGCGGAGCACGGCGAGGACCCGGTGGCCGTTGCGGCGGGCGTCGGAGAGCCGCTCGACGAGGAGCAGGCCGACCCCCTCCGACCAGCCCGTGCCGTCGGCGGCGGCCGAGAAGGACTTGCAGCGGCCGTCGGTGGAGAGGCCCTTCTGGCGGGAGAACTCCACGAAGGTGCTCGGGCCCGTCATCACGGTGACGCCGCCGGCCAGGGCGAGGTCCACCTCGCCCTGCCGCAGCGCGTTCGCGGCCAGGTGCAGGGCGACGAGCGAGGAGGAGCAGGCGGTGTCGACGGTGATCGCCGGGCCCTCCAGGCCGTAGACGTACGCCAGCCGGCCGGAGACGACGCTGGAGGTGTTGCCCGCCAGGAGGAAGCCCTCCACCTCGCGGGGGGTGGCGGGCAGCCGGGCGGCGTAGTCGTCGTACATGACGCCGGCGAAGACGCCGGTGCGGCTGCCGCGCAGACCGGTCGGGTCGATGCCGGCGTCCTCGAAGGTCTCCCAGGCCGTTTCGAGGAGCAGGCGCTGCTGCGGGTCGGTGGCGAGGGCCTCGCGCGGCGACATGTCGAAGAAGGGCGCGTCGAAGAGGTCGGCGTCGTGCAGGAAGCCGCCGTGCCGGGTGTAGCTGGTGGCGGGGTGGTCCGGGTCGGGGTGGTAGAGGCCGTCCAGGTCCCAGCCCCGGTTGACGGGGAACTCGGAGACGGCGTCCCGGCCTTCGAGGACGAGCCGCCACAGGTCGTCGGCGGAGCGGACCCCGCCGGGGAAGCGGCAGGCCATGCCGACGATGGCGATGGGCTCGTCGGAGCGGGTGCCGGTCCGGCGGGCGGCGGGCTTCCGCTCCCCGGCGGCCCGGGCCGAGGACTCGGCCAGGAAGAGGGCCAGTGCCTCCGGTGTGGGGTGGTCGAAGACCAGGGTGGCGGGCAGCCGGCGTCCGGTGGCGGCGCCCAGGCGGTTGCGCAGGTCGACGGCGGCGAGCGAGTCGAAGCCCTGCTCGCGGAAGGCCTTGGAGAGGTCGAGCAGGTGCGGGGCGGGCAGGGCGAGGACGGCGGCGGTGTGCGTCCGGACGAGGTCCCGGGCCTGCTTCTCGGTGAGGGCGGCGCCGTCCGGTCCGGCGGGGGCCGGGGCGGCGGGCTCGCGGCGCCGCCTGACCAGGCCGCTCAGCAGGGCCGGCACCGGCGCGGCGGCGGGGATCCCGGAGAGCCGGAGGGCGGCGGGGACCGGCAGGGCCGTCGCGGCGGTCACCGCGCGGTCGAAGAGGTCGAGGCCCTGGGCGGCGGTGAGCGGCGCGAAGCCGGAGCGGGTCCAGCGGTCGAGGTCGGCCGCGCCGAGGGAGTGGCCCATGCCCTCCTGCCACAGGCCCCAGGCGAGCGAGCTGCCGGGCAGGCCCTGGGCGCGGCGGTGCGCGGCGAGGGCGTCCAGGTAGGCGTTGGCGGCCGCGTAGTTGGCCTGGCCGGCGGTGCCGAGCAGGCCGGAGACGGAGGAGAAGAGGACGAAGGCGTCGAGCGGGAGGTGGGCGGTCAGTTCGTGGAGGTGGCGCGCCGCGTCGGCCTTGACGCCCATGACGGTGCGGACGCGTTCCTCGGTGAGCGCGGTGATCGTGGCGTCGTCGAGGACGCCGGCGGTGTGGACGACGGCGGTGAGCGGGGCGTCGGCGGGGAGGCCGTCGATCAGTTCGGCGAGCGCGGCGCGGTCGGTGACGTCGAGGGCGACCACGCGGGCGCCGTCGAGTTCCGCCCGGAGTTCGGCGGCGCCGGGCGCGGCGGGGCCCCGGCGGCTGACCAGCAGGAGGTTGCGCAGGCCGTGCCGGTGGTGGAGGTGCCGGGCGACCAGCGCGCCGAGGCCGCCGGTGCCGCCGGTGACGAGGACGGTGCCGCGGGGGTCCCAGCCGAGGCCGGTTGCGGGGTCGGTGGAGCCGGTGGCGGGGCCAGTGGCGGCGCCGCCGCCGGGACCGGTGGTGGTACCGGGCTCGGCTGCGGGCGCGGTGGCCGGGGCCGTCCTGGTCAGTCGGGGGACGAGGAACACGCCGTCGCGCAGGGCGAGTTGCGGCTCTCCGGTGCGTACGGCCGCGTCGGCGGCGGCCCGCACGTCCCGGCCGCCCTCCGGGTCGACGTCGAGGACCACGATCTGGTCCGGGTACTCGCTCTGGGCGGTGCGCGCCAGGCCCCAGACGGTGGCGGCGGCCGGGTCGGCGAGCGCCGCGTCCGGGGCGGCGGCCACGGCGTCGCGGGTGACGAGGACGAGCCGTTCGGCCGGGTCGTGATCGCCGGTGACCCACTCCTGGACGGCGCCGAGCGCCCGGCCGGCGGCGGCGGTCGGGTCCCCGCCCGGGTCGATCTCCACGACCGTGGGCGCCGCGGCGCCGTCGGCGGGCGCGGGGGCGGGCCGCCAGGCCACCTCGTAGAGCGGTTCGGTGCCGGTGCCGCCGGAGGCGGCCGCCCGCAGGGTCAGCGCGTCGACGGTGGCGACGGGGGCGCCCGTCGCGTCGGCGAGCAGCAGCTCGTAGGTGTCGGGGCCGACGGGGGTGATCCTGGCCCGCAGTTCGGTGCCGCCGGCGACGGCCCGATGGGTCCGCACGCCGCTCCAGACGAACGGCAGGCGGGTGCCCTGCGCGCCGTCGGCCAGGCCGAGGACGACGGGGTGGAGCACGGCGTCCGTCAGGGCCGGGTGCAGCAGGAACCCGTCGGCGGCGCCGAGGTGCTCCTCCGGGAGCCGGAGCTCGGCGTACAGCGTCTCGCCGTCCCGGTGGACCGCCCGCAGGCCGCGGAAGGCCCCGGCGTAGGCGTAGCCGCGGCCGGCGAGGAGCTCGTAGGCGTCCTCCACCGGGACCGGCTCGCCGGCCGGCGGCCACGCGCCCGGGTCGTCCGCCGCGGGCTCCGGCGCGAGGCCGGGCGCCTGGAGCAGGCCGGAGGCGTGCCGGGTCCACTCCCGCTCGCCGTCGCGCCGCGAGTGGACGGTCAGCCGCCGCTCGCGGACGGTCACCTGCACGGTGACGGAGCCGGTGGCCGGGAGGGCCAGCGGGGACTCCAAGGTCAGGTCCGCCACCTCGGGCAGGCCGACCCGCTCGCCCGCGAAGAGGGCGAGTTCCAGGAAGGCGGTGCCGGGCAGCAGGACGGCGTCGCCGACGACGTGGCCGGCGAGCCACGGGTGGCCGGCCAGCGAGACGGTGCCGGCCAGCACGACCTCGTCGCGGTCGACGAGTTCGACGACGGAGTCGAGCAGCGGGTGCTCGGAGGCGGCGCGCGCGGGGCGGGGCGGCAGCCAGTACCGGTCGCGGAGGAAGGGGTGGGTCGGCTCGGCGCCGTGGATCCGCTCCAGGGCGGCCCGCAGGACGTCCGGCTCGGAGCCGGTGGAGCGGCCGAGCGGGACGACCCGGGCGACGCCGGCGGAGCGGATGAGCGGGGTGAGGGCGGCGGACGGGCCCGCCTCGACGAACAGCGCGGCCCCGGCCTCCCGCAGGGCGAGGACGGCGTCGTGGAAGCGCACGGTGCCGCGGATCTGCTCGGCCCAGTGGTCGGCGTAGCCGTCGGGGTCGGCGGGCAGCGGGCGGCCGGTGACCGTGGAGACGACCGGGACGGCCGGCGGCCGGTGCTCGACGGTCCTGGCCACCGCGCGGAACTCGTCGAGGACCTCGTCCATGTGCGGGGAGTGGAAGGCGTGGCTGACGGTCAGCCGGGTCGCCCTGCGGCCCCGCTCCCGCCAGCCGGCGGCCACGGTCTCGGCGGCCTCGGCGTCGCCGGCGATCACCACCGACACCGGTCCGTTGACGGCGGCGACCACGACGCCGTCGACCAGGCTCGCGGTGATCTCGGCCTCGGTGGCCTCGACGGCGATCATCGCGCCGCCGGAACGGGCCCGCTGCATCAGCCGGCCGCGCGCGGCGACCAGCTTGGCGGCGTCGGGCAGCGAGAGGACCCCGGCCAGGTGCGCGGCCGTCAGCTCGCCGATGGAGTGCCCGGCGAGCAGGTCGGGGACGAGGCCGTGCTCCATGGCGGTGCGGGCCAGCGCCACCTCGTGGGCGAAGAGGGCGGGCTGGGTGTAGCGGGTCTGGTGCAGCGCCGGGTCGTCGCCGAACATCAGCTCCTTGAGCGGCCGGTCCAGGTGCGGTTCGAAGGCGGCGCACACCTCGTCGAGGACGCGGGCGAAGACCGGGGAGGAGGCGTGGAGTTCGCGGCCCATGCCGGCGCGCTGGGCGCCCTGTCCGGTGAAGACCAGGGCGGTGGGGGTCCGTTCGCCCTGTTCGAGGACGAGGTGGGCGTTGGTGCCGCTGATGCCGAAGGCGGAGACGGCGGCGCGGCGGGGCCGGCCGGCCTCCGGCCAGGGCCGCTCCTCGGAGAGCAGCTCGACCCGGCCCGAGGTCCAGTCCACCCGGGGGGTGGGGACGTCGGCGTGGAGGCTGCGGGGCAGCACCTCGTGGCGCATGGCCTGGACGACCTTGATGACGCCGGCGACGCCGGCGGCGGCCTGGGTGTGGCCGATGTTGGACTTCAGCGAGCCCAGCAGGAGCGGGGCCTCGCGGTCCTGCCCGTAGGTGGCGAGGACGGCCTCGGCCTCGATGGGGTCGCCGAGGGAGGTGCCGGTGCCGTGGGCCTCCAGGAGGTCCACGTCGGCGCCGGTCAGTCCGGCGTCGGCGAGGGCGGTGGTGATGAGGCGCTGCTGGGAGAGGCCGCTGGGGGCGGTCAGTCCGTTGGAGGAGCCGTCGGAGTTGACCGCGCTGCCCCGGATCACGGCGAGCACCGTGTGGCCGTTGGCGCGGGCGTCGGAGAGGCGTTCGAGGACCAGCATGCCGACGCCCTCGGCCCAGCCGGTGCCGTCGGCGGCGTCCGAGAAGGGCTTGCACCGTCCGTCGGCGGCCAGTCCGTGCTGCCGGGAGAACTCCTCGAACATGCCGGGGGTCGCCATGACGGTCACGCCGCCGGCCAGCGCCGCCGACGCCTCGCCGGACCGCAGGGCGCGGACGGCGAGGTGCAGGGCGACGAGCGAGGAGGAGCAGGCGGTGTCGACGGTGAGGGTGGGGCCGACGAGGCCGAGCTGGTAGGCGATGCGGCCGGACAGGACGCTGGTCGTGGTGCCGGTGAGGACGTAGCCGGCGACCTCGTCGCCCGCCTCGTGCATCCGGGGGCCGTAGTCGGAGGCGGTGCCGCCGACGAAGACGCCGGTACGGCTGCCGCGCAGGGCCTTCGGGTCGATTCCGGCCCGCTCCAGGGCCTCCCAGGAGGTCTGGAGCAGCAGCCGCTGCTGCGGGTCCATGGCCAGCGCCTCGCGGGGCGAGATGCCGAAGAAGGCGGGGTCGAACTCGGCGGCGCCGGTGAGGAAGCCGCCGACCGGGGAGTAGCCCTCGCCCGCCGTCCAGCCGCGGTCGTGCGGGAACGGGCCGATGACGTCGCGCTGTTCGGCGACCACCCGCCACAGGTCCTCGGGCGAGGCGATGCCGCCGGGGTAGCGGCAGGCCATGCCGACGATGGCGACGGCGTCCTCGTCGGCGGCGCCGGTCCGCGCGGGGGCGGCCGGGCCGGTGCGGGACGGGCGGCGGGCGGCGGGGCCGGTGCCGGTCGCGGTCGCGGCGAGGTGGGCGGTGAGTTCCCGGGGCGTGGGGTGGTCGAAGAGCAGGCCGCTGGAGAGGTTCCGGCCGGTGGCGGCGGAGAGGCCCTCGATGAGTTCGACGGTCATCAGGGACGAGAAGCCGAGGTCCCGGAAGTTGGTGTCCTGGTCGACGGCGTCGGGGTCGGTGGCGCCGAGGGCCGCCGCGATCTCCGCCTTGACCAGGGCGGCGGTACCGGTGTCCGTACCGGCCGCGCCGGTGGTCCCGGCGCCGTCCCGGGGGGCCGGGTCGGTGCCCGTCCAGTACCGCTCGCGCTGGAAGGGGTAGCCCGGCAGCCGCACCCGCCGGGCTCCGGGCGCCGCGTAGAGCACCGTCCAGTCGACGTCCTCGCCGCGGACGAACGCGGCGGCGAGCCGGGCGGGTTCGCCCGCGTCGCCGGAGTCCTCGGCGGGCGCCCCGGCTCCGTCGGCCGCCGCCTCCGGAACCGTCCCCGAATCCGGCTCCGCCCCCGCCCCCGGCTCCGTCTCCGGATCCGTCTCCGTCCCCGGATCCGGCTCCGGGCGGGTGATCACGTGGGGGGCCGGGGTGTCCGTCGCGAGGGCGTCGAGGCCGGTGCGCAGCTCCTCGGCGTCCGAGGCGAGGACGACGGCCCGGTGCCGGAAGGCCGTCCGGGTCGTCGCCAGGGAGTGCCCGAGGTCGTACGGGGCGATCCCGGCGTCCCTGAGCAGCGCGGCGTGCGCCCGCAGGGCCTCCGGGGTCCGGCCCGAGACGGGGACGGCGACGGGGAGGGACGGGGCGGCGGGTTCCGCGGCCGGGCGCTCCGCGGGGGCCGGCGGTTCGGCGAGGACCACGTGGGCGTTGGTGCCGCCCATGCCGAAGGAGGAGACGCCGGCGACGAGCGGGCGGTCGGGGCGCGGCCAGTCGGCCAGGGCCGTGTGGACGCGGAGCCCGAGGTCGTCGAAGGGGATCGCGGGGTTGGGGGTCTCGAAGTCCAGGCTCGCCGGGAGGCGGCGGTGGCGGATGGCCAGGACGGTCTTGAGCAGGCCGGTGATGCCGGCGGCGCCTTCGAGGTGTCCGACGTTGGTCTTGACCGAGCCGACGAGCAGCGGGTCCTCGCGGCCGGTCCCGTCCGCGGCGCGGTCCGCGAAGACGGCGCCGAGGGAGGCCGCCTCGACCGGGTCGCCGACCGGGGTGCCGGTGCCGTGCAGCTCCACGTACTGCACCTGGCCGGGGGCGGTGCCGGCGCGCCGCAGCGCGGCCCGGATCACGCGCTCCTGGGCCTGGGGGCTGGGCACGGTCAGGCCGGGGGTGGCGCCGTCGTTGTTGACGGCGCTGCCGCGGATGACCGCGTAGACGTCGTCGCCGTCGGCGAGGGCGGCCGTGAGCGGTTTGAGGACCAGCACGACGGCGCCCTCGCCCCGGACGTATCCGTTGGCGCGGGCGTCGAAGACGTAGCTGTGGCCGTCGGGCGAGAGGCCGCCGAAGCGCTTCGCGCCGAGCGCGCCCTCGGCGAGGAGGTTGAGGTTGACTCCGGCGGCGAGGGCGACGGGCGACTCGCCCGAGCGGACGCTCTGGGCGGCCAGGTGGACCGCGACGAGCGAGGAGGACTGTGCCGTGTCGACCACGACGCTCGGCCCGCGCAGGTCCAGGGCGTAGGAGACGCGGTTGGCGATGACCGCCCGGTGGGTGCCGGTGTTGGTGTGCTGGGTGATGGCGGCGTCGCCGCCGCTCAGGACCAGGCCGGCGTAGTCGTCGCGGAGCGAGCCGACGAAGACGGAGGCGGCGCTGCCCGCCAGGGCGGCGGGGACGATGCCGGCGTCCTCCAGGGCGGACCAGGCGAGTTCGAGGACCAGCCGCTGCTGCGGGTCCATGGCGGCGGCTTCCCGCGGGGAGATCCCGAAGAAGGCGGCGTCGAAGTCGCCGACCGCGTCCAGGAACGCCCCGAAGCGGGCCCCGCCGTCGAAACCGACCGAGCCCGATATTCCGTCCCGCCGGTCCTCCGGTATTTCGGTGACGGCGGTGCGTCCGTTTCTCAGGAGCTCCCAGAATTCCTTCGTCCCGGCCGCTTCGGGCAACCGGCAAGACATTCCGACGATCGCGACGGAATCGTCGCGAACATCCCCGTGACCGTCATGTCCTGTCGTCATGTGAGAGCTCTTTCCTTGATGAGAGTTCAGACAACCGCGTTGCAGTTCCGGGCGCGTTCCCCCGCGCCCGGAATTCCCCACCGGTCCATGGATCCGCCGGGCGGCGGCTAGCCCGCCGCAGGCGGCAGGAGCGCGTCCCCGTCCTGGTTCCTCAGGAGCGTGAGCAGGGCGCGCAGCCCGGTCTCCAGGCGGTCGGTCTCGGCGTCGGTGAGGTGGACGGAGGGTTCGAGGCGCAGCGTGTCCGTGGCGCTGGCCGTCGGGAGGATCCGCAGGTCGTGGACGCGCAGCAGATAGCCGGCGAGCGCGTATCCGAGGAGGCCCGCGCGGGACTGCTCGGCGATCGGGGCGGAGGAGGAGCCGGACTGGTCGTGGAGGGCGAGGCCGATCATCAGGCCCCGGCCGCGGACCTCCCTGACGACGTCGGGGAACTCCTCCTGGAGGCGGCGCAGCATGGCCGTGAGGTGGGCGCCGCGCTCGGCGGCCCTGCGGTAGACCGCGCCGCCGTCCGCTTCGAGGAGTTCCACGGTGCGGCCGGCGATCAGGGTGGAGAAGGCGTCCTTGGCGAAGGTCGAGCTGTGCACCAGCTCGAACTCCTTGCGGTAGCGGGAGGTGCGGACCAGGGTGAGGGCCGCCTTGACCAGGCCGCCGCCGAGGCTCTTGGCCAGCGTGATGTAGTCGCCGCGCAGGCCCAGCGGGGCGGCGGCGAAGAAGGTGCCGGTACGGCCCATGCCGCTCTGGACCTCGTCGACGATGACCGGGCAGTCCGCCGCTGCGCAGGCGTCCTGGATCCGCCGGACGGTCTCCCGGTCGAACGGCCTGATGCCCGCCTCGCCCTGGACCGGTTCGAGGACGAAGGCGGCGATGACCGGCAGTTCGTGCTCGACGACCCGCACGCCGGCGGTGTCGGACACGAGGCCGAAGAGCGTCCCGCGCTCCGCTTCGAGGGCCTTGGCCACCGCGTCCGGCTCGTGCACCGGGACGAACCTGCACTGCGCGGCGAGCGCGCCGAAGGGGGTGCGGAAGCCGGCGTTGTGGGTGAGCTGGACGCTGCCGACGAGCTTGCCGTGGAAGGAGCCCTCGGGGGCGAGGAAGACGGGGGCGGCACCGGCCGTGCGGGCGGCGTTGATCCGCCGGATCCCGTCGATCAGCTCGTCGGCGCCGGCGCCGGGGGGCAGTCCCGCCTCGGTGGTGAGCCGGCGGTGGGTGTCGTCGGCGACGAACGGCGTGCCGCCGGCCGCGGCCGCGCGCGCCCGCTCGACGGAGGCGTCGATCTGCGCCGTCAGCTCGCCGAGCCTCATGATCCGGTCGAGCTCGGCGTGCTTCATGGCGATCTCGACGGCCTCGGCGCCGCTGTTCGCGAAGATCGCGGCGTACTCCTCGGCGGGGCCGAGCTCGCGCTTGACGATCGCGTCGATCCGCAGGGCGAGGTCGTTGGCGTAGGGGTGCCGGGAGAACTGCGCGTGCACCGGGACGCCCCGGTCGAGGAGCTCCTTGGCGTAGGCCACGAGCTCGGGGGCGTTGTGCCCGAGGATCGTCGAGCCGTAGCCGCCGACCAGGTCGAGGACCGCCCTCTCGCGGCCCTCCCCGTCCAGGCGGAAGAGCGTGTCCTTCTCCGCCCTGACGTATTCGACGTTCAGTCCGAGCGAGGCGAGCAGGCCCCCGAGGTACGCCTCGGCGAGGTCGCGCTCTTCTGCTTCCGGTGCTTCCGGGCTCATATTCAATCCGATCCCCACCTGAGACGGTCCACTGTGCCTGGAACCGTATCGGCGGGCCGTAACGGCTCCGTAATCCGTCACCCACTGGCACATAAGCCGACGGTCACCGGATTCTTTCCGGCGGCCGGCGACCGGGTAATTACTGGCCGACGGCGGGGACCGGGCGAGAATGCCGAGGAATATGGACTGCATGAATTTTTCTCCGGGAAAGGAAATGACGACCGTGCATGGTGCAGAGGAGTCGGCGGCCACCTCCCCCGAGGCGATCCGGGGAGCTGAGGGCGCATGAGCACCGACGAGAACCAGCTCCGCCAGTACCTCAAGCGCGCCGTCGCCGAGGCGCACGCCGGCCGCAGGAGGCTGCGCGAGATCGAGGAGAAGGAGCGCGAGCCCATCGCCGTCATCGGGATGGCCTGCCGCTACCCCGGCGGCGTCGACTCGCCGGAGCGCCTGTGGCAGCTGGTCGCCGGGGGCGTGGACGCGGTGTCCCCCTTCCCCGAGCACCGAGGCTGGCCGCTGGACCGGCTGTACGACGCGGACCCCGACCGGGTGGGCACGTCCTACACCGACCAGGGCGGGTTCCTGCACGACGCCGACCGCTTCGACCCGGAGTTCTTCGGCATGTCGCCGCGGGAGGCGCTGGCCACCGATCCGCAGCAGCGGCTGCTCCTGGAGACGGCCTGGGAGAGCTTCGAACGGGCCGGCATACCCGCCGACTCCGTGCGCGGCAGCAGGACCGGCGTGTTCGTCGGTTCGATGTACCACGACTACGGGGCCCGCCCCCACCTGCCGCCGGAGGAGTTCGAGGGCTACCTGTACAGCGGCAGCGCGGGCAGCGTGGCCTCGGGCCGGCTGTCGTACGTGTTCGGCCTGGAGGGCCCGGCCGTCACGGTCGACACGGCCTGCTCCTCCTCGCTGGTCGCGCTCCACCTGGCGGCCACGGCGCTGCGCCGGGGCGAGTGCGACCTCGCCCTGGCCGGCGGCGTGACCGTGATGTCCACGCCCCAGGCGTTCATCGAGTTCTCCCGGCTGCGCGGCCTGTCGGCCGACGGGCGGTGCAAGTCCTTCGCGGCCTCGGCCGACGGCACCGGCTGGGCCGAGGGCGCCGGCCTGCTCCTCGTGGAGCGGCTCTCCGACGCCCGCCGCAACGGCCACCGGGTGCTGGCGGTGATCTCGGGCTCGGCGGTCAACCAGGACGGCGCGAGCAACGGGCTCAGCGCCCCCAACGGCCCCGCCCAGGAGCGGGTGATCCGTCAGGCGCTCGCCAACGCGGGCCTGTCGGCCGACGACGTCGACGTCGTCGAGGCGCACGGCACCGGCACCCCGCTCGGCGACCCGATCGAGGCCAACGCCCTGCTCGCCACCTACGGGCGGTCCCGGCCGGACGGCCGGCCGCTGCGGCTGGGCTCCCTCAAGTCGAACATCGGCCACACCCAGGCCGCCGCCGGCGTCGGCGGCGTCATCAAGATGGTCCAGGCCATCCGGCACGGTCTGATGCCGAAGACGCTGCACGCCGAGGACGCCACCCCGCACGTCGACTGGGACACCGGCGCCCTGGCACTGCTCACCGAGGCCCAGGAGTGGCCGGACCTCGACCGGCCGCGCCGCGGCGCCGTCTCCGCCTTCGGGTTCAGCGGCACGAACGCGCACGTCATCGTCGAGCAGCCGCCGCTGCCCGTCCCCGAGGAGGGCCGGGAGGAGGCCCCGGTGGCGGCGCCCGCCGGGCGGCGGAGCCCGATACCGCCCGCGCCGGTCCTGCCGTACGTGCTGTCGGCCCGCTCCCCCGAGGCGCTGCGGGCCCAGGCCCGCCGGCTCTGCGCCTTCCTCGCCGAGCGGCCGGAGCTCGACCTCACCGACCTGTCCCGCTCGCTCGCGACGACCCGCACGGCGCTGCGGCACCGGGCCGTGACGCTCGCCGGGGACCGGGACGAACTCCTGGCCGGTCTCGGCGCGTTCGCCGAGGAGGGCACCGGGGCCGTCCTGGGCGCCAAGGGCGAGGGAAAGCTCGCCTTCATGTTCACCGGCGGCGGCGCCCAGCGCGTCGGCATGGCCCGCGAACTGTGCGCCACCTTCCCGGCGTTCGCGGCGGCCTTCGACGAGGTCTGCGACGCGCTGGACGAGCACCTGCCCCGGCCGCTGCGGGAGGTGATCGCCACCGGCGACGAACTGGACCAGATCGACTACACCCTCGCCGCCCTCTTCGCCGTGGGCGTGGCGCTCTTCCGCCTCCTGGAGACCTGGGGGGTGCGCCCGGACCATCTGGTGGGCCACTCCACGGGCGAGCTGATCGCCGCGCACCTCGGCGGCGTGCTGTCGCTCCCCGACGCCGCCGTGCTGGTGACCGCGCGCGGCCGGCTGATGCGCGCGCTGCCCGAGGGCGGCGCCATGGTCGCCGTCGAGGCCACCGAGGAGGAGGTGCGCGAGACCCTGGACGCCGAGGGACGCGCGGTCATCGGCACGGTCAACGGCCCGCGCGCCGTGGTGCTCTCGGGCGACGAGGACGCCGTGCACGCGGTCGCGGCCGTCTGGAAGGAGCGCGGCCGGTCCGTCAAGGTCCTGCCGATCCTCCGCGCCTCGCACTCGCACCGGATGGACCCGATGCTCGACGAGTTCCGGTCCATCACCCGGGAACTGACCTTCCACCGGCCGAAGTTCGGGATCGTCTCCACGGTGACCGGCGAGGTCGAGAACGGCGACCGCTGGACCTCCGCCGAGTACTGGGTGGAGCAGATCCGCAACCCCGTGCGCTTCCTCGACGCGGTCCGCACCCTGGAGTCCGAGGGCGTGACCACGCTCCTGGAGCTGGGCCCCGACGGCGTCCTGTCGGCCATGGCCGCGGCCGGCGCGGAGCGCGAGGAGACGCTGGCGATCGCCGCGCTGCGCCGCAACAAGCCGGAGCCGCAGACCCTGGTCGCCGCCCTCGGCACCCTGCACGCGCGGGGCGTCCCGGTCGACTGGACGGCCTTCTTCGCCGATTCCGGGGCGGAGCCGGTCGAGCTGCCGACGTACCCCTTCCAGCGCGAGCGGTACTGGCTGGAGCCGCTGGCGGGCACCGCGGCCGGGCCGGGCGCCGACGGCCCGGGCCCGCTCGCCGCCCTCCACCGGCTCGACTGGGTCCCGGACGAGGTCCGGCCGGCCGACGGCCCGGCGGCGTGGGCGCGGCTCGGAGCGGCGCCCGGCGGCGGGGCGGACGGCGTGCCCGTCCACGAGGACCTGCCGGCCTTCGCGGACGCGCTCGCGGCCGGCCGCTCGTACGACGCCCTCGTCGTGCCGCTGGACGGCGGCGGGCCGGGTGCCGGGGACGCGCGCGGGCCGGTGCTGCGGACGGCGCGGCTGCTGCGCGACTGGCTGGCCGACGACCGGTTCGCCGGCGTCCGCCTGGTCCTGGTCACCCGGGGCTCGGTCACCGCGGCCGGCACCGGGACGACCGACCCGGCCGCCGCCGCGGCGTGGGGCTTCGTCCGCTCCGTCCAGGCGGAGGCGCCGGACCGCGTCCTGCTCGTCGACGCGGACCCCGCCGCCGGCCCGGACGCGGAGCCGGTGCCCCCGGCGCTCCTGGCGGCGCTGCTCGCCGCCGACGAACCGCAGGCCGCCGTCCGCGACGGGCACCTCTGGGTGCCGCGCCTGCTCCGGATCCGCCCCTCCGCCCTGCGCGGCGGGGCCGGGCAGCCGGTGTGGGACCCGGAGGGCACCGTCCTGATCACCGGCGGCACCGGGGCGCTCGGCGCCGCCGTGGCCCGCCGGCTGGTGACCGGACACGGCGTCACCCACCTGCTGCTCGCGAGCCGTTCCGGCCCCGGGGCGGCGGGCGCCGGGGCCCTGCGGGAGGAACTGACCGCCCTCGGCGCGACCGTCACCGTGGCCGCCTGCGACGTCGCCGACCGGGACGCGCTCGCCGCGCTGCTCGCGGGCGTCCCGGCCGGCCGGCCGCTGCGCGGCGTCGTGCACGCCGCCGGCGTCCTGGACAACGGCCTGGCCGCGGACCTGACCGAGGAGCAGGTGAACGCCGTGCTGCGGCCCAAGGCCGACGGCGCCCGCCACCTGCACGAGCTGACCGGGGGGACGGACCTCACGGCCTTCGTGCTGTTCTCCTCCTCCGTCGGGCTCCTCGGCGGCCCCGGGCAGGCGAACCACGCCGCCGCGAGCGCCTACCTCGACGGGCTCGCCCAGCACCGGCGCGAGCTCGGCCTGCCGGCCACCTCGGTCGCCTGGGGGCCGTGGGACGCCGAGGGCGGCATCAACGCGGGCCTGGGCGCCGTCGACCGCGCCCGCCTCGCCCGCGACGGCTTCGGCACGCTGGACGTCGCCGGGGGCACGGAGCTGTTCGACGCGGCCGTCGCCGCGGAGCCGGCCCTGCTGGCGGCGACGCCGCTGGACCCGGAGGTCCTGCGGGACCTCGACCGGGTGCCCCCGCTGCTGCGGGCGCTGGTCCCCGCCCGCGACCGGGCGACGGCCTCCCGGGGCGAGCCGTCGATGGCCGAGCGGCTGGCCGGCATGGCCGGTTCCGAGCGCGCGGACTTCGTCCTGGACCTGGTCCGCGGCCGGGTCGCCGCGGTCCTCGGGCTGGGCGACCCGACGGCGGTCGACCCCGGCCAGCCGTTCCGGGAGCTGGGCTTCGACTCCCTGACGGCGGTCGAGATGCGCAACCGGCTGGGCGCCCTCACCGGGCTGCGGCTGCCGGCCACCTCGGTCTTCGACCACCCCACCCCGGCGAAGCTGGCGGCGTTCCTGCTCGGGCTCCTCGGCCCGCGGGACGAGGAGCCCGGGCGGCCCGCCGCGCTCGTCGCCCTGGACGGCCTGGAGGAGGCGCTCGCGGACGGCGGGGCGGCCGCCGGCGCGGACCGCGACGCGATCACCGTCCGGCTGCAGACCCTGCTGTCCCGGTGGCTGGAGACCGGCGCGGCCCCGGCGGACCCGGACGGCGCGCCCGCGGCCGACGCCCTGGAGGCGGCGTCGACCGCCGAACTCCTCGCCTTCATCGACAACGAGCTCGGTCGCGGCCGGGACTGATCCCGCCCGATCCCAGAACAGGTGGACCTTCCGATGGTGGATGAGAACAAACTCGCTGAATATCTGAAATGGGTCACCGCCGACCTGCACAAGGCCCGGCAGCGGATCGCGGAGCTGGAGTCCGGCCGGTCGGAGCCGATCGCGATCATCGGCATGGCCTGCCGCTACCCCGGCGGCGTCCGCTCCGCCGACGACCTGTGGCGGCTCGCCGCGGAGGGCCGCGACGCCGTCACCGGCTTCCCCTCCGACCGGGGCTGGGACGTCGAGGCGCTGTACGACCCCGACCCGGACGTGCCGGGCACGACGTACGCCCGCGAGGGCGGCTTCCTCGACGGGGCGGCCGAGTTCGACGCCGGGTTCTTCGGGATCTCCCCGCGCGAGGCGCTCGCCATGGACCCCCAGCAGCGGGTGCTCCTGGAGACCGCCTGGGAGACCTTCGAGCACGCGCGGATCGCCCCGGCCTCCGTCGAGGGCTCCGGCGTGGGCGTGTTCGTCGGCGCCGTGGAGCAGTCCTACCTCGGGCTCGACGGGCCCCGGGAGCTGGAGGGGTACCTCCTCACGGGGAAGCTGGGCGCCGTCGCCTCGGGCCGGCTCTCGTACTCCTTCGGCTTCGAGGGCCCCTCGATGACCGTGGACACGGCCTGCTCGTCGTCGCTGGTCGCCCTGCACCTCGCCGCGCAGTCGCTGCGCTCCGGCGAGTCGTCCCTGGCGCTGGCGGGCGGGGTGATGGTCGCCGGCACCCCCGGCGGCTTCGTCGACTTCTCGCGGCAGCGCGGCCTGGCCCCCGACGGCCGGTGCAAGTCCTTCGCGGCGGCCGCCGACGGCACCAGCTGGTCGGAGGGGGCCGGGCTGCTCCTGCTGGAGCGCCTCGGCGACGCGGTGCGCAACGGGCACCGGGTGCTGGCGGTGCTGCGCGGCTCGGCGGTCAACTCCGACGGCGCCTCCAACGGCCTGACCGCGCCGAGCGGCCCCTCCCAGGAGCGGGTGATCAGGGCCGCGCTCGCCGGCGCCCGCGTCGACGCCGCCGACGTGGACGCCGTCGAGGCGCACGGCACGGGGACCCGGCTCGGCGACCCCATCGAGGCCCAGGCGCTGCTGGCCACCTACGGGGCCGCGCACACCAGGGAACGCCCGCTGTACCTGGGCTCGCTGAAGTCGAACATCGGCCACTCGGTGGCCGCGGCCGGCGTGGGCGGGGTGATCAAGATGGTGCAGGCGATCCGCCACGGCGAGCTGCCGCGCACCCTGCACCTCGACGAGCCGACCCCGCTGGTCGACTGGTCGGAGGGGACGGTCGAACTGCTCGCCGAGGCGCGGCCGTGGCCGGAGACGGGCGGCCGGCCCCGCCGGGCGGCGGTCTCCTCCTTCGGCGTCAGCGGCACCAACGCGCACGTCATCATCGAGCAGGCCCCGGACGCCGGCCGGGAGCCGGACCCGGAGCCGGCCGGGGGCGCGGCGCCGCCGTTCCTGGCGCTGCCGCTGTCGGCCGCCTCGCCGGCCGCGCTCGCCGCGCGGGCCCGCGGTCTGCTCCCGCTCCTCGCGGACGGCGCCGGGCCGTCCCCGGCCGACCTGGCCCTCTCCCTGGCCACCACCCGCGCGGCGCTCCCCCACCGGGCCGTGGCCGTGGGGGCGGACGCCGGGTCCCTGCGCGACGCGCTCGGACGGCTCGCCGGGGACGGGGCGCGCACCGCGCCGCCGGTGGCCGCCGAGGGCGGCCGGCTCGGCTTCCTCTTCACCGGCCAGGGCGCCCAGCGGGCCGCGATGGGCCTGGGGCTGTACCGGGAGTTCCCGGTGTACGCCGCCGCCTTCGACGCCGTGTGCGCGGAGCTCGACCCCTACCTGGACGCGCCGCTGCGCGAGGTGATCGAGGACGAGGACGCGCTGGCCGGGACCGGTGTCGCCCAGCCCGCCCTGTTCGCGATGGAGGTCGCGCTCTTCCGGCTCTTCGAGTCGTGGGGGGTGGTCCCGGACGTCCTGGTGGGGCACTCGATCGGCGAACTCGCCGCCGCCCACGTGGCCGGGGTGCTCTCGCTGCCCGACGCGGCGGCCGTGGTCGCCGCCCGGGGCGGGCTGATGCAGGCGCTGCCCGGGGGCGGTGCGATGGTCGCGCTCCAGGCCACCGAGGAGGAGCTGGAGCGCCTGCTGCGGGACCACGGCACGGTGGCGCTCGCCGCGGTCAACGGCCCGGTGTCCACGGTGGTGTCCGGCGAGCGCGCGGCGGTCCGCGAGATCGCGGCGACGGTACGGTCCTGGGGCCGCCGCACCAAGGAGCTGCCGGTCGGGCACGCCTTCCACTCGCCGCTCATGGACCCGATGCTGGAGGAGTTCGGGCAGGTGCTGCGGAAGGTCACCTTCCGCCCACCGGCCGTTCCGATCGTGTCCACGCTCACCGGACGGCCCGTCACGGCGGAGGAGCTGTGCGCGCCGGAGTACTGGACGGCCCAGGTGCGCCGGCCGGTCCGGTTCCACGACGCGGTCCGCGCCCTCGCCGGGCAGAACGTGGCCGTCACGCTGGAGCTGGGCCCGGCCGGGGTGCTCTCGGCGCTGGTCGCCGAGGCCTCCCCCATCACGCCCGTGCCGGCCGTGCGCAAGGGCCCGGACGAGGCCCGGGACGTGGTCACGGCGCTGGGCGGGCTCTGGTCCGCCGGGGTGCCGGTGGACTGGACGGCGTTCCTCTCCGGCACCGGGGCGCGGCCGGTGGACCTCCCGACGTACCCCTTCCAGCGGGAGCGGTACTGGGTGACGCACACGGCCCCGGCCGGGACGGCGCTCGGGGAGGCGGCCGGGGAGCCGGTCGAGGAGGCGGTGTTCGGGGTCGGCTGGACGGCGCCCGGCCCGTCCGGAGCGGCCGCCCCGCCGGTCCTGGCGGCCCTGGACCCGGCCGGCACCGCTCCGGCGGGCCTGCCGGAGCCCGCCGGCGGCGTCTTCGCCGGGGTCGCCGAGGCGCTGGCCGCGCTGGACGGGCCGGAGCCGTACGACGCGCTGCTCGTGCCCGTGCTCTCCCCGCCGGACGCGCCGGACGGCGACCTGCCGGCCCGGGCCGAGGAGACCGCGGGGCGGGTGCTCGCGCTGGCCCGGACGTGGCTGGCGGACGAGCGGACCGCCGGCACCCCGCTGGTCGTCCTGACCCGCGGGGCGGTCTCCGCCCTGCCGGACGGCTCGGACGTCACGGACCTGGTGGCGGCCCCCGCGTGGGGACTGCTGCGGTCCGCCCAGTCGGAGGCGCCCGACCGGATCGTGCTGGTCGACGTGGACGACGACGAGCGTTCCGCGGCGGCCGTGCCCGCCGCCCTGACGACCGGTCAGGGCCAGCTCGCCGTCCGCTCCGGGCAGGTGCTCGTCCCCGGCCTGACCACCCTCCCGCGCGCCGGCACCCCGCCGCGCGGCAACGGGTGGCGCCCCGGCGGCACCGTGCTGATCACCGGCGGGACCGGGGCGCTCGGCGCCCTCTTCGCCCGCCATCTGGTCCGCGCCCACGGGGTGACCCGGCTGCTGCTGGTCAGCCGCCGGGGGCCCGCCGCGCCCGGCGCGGACGCGCTGGCCGAGGAGCTCACCGGACTCGGCGCCGAGGTGCGGATCGAGGCCCGCGACCTCGCCGACCGGGCGGAGGTCGCCGCGCTCCTGGCCGGCGTACCGGCGGAGCACCCGCTCAGCGCGGTCGTGCACGCCGCCGGCGTGCTCGACGACGGCCTGGTCCAGGACCTCACCCCGGAGCGGCTCGCCACCGTGCTGGGGCCGAAGGCGCACGCCGCCTGGCACCTGCACGAGCTGACCCTCGGTCAGGAGCTGGACGCCTTCGTCCTGTTCTCCTCCGTGGCGGGCGTGGTCGGCGGCACCGGCCAGGCCAACTACGCGGCGGCCAACACCTTCCTCGACGCCCTCGCCGGCCACCGCGCCGGACTCGGCCTGCCGGCGGCCTCGCTGGCGTGGGGGCTGTGGGCGCACGAGGACGGCATGAGCGGCCACCTGACCCGTACCGAACTCGACCGCATCGCCCGGTCCGGCCTGGGCACCATCTCCGACGGGGCCGGCCCCGCGCTGATGGACCGGGCCCTGCTGGCCGGCCGGCCCGCGCTGGTGGTCACCCCGCTCGACCTGGCGGCGCTGCGCTCCCGCGCCGGCCGGGCGCCGCTGCTGCTGCGCCGGCTGGTCGCCCCCGCCGACGGGGCCGCCCCGGCCGGCGGGGAGCTGCTGCCCGAGCGGCTGGCGGGGCTGACGCCGGAGGGCCGGAGCGAGGCGGTGGCGGAGTTCCTCCGCCGCGAGGTCGCGCTGGTGCTCGGCCACTCCGCCCCGGGCGCGGTCGACCCCCGGCAGCGGTTCGCCGCGATCGGCTTCGACTCGCTCACCTCGGTGGAGCTGCGCAACCGGCTCGCGGAGGCCACCGGGCTCAGGCTGCCGCCCTCGCTGGTCTTCGAGCACCCGACGCCGGGGGAACTGGCGGACCACCTGGGCGCGCTCCTGGCGGCCACGGCCGACGGCGCCGCCGGGCCCGCCGGGGTCGACTTCGCCGCCGAGGTCCGCCTCGACGAGGACGTCCGCCCGGCCGGAAGGACCGACCTCGTGGCCACCGACCCCGGGGAGGTGCTGCTCACGGGTGCCACCGGCTTCCTGGGGGCCTTCCTGCTGCGCGACCTGATGCGCTCGACCCGGGCGGTGGTCCACTGCCTGGTGCGGGGCGACGACCCGGAGGCGGCGGCCGCCCGGCTGTGGGAGGGCCTGGCGTGGTACCGGGTGGCGGACGAGATCGACCCGGACCGGGTCCGCGTCGTCGTCGGCGACCTCTCGGCGCCCCGTCTCGGCCTGTCCGAGGAGGAGTTCGACGGGCTCGCCCGGCGGGCCGACGCCGTCTACCACGCCGGCGCGACGGTCAGCTGGGTCCGGCCGTACGCCGCGCTCGCGGCGGGGAACGTGGGCGGGACCCGGGAGGTGCTGCGGCTGGCCGCGGCCCACCGCACCGTGCCGGTGCACTACGTCTCGACGACCGGCGTCTTCCCCGCGCCGGGTCCCGGCGCCGCCCCGGCGGCCGTCACGGACCCGACCGGCCCCGGTCACCTGCTGCACAACGGCTACCTGCAGAGCAAGTGGGTGGCCGAGCAGGTCATCGGACTCGCCCGGGAGCGCGGCGTGCCGGTGTCGGTCTACCGCGTGGACGTGGTCTGCGGCGACCGCGAGACGGGCGCCTGCCAGACCAAGGACTTCGTCTGGCTGAGCCTCAAGGGGCTGCTGGAGACCGGCGCGGTGCCGGACGGCCTGGCCGGCGTCCTCCACATGGTGCCGGTGGACTACGTCAGCGGGGCGATCGTGACGCTGTCCCGCCGGAGCGACGCGGCGAACCGCACCTTCCACCTCTACAACCGGCAGGACCAGACGTTCACCGACTTCGTCGGCCACCTCCGGTCCTTCGGCTACGAGCTGCCCGAGCTGGACTGGGAGTCGTGGTCGGCGCGGGTCCGCGCGGACCGGAGGAACGCGGTGGCCCCGCTGCTCGACTCGTTCGAGGGCATGAACGCGGGTGCGGGCACGACCACCTATCCGCCGATCGACGTCTCGGAGACCGAGCGGGCCCTGGCGGACACCGGTCTGGTCTGCCCGCCGGTCGACCGGGCGCTGTTCGCCACCTACGTGGACTTCTTCGTCCGGGCCGGGTATTTCCCGCCCCCGGGCCCCGCGGGGGACCGCGCTTCGGAATGACCTCATGAATTCGGCCGCCTTCCGGACAATCGTCCGGGAGGCGGCCGAATTCTTTCCCGTTGATTCCGGGCACACCTGACGAAGGGCCACGAAGAATCCCGCGGGCCGATTCCCGGCCCTTGTCCCTGTTGTAGCCTGCGGATATGGACAAGAAGGCCGCGACCCTACTGGTCGAGAAGTACATCGCGATGTGGAACGAGACGGACCAGGGACTCCGGCGGGCCCTGGTCGCCGAGGTCTTCACCCCGGAGGGCACCTACACCGACCCGGTGGCGGACGCCGCCGGGCACGCCGAGGTCGACGCCTATCTGGCGTCGGCGCAGAAGAACTTCCGGGGCATGGGCTTCACCTTCGGCACCGTCCTGGCCCACCACGACGCCGTGCACTTCACCTGGCGGGTCGGCCCGGCCGGCCGGCCGCCGGTGGCCAGCGGCTCCGACGTCGCCTGGGTGGCGCAGGACGGCCGGATCGGCCGGCTGTACGGCTTCTTCGACGGCTTCTGACGGACGGCGGACGGTTTCCGGCGGACGGTTTCCGACGGACGCGGCCCCGGCCGACGGACGCGGCCCCGGAGCTCTGGTGAGCTCCGGGGCCGCGCGCGTGCCGGGACGGGACCGGCGGGTCAGGAACCGGGGGTCCGCGGGGGACCGGACCGCAGCGCCGCGAGGACGCCGGCCGCGGTGGCGGCCAGGACCAGGCCGGCCGCCGCCAGCGTGGTCCCGTCCGGGTCGAGCAGCGCCTGGCCGCGCAGCGCCTGCCAGAGGATCAGCGCGAAGACCGCCGCGTACGCCCCGGCGGCGACCAGCACCAGCCGCAGCCGCACCCGGTCGTCGGCGAGCCGCGCGAAGCGCGGGGCCAGCACCGCGAGCAGCAGCACCAGCAGCGGCAGCAGCTGGAGCGCGTGCATGCCGAAGAAGTGCGGCACCCGCAGGTCCCCGCCGGCCGTCGACCAGCCGGTCAGCGCCATGCCGGGGCCGCCGTCCGGCACGCCGACGCTGTGCGCGCCCACCACGTCGGTGACGCCCGCCTCCTGTCCCGGCGCCGGCCGGTCCATCAGGAAGCCGACGGCGGTCCCGGCCAGCGCCAGCACGATGCCGCAGCGCATCGCCCAGGCCGAGGCCCGGTCGGCGAGCCGGGCCCGGACCAGCAGCACCGCGAGGGTGAGGGTGGCCAGCCACAGCAGGATGACCGTCCCTCCCATCACGTTGTAGAGCGTCGCGTCGAGCGGGGTGGCGTAGTTGAAGTGGCTGCGCCTGCCCCGCGCCGCCTGCCCCGAGATGATCACGATCTCGATGACGCTGCCCGCCGCGACGACCGTCCCCGCCCACCGGACGAGGCGCCGGCGCCCGGGGACGAAGGCCACCATCCAGGCCAGGGTGAGGCAGAAGGCGGCGAAGGAGAGCGAGAACTTGAACGGCTTGAGCCAGATCGGGGCGTCGAGCAGGACGCGGTCGTCGACGACGAGACCCACGGCGGAGACGACCGCCGCGGGCACCATCACCGCCGCCGCCAGCAGGAGCGGCCGGTGCCACGACCGCCACCCGGCCGGCGCCTCCCCCTCCGCGGGGGGCGCGGAGGGGGTCACGGACGCGGAGGGCTTCGATGACAAGGACATGACTTCCTCGGATGCGGTCGGCCGGCTCAGCCGGAGACTCGTACGGGCAGCCGCCGGGGGCAGATGATCTGCATCGGGTCCTCGAACTCGACGCCGGCGGCGTGGTCCACGGTGATGCTCTCGAAGCGGTCGAACAGCGCGTCGAGCGCGATCCTGGCCTGGAGCCGGGCCAGCGGGGCCCCCAGGCAGAAGTGCGCGCCGAGCCCGAAGGCGATGTGCCCGCTGGTGTCGCGGTGGATGTCGAAGCGGTCCGGGTCCGGGAAGCGCCGCGGGTCGCGGTTGGCCGCGCCCGACCAGAGCGTCACCAGCTCGCCCTCGCCGATCGTCCGCCCGCACAGCTCGGTCTCGGCGGTGGTGACGCGCACCAGGCGGGCGAAGGGCGGGTAGAGCCGCGTCAGTTCCTCGACGGCGTTGGGCAGCAGCGTGCGGTCGGCGCGCAGGGCGGCGAACGCCTCGGGGTCGCGGTCGAAGGTGAGGACCGCGTTGCCGAGCAGCGCCATCGAGGCGGCGTGGCCGGCGAAGAGGGTGAGTCCGATCAGGCCGATCAGGTCGCCGTCCCGCAGGGGCGCGTCGTCGATGGTGGCGCGGGTGAGCATGGTGATCACGTCGTCGCCGGGGTTCTCCCGGCGCCTGCGCACGTGTTCCAGGATGTAGGCGTTCATCTCCCGCAGGGCGGGGACGATCTCGCCGGCCATCACCTCGGGCGGCACCGTGGCGGCGTCGAGCGCGCCCAGCGCGTCGCCCCAGCCCCGGTACATCGGGACGTCCTCGGCCGGCAGTCCGAGCATCTCGGCGACGACCAGGATCGGCAGCGGGTAGGCCACCTCCCCGATGAGGTCGAAGCCGTCCGAGTCGGACACGGCGTCGAGCAGTCCGGCCATGGTCCGCTCGATCCGCCCGGCGAGCCCCGCCACGGCGCGCGGGGTGAAGGCGCCGCTGATCGCGCGGCGCAGCTTCTTGTGGTGGGGGGCGTCGCTGGTGACCAGGTTGCCCATGAGGAAGAGGTCGAAGTCGGGCTGGGGGTCGTTGTACAGCCGGACCGTGTCCGAGGAGAAGGTGGTCGGGTCGGTGAGCACGCGGGTGATGTCCGCGTGGCGGAAGAGCTGCCAGCCGTAGGTGTCGTCGTGGTGGACCGGGTGCTTCTCGTGCATCTCGCGGAACCAGGCGAACACCTCGTCCACCGGTTCGGTGACGGATCGCTGGGACGTCGTCATGGTCACCCCTGTGGTGAGGTCGTGGACGGTCAGAGGCCGATCATCGAGCGGTAGACCCTGCGGTCGACGCGCGGCACCGCGATGCCGTGGGTGGCGGGGGCGGCGGCCGGCAGCGGGGCCAGGGTGGGCGAGCCGGCGACCCGCAGGCCGGACTCGATGGCGCCGTCCATGTAGCCGGTCCAGCCGAGGGCCAGGTCGTCGCCGCAGAACTTGATCCTGCCGAGCGGCTGGGCGATCGCCCGGTGCAGCGCGGTCAGCTGGCCGGGGCTGCGGTAGGTGGGGCCGCCGAGGGAGAACTCGTCGGCCTGCCAGTCGCAGGCGGTGTACGAGCGCAGCGTCGCCGAGGGGACGACGCGGCGGACGGCGGCCTCCACGGCGGCGTGGCTGGCGAGGTCCAGGGTGGGGTCGACGGTGAAGGCGACGACGGGGGCGTCGTCGTTCATCCGGCCCATGATGACGAAGGGGTGGTCCTCGGGGGCCTCGGCGAGGAAGCGGTCGGTGGGCGTCGCCAGGTCGAGCCAGACCTTCTTCTGCCGGGGGACGCCGTAGCCCTGCTGGGTGGCCGTCCGGTGGGCCTGCGGGAGGCCGGGGCTGAAGGTGATCCGCTTCCAGACGTTGACGGGGACGGCCATGACGACCTCGTCAGCGCGGTAGGAGAGGCCGGCCCGGGTGACGACGGTGACCCGGCCGTTCGCCTCGGTGACGGAGGCGACCGGGGAGTTCAGCTTGAGGTCGGGGCGGCCCTCCGCGAGGATCGCGCCGGCCAGCGCGGCGGTGCCCCGCTCCATGCGGTAGGTGTTGATCCCGGAGAAGCCGGTGTAGTTCCAGCCCGCCAGCGCCCACCACTGGGCCAGCTGGAGCAGGGAGCCGCGCGCGGTCGGCGCGCCGTACAGGCCGGTGGTGCTGGTCATCCGGATCTCGTCCTCGGGCGCGTAGGCCAGCTGGTCGAGCCGGTCGCGCAACGAGAAGCCGTCGAGCGGGGTGATCAGGTCCTCGCGGGTGAAGGGCGCGTAGGGCCGGGGGAAGTACTCGCGCGCACCGTCGAAGAAGGGCGTGAACAGCTCGCCCTGCCGGGTGTAGGCGGTGACCGGGTCGGACTCGGCGAAGCCCGTGGTGGTCGGCATGAGGACCCGCTCGGGGCCGGCGTCGGCGACGACGTTCAGCCGGTAGCGGGATATCTCGCGCCAGACGTGCGGCTGGAGCGGGTCGACCCAGGCGCCGCCGCGCTCGATCTCGTAGTCGTTGAAGCGGTCGGTCCAGGTGCGGCCGCCGATCCGGTCGCGGGCCTCCAGGAGGAGGACGCGGCGGCCCTTGGCCCGCAGTTCGCGGGCGGCGACGAGGCCGGCCAGGCCGGCGCCGACGACGATGCTGTCGTAGGTGGTGCGGGCGGTGAGGTCGGCGCCTTCGGCGGCCTCGGCGAGCGTGGGCAGGCCGGTGGCGAGCGCCGTGCCGGCGATGGCGAGGCCGCCGGACCTCAGCGCGGCTCTGCGGGATATCGCCGAGCGGGAGGTGGCCTTCGGGCCACGGTCGGTGAACATGGATGGATCCCCCGTGAACATGTCGGTTGCGGTGTGGGTGTCGGACGGACGTGGGCACGGCGGAGCCGGGAATCCGGGGCGCGGCGGGGCGTCGACGGGTTCCCGGCTCGTGGTGCCGGTGTGCGGTTCGGGATCAGGCGGAGGGCTTGCGGAACTGCTTGATCAGCGCGGCGTAGCTGTTCTCCGCGTCGCCGGCGGCGACGGCGCGCTTGGCCAGCTCCAGGAAGAAGCGGGGCATCTCGGCGTTGACGCCGAGGGTCTCGCTCTCCTCCACCAGGTGCGTCATGCCGCCCACGTGGACGTTGACGGTGGCGTCGGTGGCCGGGTACTCGCCGGCGTCGATCTGCTGGGCGTAGGCGGAGGCGTACTCGGCGGTCACGTTGATCGCGGTGACGGCCAGCTCCGCGAAGGTGGACGCCTTGACGTTCGCGGTGCCGAGCAGCGCGGCGCCGTGGAGGAAGCTGTTGAGGACGCCCCACATGATGCTGAGCACGGACAGGTCGTAGAGGGCGGACAGGCCGTGGTCCTCGTCCAGGTAGACGGTCGCCTCGGCGCCGAGCACCTCCAGGGTGGCCCGGTGCTCCTCGAACGCGGCCTGCGGGCCGGCGTACAGCAGGGTGGCCTCTTCGGTGCCGATCGCGTGCGGCAGGGCCAGGATGGCGCCGTCGAGGTAGGCGGCGTCGAGCTTCTTCGCCCACTCGGCGGTCTCGCGCGCCTGGGTGGAGCTGGCCGTGGTCAGGTTGACCAGGGTGCGGCCGGCGAGCGAGCCGCCGACCGGGCCGAGGAGCTGGTGCACGGCGTCGTAGTCGGAGACGCAGACGACGACGAGCGGGCTCGCCTCGACCGCGCTCTCGACCGAGTCGGCGAGGACGGCGCCGCGGGCGACGAGCTCGTCGGCCTTGGCGGCGGACCGGTTCCAGACGGTGGTGGGGTGGCCCTTGGCCAGGAAGGCGCCGGCGAGGGCCTGGCCCATGAGGCCCAGGCCGATGACGGTGACCGGGGTGCCGGAGGCGGGAAGGGTGGACACAGGGGTACTCCGTACGTCGTGCGGCGGGGTGCGCCGCGTCGGTTCTGATCGGTGGTGGGGTTCGCTCCCCGGCGGGCGTCCGGGCGGGCGGTCAGCCCTGGGCCGCGCCCTCGGCGTCCCAGGGGCCGCTGACGCCGAACGGGTTGTCGACGACGTAGCGCCAGTAGCCGTCCTCGCCGCGGTGCAGGACGTCGATGGCCACGCCCTTGAGGAGCTCCGGACGGCCGTCCTCGTCGAGCGCGGCCATCTGCCACTCGACCACCAGCTGGGCGGTGTCGCCGACCACCAGCTGCTGGCGGACCGTCGCGTCGACGGTGGGCCTGCGCTTCTTCAGGAACTCGACCACGTACTCCCGCCGGGCATCGCCGTAGAGCGGAAACCCGGGCTCCCACATTCCGAGCGCATTGTCGACGTACATGGCATTGACCGCGTCCGCGTCGCCGGAGTTGAACGCTATTCCGAAAGCCTCCTGGTGCTTTTCTATGTCGGTCACCAGCGTGTAATTGGCATCGGTCACGGCGCATTCACTCCATTCATGTCTGCAACACCTGCGGAAATCCGATCCGGACGATACCAGCGGTCCCTTCCCACCCCGGTCTCCTGCCAGTAATCGCCCTTCCTCCCGTCATCGGGGTTTCCGATTACCGGGGAATGACCACCGGTCGGGTTCGGTGGGAACCGGGTTCGCCGAAAGCGGTTCGGCGAACCGTCGGCAGACGAATGCGCGGGGGCGTAGGGGAAATGCCAGGCCGAACGGGGGACCACGCGGAGGGGGCGGGCGCGGGGGCGACGGCGCTCGGGCGGAGCTTCGCGGCGGCGTTGTCCGAGGGGCTGTCGCGGTCGGTGGCGTCGCGCGCGTACGCGCTGCCCGGGAGGCCCGCCGCCGGCCCCGCGCTGCCCGACCCCTACGCGGACGCGGTCCTGCGCCGCTTCGTGGAGGCGCTGCCCGCGGTCGCCGCCGGGGACGGCCGGTACGGCTCCGGGGCGCGGGCCGCGTCGGTGCGCCGGGCCCGGGAACTGCTGCGGGGCGCCTTCGGGCTCGCCGCGCCGGGCGGGCACCCGGGTCCGTCCGCGCCGGAGGGGACGGCCGCCCCGGACGGGGCCCCGGCCGCCGGGGACGAGGCGGCGGTGGTCACGCTGCTGCTGGAGTGCGCGGTGCGGGCGGTGCTGGAGGAGGGGCCGTTCGAGGGGTCGGCGCGGCGGCCGCCGGAGCTGGTGCGGGCGCTCGGGCGCCGGCTGCGCGAGGTGTCGCGGGAGCCGGTGCGGGGCGGCTGAACGGCTCCTCGGGCCGGCGGCGGGTCAGCTGGCGGCGGCGGACGGCCACAGCGGGGTGACGTGCGGCTGCGGCCCCACTCCCCGGCGGGCGACCGTCCGGCTGCCGTCCTGGTCGGCGGAGTGCAGGATCTCGGCCTGCAGGCGCCGCAGCTCGGCGGAGGGTTCGAGGCCGAGCTCGCTCTTGAGGATCGTGTAGAGGCGCCGGTACGCGTCGAGGGCCTCGCCCCGGCGGCCGGCCCGGTGCAGGGCCGAGATGAGCTGGCCGTGGAACCACTCGTGCAGCGGGTGGTCGTTGACGAGGGTGCGCAGTTCGGGGAGGAGCTCGCGGTGGCGTCCGAGCCGTATCTCGGACTCGACCCACAGTTCCAGGGCGCGGATCCGCAGCTCCTCCATGCGGGCGACGCGGCCGGTGAGCACCGGTCCGACCTGGACGTTGGACAGCAGGGGGCCGCGCCACAGCCTCCTGGCCTCGACGAGGCGTTCGGCGGCGGTCTCCGGGAAGCCCTGGGAGAGTTCCCGCTGGGCCTGCCGCACGAGCCGTTCGAAGACGTGCGCGTCGGTCCGGCCGCCGTCGATGTCGAGCCGGTAGCCGGGGACCTGGGTGAGGAGCGGCCGGTGGTCGGCGGCGGGCAGGGCCTCGTCCAGCATGCGGCGGGCGTGGTAGACGTGGGTCTGCAGGATCTTGGGGGCGTTCCCCGGCGCGTTCTCGCCCCACAGCTCTCTGATCAGCGTGTCGGTGGCCACGGCCTCGCCCGGCTGGAGGGCGAGCACGGCGAGCATCTGGCAGATCTTCGGGGCCTTCGGCGTGTGGGTCCGGCCGTCACCGGTCACGATCTCGAAGGGGCCGATGAGGTTGAACTGCACGGAGCGCTCCTACTCCGGCGCCTGGGCGCCTGGTGGGGGTCCCGGCATCGTAGGAACGGTTCGCGCGCCGGCACGGGCGCTCCGGACCGAGAATGTCACCTTGCCGGACGGGCAGTGGGCGGTCGTCCGCGCGCCTCTCCGGTCCGGCCCCCTTCCGCCCCTGAGCCGCAGGTCAGCGGGTGCGCACCGGCTCGCCGCGCAGCGGCCACACCGGGTCGACGACGGCGTCCGGGTCGCCCTTGCGCCGCAGGAAGTCCTGGAAGTCCTCGGCCCAGGCGCGGTACCAGCCGATCTGCCGCTCGTGCAGTTCGGCCGGGGAGAGGGCGGCCACCTTCGGGTGGCGCCCGGCTATCGCGAGGGCGACCCGGACGGCGGCGAGGGCGTCGGCGGAGGCCTGGTGGGCGCTGGTGAGCTCCACGCCGTACTCGCCGCAGACCGCTTCCAGGGTGCGCTTGCCGCGCCGGTAGCGGTCGACGGCCCGGTCGATGGTGTACGGGTCGAGGACGGGGCCGATGCCGGTGCCGCCCAGCCGCTCGGCGAGCGAGGGCAGTCCGTGCCGGCGCAGCTCGGCGGAGAGCAGGGTGAGGTCGAAGGAGGCGTTGTACGCGACGACGGGGACGCCCTGGGACCAGTAGCCGGTCAGGGTCTCGGCGATCTCGTCGGCGACCTCGCGGACCGGGCGGCCCTCGGCGGCGGCGCGCTCGCCGCTGATGCCGTGGATGGCCGCGGCCTGCTCGGGGATGGGGACGCCGGGGTCGGCGAGCCAGTCCCGCTGCCGGACCACCTCGCCGCGGTGGACGCCGACGACCGACGCGGTGACGATGCGGGATTCGAGCGGGTCCGTCCCCGTCGTCTCCAGGTCGAAGCCGACCAGTGGTTCCCCATGCCAGGCCATCGGGTCCTCCTTACGTGATCTCCCCCGTTGGTGTTGACACCTTCGCACGCGCCACTGACAACGTCGCCGCGGGGTGCGGGGCGGGGGGTCAGGAAACGGGGCGGGAGTCGAGCCAGACGGACTCGAACTCCTCCCGGTAGGTCTCGAAGAGCCCGTGGTCCGCGTCGCGTCCGGGGGCGTCCTGGCGGACGACGGTCCGGCCGCCGCCGCGCAGCACCAGGACGGGCGCCTCCATGCCGCGGGCCCTGCGGAGGTAGGACTGGACGACGCCGACGCCGTCGGGGCCGTCGCCGTCGACGAGGTAGGCGGTGAAGCGGGGGGTCTCGTCGAAGACGTGGATCTGGAAGGCGTCGGGGTCGCGGAGCTTGGAGCGGACCCGGCGCATGTGCAGGATGTTCATCTCGACGGAGCGGCTCAGCTCGCCCTTGCGGATGCCGAGCTCCCGCTCCCGGCGCTTGACGGCGCTGCTGGCGGGGTTGAGGAAGAGGAGCCGTATCCGGCAGCCGGACTCGGCGAGGCGGACCATGCGGCGGCCGGAGAAGTTCTGCACGAGCAGGTTCAGGCCTATGCCGGTGGCGTCGAGGCGGCGGGCGCCGCCGAAGAGGTCCTCGGCGGGCAGCTGGCGCTGGAGCCGGACGCGGTCGGGGTGGACGGAGACGACGTCGGCGTACCGGTCGCCGACGAGGTCCTCGACGGCGTCGACGGGGAGCCTGTCGGCGGAGGGGACGCCGGCGCCGCTGCCGAGGATCTCCAGGATGCGGGCGGAGGCCCGTTCGGCCTGGGCGAGCACGGTGGGCGACAGGGCCCGGTTGCGGGAGACGACGTTGCGGGTCACCTCCAGCTCGTCGAGGGCGAGCTCGACCTCGCGCCGGTCGTCGAAGTAGGGCTCGAAGCAGGGCCAGTGCTGGACCATCAGCTCGCGGAGCTGGGGCAGGGTGAGGAAGGAGAGGACGTTGTCGTCGGCGGGGTCGAGGAGGTAGCCCTTGCGGCGGGAGACCTCGCGGACGGCGACGGCCCGGCGGACCCATTCCTGGCCCGCCGGACCGGCGGCGGCGACGACCCACTCGTCGCCGTGGACGGGTTCGTAGACGGGTCTGAGGACGGCGGCGACGACGGCCCGCATCCGCTGTTCGACGAGGTTGAGCCAGATGTAGGCGCGGCCGGCGCGCTGGGCGCGGGTGCGGACCTCGCTCCACGCCTCGGCGCCCCAGTCGAGCTCGGCGCCGATCTCCACGGGGCGGGCCACCGGGACCGCGCCGGGGGGTGCGGCCGGGCCCGCGGGGAGGATCACCGTGGGCGGCGCCTCCCCGGGGTCGGCCGGTCCCCCCTCGTGACCCGCGTCACCTGGGGGCAGCTCAAGACCTCCCGAGCCCACCCGCGCACCGCCTTCTGCTCCGGACCCTCGTACCGATTCTTCCGACAAGATCAAGGAAGGGTACTCCGCGAGCGGGAGGCGGTGCAGCAGGATCGGTCGTCGGAATGTTCAACTCCGGTTGTCGGGCTGTCCGTTCTGCGAGGCGAGATCGGCCGGAGTGAGGGGATTCATAGCGGTTGCGTCCCTGGGGGCGAGCTGGAAGCCCTGCCAGTGGACGGGCATGGGCTGCTGGTCCTCGTCCCGGGCGATGTGGTGGAACCCGATGTTGACCCACACGGTCGGTTTGGCCAGAGTCTCCCCGTTGACCCATTTGTCCACGCTGTCGCCGGCACCGGCCGGGCAGTTGCCGATGTTGTCGCTGGCGTACTGCTCGCAGGCGCGGGACTGGGTGAAGTAGACGTCGTGCTTGGTGAAGCCGCGGCCGGCGTGGGTGTCGGTGCGGCCGGGGACGATCTCGTAGCTGCGGGCGTGGCCGTCGGCGTTCTTGCCGGTGCCGCTGACCACCCGCCACCAGCGCATGTTCTTCGCGTCGCCGGCGAGCTCCTTGGTGACGGCGGTGCGCCGGGTCTTCACCGTGGGGCTGCCGTCGCCGGTGGGCGGGGTGACGGTGGAGTCGTACTGCTCGATGCGGTCCTTGCCGCCGTCGAGGCCGAAGTCGAGCTTCCAGAAGACGTTGTGGGCGTGGCTGGTGGCGTAGCCCCGGGCGCCCTTGCCGATGGGCCAGCCGCGGCCGTCGGTGGCGTTGTAGTCGACGGGCGAGAGGCTGCCGGTGGCGCCGACGTTGGCGCCGATCGTGCCGTCGGAGGAGAAGCGCCACTCGGAGATGTACTCGTACCAGCCGACCTTGTTGACGGTGTAGACGAGCAGGTCCTTGGCCTGGGCCTGGTAGACGCCGGAGCCGCTGTCGCTGGCCATCCGGTAGGCGTGGCCGCGGGCGCGGGTGGTGGTGCAGAGGCCCTTGACCGTGCCGGCCTCGGGGACCTTGACGGAGGAGAGGGTGCCGCCGGGGCATTCGGCGGGCTTGAGGTCCTGCAGGCCCCAGCCGAAGCCGGCGCCGGTGAGGTCGTCGTACTCGGCGCCGCCGTCGTCGTAGGGCACGTGGATCTGGGCGAGCCGGGCGGTGCTGAGGACGCGGACGGGGGCGCCGCCGGGCGGCTGGTAGGTGACCCGGTCGAGGATCAGGCCCGCGTCGGTGCTGTAGCGCCAGCACATGTCCCAGGACGCGCCGCCGTCGAGCTTCTTGGTGATGCGGTACGCGGGCGAGCAGGCGGGCTGCTGGGGCCGGGCGGTGGGGCCGGGGGCCGGCGCGGCGGGCGCGGCGGGCGCGGCCGCGGCGGTGGCGGTGCCGAGGAAGGCGGTGGCGGCGAGGGCGGCGAGGATCCCCCTGGCTCGCCGGTGGTGCCGGTCGGTCATGCGGACGTGCTCCTTGCGTACGGGCCCCGCGGACGGGGCGGGTGACGACGGCGGGCGGCGGTGGTCAGCCGACGCGGACGACGTTCTTCGCGGAGAGGTCGACGATCAGGTTGCGGGTGTCGATCCAGGCGCCGTTGCGCACCTTGGTGACGAGCCGGACGCAGCGGTGCTCGCCGCAGCGGGAGAGCGCCTCGGGGACGTTCCTCTCGCGGTGGGTGCGGTAGACGTCGCCGTTGAACCAGAGCTGGTCGGGGCTCTTGAGTTCGGTGCCGGTGGCGTCCCGGTAGTCCTCCGCGACGCCCTTGCCGAGGGGGCTCGCGAGGATGAGGCCGAGGGCGGCGCGCAGTTCCTCGGGGTGGGCCGAGGGCTGCACCCCCCGGCTGGTGGCGGTGGCCACGACCTTGCCGGTGGTCAGGTCGACGGTCCGGGTGACGAGCTCGTCGCGCGCGTAGTCGTAGGAGCGGACCTGGGCGCGGCGGTCGCCCTCCCGGCCGGGGACCGGGTCGGCGAGTTCGGTGCCGAGGTGCTGCGGCCGGCCGCGGTCGCCGTCGACGTCCTGCCGGGCGGCGGTGTCGGACGGGCCGAGGGCGAGCGTCCGGGCCCGGGCCAGTTCGGTGTCGGTGAGCGGATCGGTGCCGGTGCCCCGGTCGCCCTCGGCCGCGGCCGGGGCGACGGTGGCGGGGGCGAGCGCGGCGGCCCCCCGGCCGCCCGTTCCCTCCGCGCCCCCGGCGCCTTCCGTCCCCCGCGCGCCGGCCGGCGCGCCGGTGCCGGGCGCTGCGGCCGGGCCGGCCGCGCCGCCGGCGGGGGTGTCCTCCGCCCCGGCCGTGCCCGGCAGGCTGATCGCGACCGCGGCGGCGGTGCCGGTCACCGCCATGGCCGCTCCGGCCACCACCTTCCCCAGGTGGCGGCGCACTATTTCGTACACATTTCCCCCTCTATCCCCCGCTTGGTCTGCGGTCACCCGGTAGGACGGGGCGAAATCCCGGGAGGTTGCGCCTCTTTCGGGCAGGATCTGGCCGAAGAGCACCCCCGTACCCGGACAGAAGAGGAAGATTCCATTCATGCAGGTCTGGCCGGGACAGGCGTACCCCCTGGGCGCCACCTACGACGGAGCGGGCACCAACTTCGCGGTCTTCTCGGAGGCGGCGCACCGCATCGAACTGTGTCTGATCGACGACGACGGCGCGGAGACGTCCGTCGAACTGCGCGAGACGGACGCCTTCGTCCGGCACGCGTACCTGCCGGGCGTGATGCCCGGGCAGCGGTACGGCTTCCGCGTGCACGGGCCGTACGCGCCGGAGCGCGGGCTGCGCTGCAATCCGGCGAAGCTCCTCCTCGATCCGTACGCGCGGGCCATGTCGGGCTCGGTCGCCTGGGGCGAGGCGGTGTACGGCTACCCCTTCGGCCGGCCGGACGCGCGCAACGACGCGGACTCGGCCCCGCACACGATGACCTCGGTGGTGGTGAACCCGTACTTCGACTGGGGCGACGACCGGCGGCCGCGCACCGAGTACCACCACACGGTGATCTACGAGGCCCACGTGAAGGGCCTGACGATGCTCCACCCGGACCTCCCGGAGGAGCTGCGGGGCACCTACGCGGGGCTCGCGCACCCCTCGGTGATCGGGCACCTGAAGGAGCTCGGCGTCACCGCGCTGGAACTGATGCCGGTGCACCAGTTCGTGCACGACCACCGGCTGGTGGACGCGGGGCTGTCGAACTACTGGGGCTACAACACGATCGGCTTCTTCGCCCCGCACAACGCCTACGCGTCCTGGGGCGACCGGGGCCAGCAGGTCCTGGAGTTCAAGTCGGCGGTACGGGCGCTGCACCAGGCGGGCATCGAGGTCATCCTCGACGTCGTCTACAACCACACGGCCGAGGGCAACCACCTGGGCCCGACGCTCTCCTTCCGCGGCCTGGACAACCCCTCGTACTACCGGCTGGCCGACGACCCCCGCTACTACATGGACACCACCGGCACCGGGAACTCGCTGCTCATGCGGTCCCCGCACGTGCTCCAGATGATCATGGACAGCCTGCGGTACTGGGTGACCGAGATGCACGTGGACGGCTTCCGCTTCGACCTGGCGGCCACCCTGGCACGGCAGTTCCACGAGGTGGACCGGCTGTCGTCCTTCTTCGACCTGGTGCAGCAGGACCCGGTGGTGAGCCAGGTGAAGCTGATCGCCGAGCCGTGGGACGTCGGCGAGGGCGGCTACCAGGTGGGCAACTTCCCGCCGCTGTGGACCGAGTGGAACGGCAAGTACCGGGACTGCGTACGGGACCTGTGGCGGGGCGAGCCGCGCACGCTGGCCGAGTTCGCCTCCCGGCTCACCGGCTCCTCCGACCTGTACCAGGACGACGGCCGGCGCCCGCTCGCCTCGGTCAACTTCGTGACCTGCCACGACGGCTTCACCCTGCGCGACCTCGTGTCGTACAACGAGAAGCGCAACGAGGCCAACGGCGAGGGCAACCGGGACGGCGAGAGCCACAACCGCTCGTGGAACTGCGGCGCGGAGGGCGAGACCGACGACGTCGGGATCAACGAACTGCGGGCCCGCCAGATGCGCAACTTCCTCGCCACGCTGATGCTGTCGCAGGGCGTGCCGATGCTCAGCCACGGCGACGAGTTCGGGCGGACCCAGGAGGGCAACAACAACGCCTACTGCCAGGACGGCGAGCTGTCCTGGGTGCGGTGGCCGAAGGAGAACAGCGAGGCGGAGGCGACCCTGCTGCGCTTCACCCGGGCGATGGTGCGGCTCCGCCGCGAGCACCCGGTCTTCCGGCGGCGGCGCTTCTTCCACGGCCGGCCGGTGGAGGGCACGCACGACGAGCTCACCGACATCGCCTGGTTCACCCCCGAGGGCGAGGAGATGACGGCCCGCGACTGGCAGGCCGCGCACGCCCGCGCGCTGACCGTCTTCCTCAACGGCAACGCGATCTCCGAACCGGGCACGCAGGGCGAGCGGATCGCCGACGACTCCTTCCTGCTGATGTTCAACGCCTCGTCGCAGGAGCTGGAGTTCGCGGTGCCGGACAGCCACGGCCGGTGCTGGCGGACGGTGGTGGACACCGCGGAGCCGGAGGGGATGCCGCCCCGGGAGGGGCCGGAGATCGCGGCGGGCGAGCGCGTCACCCTCGCGCCGCTGAGCCTGGCGGTGCTGCGCCGTCCGGCGTGAGCGCCCCGCGCGGCGCCTTCGGACGTGCGGTCCGCACCGTCCAGGAGAGCGCCGCGCAGGCCGCGGCCGCCCCCACCGCCACCGCGAAGGCGGCGGGGGCGCCGTGCTGTTCGGCCAGCCGTCCGGAGAGCGCCAGGGCGAGGGCCTGGCCGCCGACGATCCCGCTGGTGAGGAAGGCCATGGACTCGGCGAGCCGGCCGGCCGGGACGGCCCGCTCGGTGAGGGCGAAGACCGTGATGAGGTGCGGGGCGTAGGCGGCGCCGAGCACGGTCACCACCGCGTACAGGCCGACGAGGGAGTCGACGGCGAGCAGCGGCAGGGAGAGCAGGACGAGCCCGGCGGTCGCGGCCCGCCAGCGGGCCGTGAGTCCGATCCGGGCGGGCAGGGCGGCGAGCGAGAGGCCGACGGCGGCGCTCATCACGCCCATCGCGGCGTAGACGAGCCCGGCCTGAGAGGGGGCGCCGAGGCCGGCGGTGAGGGCGGTGATCCCGGCCTGGGAGGCGCCGAACATGGCGCCCTGGAGGACCATCGTCACCCGGAGGGCGTAGGCGGAGGCGGGCAGCCGGGGCCGTTCGGCGGCGCCCGTACGGGTGGTGGACGCGCCGGCTCCGGTCGCGGCGGCGCGGGCGGTCGGGTGGAGCGCGAAGCCGGTGCCGCAGACGGCGAGCAGCAGGGACGCGCCGAGCAGGGCGGTCCCCGGGTGGGCGAGGGCGGCGGCGAGGCCGACGAGGGCCGGGCCGAGGACGAAGGACACCTCGTCGAGGGTGCCCTCGAAGGAGAGGACGGCGCCCACGGTCCGGTCGTCGGCCCCGGCCCGGCGGGCGAGGGCCACCGAGCGGGTCCGGGCGAGCGGCCCGATCTGCGGGACGGTCGCCCCGGCGAGCAGGGCCGCCGGCACGAGGAGCGCGGTGGGGGCCTCGGCGACGGCGGCGAGGACCAGGACGGCGACGGCCACGGCGTTGGCGAGGGAGGCGGCGAGGACGGGTCCGCGCTGGCCGCGCCGGTCCGCGAGCCGGCCGAGGAGCGGCCCCGCGACGGTCTGCCCGGCGGCCAGCGCGCCTCCGGCGAGCCCCGCCGTGGCGAGGGAGCCGCTGGTCTCGGCGACCAGCAGGACGCTGCCGAGCTGGCACATCGCGGTGGGCAGCCGGCCGAGGAAGGAGAGGACCGGCAGGGCGGGGCCGAGCAGCGAGAGGGTGTCGCGGTACGTCCGGAGCATCGGCCGAAAGTAACCCGATGCACCCGAACGGGTGCATCGGGCGATGACACGGAAGCTTCCGTACGGGGTACGTACGTTCGCATGACGTCCAACCGGTCCGCCCGCCCGCCGTCCCCCGCCGACCCCGCCGTCGCCTCCGTCCCCGCCGTCCCGGTGGTGCCCACCGCCACCTACCGGCTCCAGCTCCAGCCCGCCTTCCCCTTCGCCGCCGCCGAGCGGGCCGTGCCGCACCTCGCCGGGCTCGGCGTCTCGCACCTGCACCTCTCCCCCGTCCTGGAGGCGGTGCCCGGCTCCCTCCACGGGTACGACGTCACCGACCACCGGTCGGTCCGGGCGGAGCTGGGCGGCGAGGCGGGGCTGCGGGCGCTGGCCGCGACGGCCCGCGCGCACGGCCTCGGCCTGGTGGTGGACCTGGTGCCCAACCACATGGCGGCCTCGCCCCGGCACAACCACGCGCTGCGGGAGGTGCTGCGGCACGGCCCGGACTCGCCGTACGGCCGCTGGTTCGACATCGAGTGGGACGCCGGGGACGGCCGGGTGCTGCTGCCGGTGCTGCCCGCCCGGCTGCACGAGGTGAAGGACCGGCTGCGGGTCGAGGACGGCGTACTGCGCCTGGACGGGCAGGAGTTCCCGCTCCGCGAGGGCACCGAGGGGCTGCCGCTCGACGCGCTCCTGGACGCCCAGTGGTACCGGCTCGGCTGGTGGCGGCTCGCCCGCACCGAGCTGGACTACCGGCGCTTCTTCACCGTCTCCGACCTCATCGGGGTGCGGGTGGAGGACCCGGAGGTCTTCGCCGGGAGCCACGCGAAGATCCTGGAGCTGGTCGCCGACGGGGTGATCGAGGGGCTGCGCATCGACCACCCCGACGGCCTCGCCGACCCCCAGGGCTATCTGGAGCGGCTGGCGGAGGCGACCGGCGGCCGGTGCTGGACGGTGGTCGAGAAGATCCTCACCGGGGACGAGACGCTGCCGGACGCGTGGCCGGTGGCGGGCACCACCGGGTACGACGCGCTGCGGCTGGTCGACGGCGTCCTGACCGAAGCCGCCGGTGCCCAGGAACTCACGCGCCTCTACCGGGAGTTCGCCGGACGCTCCGCCGACCGGGGCGGCGACTGGGAGGCGACCGCCCGGCGCGCCGCGTACGAGGTGGTGCGGCACGACCTGGCGGCGGAGACGGCCGCGCTGACCCGGGCGGCGGTACGGCTCTGCGCCGCCGACCCCGCGCTCCGGGACCACGCGCCCTGGGCGCTGCGGACGGCGGTCGAGGAGCTCCTCGTCCGCGTGCCGGTCTACCGGCCCTACCGGACCGGCGTCGAGCGGGTGCTCACCGCCGAGGCCGCCCGGGGCGCCCGGGCCGCCTTCGCGGTGCCGGAGGAGGCCGCCGCCGTGGACACCGTCCGGGGGCTCCTGCTCGGCACGCTCGGCGACTCCCCCGGCCACCGGGCCTTCCGGGCCCGGTTCGCGCAGACCTCCTCGGCGCTGCGGGCCAAGTCCACCGAGGACACCGCCTTCTACCGGTACGCCCCGCTGCTCTCGGCCAACGAGGTCGGCGGCGATCCGGGACGGCCGGCCGTCGGCGTCGCGGAGTTCCACGCCGCCTGCGCCCGGCTCGTCCGCGACTGGCCGGCCACCGGCACGGTCCTCACCACCCACGACACCAAGCGCAGCGCGGACGTGCGGGCCGCGATCGCGGTCCTCGCGCAGTGCCCGGAGGTGTGGGCGGGGCTGCTGTCCGAGACCGCCTCGGTGCCGGCGCCCGACCCGCACCTCGCCTGGACGGCCTGGCAGACCGCCTTCGGCTTCGGCACGCCGGACCCGGAGCGGATCGGACCGGCCGTCCTCAAGGCCGCGCGGGAGGAGGGGCTGCGGACCTCGTGGACCGAGCAGGACCCGGCGTACGAGCGGGCGGTGGCCGACTTCGTGGCGGCCGGGCCCGGGCGGGTGCCGCTGCGGGCCGCGTCCGAGGCGGCGTTCGCGCTGGAGCCGCACATCCGGGCCCAGGCGGACGGCGCGGCGCTGGTCCAGCTGACCATGCCGGGGGTGCCGGAGCTGTACCAGAACACCGAGCGGGAGTACCGGGCGCTGGTCGACCCCGACAACCGGGCGCCGTTCGCGCCGGGCCCGGACGACGGCCGGACCGCGCTGGTCCGGGCGGCGCTGCGGCTGCGCCGGGAGCGCCCGGCGGCCTTCGGCCCCGGCTCCGGGTACGAACCGCTGGCCGCCGAGGGGCCGGCCGCCGCGCACTGCCTGGCCTTCGCCCGCTCCGGCGAGGTGGTCACCGCGGTGACCCGGCTGTCGCTGCGGCTCGCGGAGGCGGGCGGCTGGCGGGACACCGAGCTGGTGCTGCCGGACGGGCGCTGGGCCGATGTCCTGGACGGGGTCCGGGAGTTCACCGGTGGCGCGGCGAGCGAGCTGAAACTGGCGGAGCTGTTCGCCGACCGGCCGGTCGCCCTCCTCGCGCGGATCGGGGACTGACCGCATACTGGGCGGCACCACGCCCGGGGGCGAGGAAGAACAGACGAACGGGCGAACGGGCGGACAAGGGGGGAAGACATGACGCTGTGGGTGTTCTTCGGAGTCCTGGGGGGACTCGTCGTGCTCCTGGTGGGGGTGCTGCTGCGCCGGGGCTGGACCCGCACCGAGCACGCGGAGGGCCTGCGCATCGAGGAGCGGGCCCGTGTCCAGGCGGCCCAGGACCGGACCTCGTACAACTCCTGGGCGGTGCACAACGCCCCGCCGAACCAGACCGACGCCTACCAGAGGCGCCGCTGAGGGAGGGGGGCCGGGCGGGGCGGTCCGTCGGACCGCGCCGCCCGGCCCCCGTCCGCGGGTCAGATCCGGCTGGCGCGCGTGACCTCGCACTTGGTGTACTCGGAGCCGTCGCCGGTGCCCGGGTACGGGGTGGTGAGCTCGGTGCTGACGGAGGCGCCCGCGGTGACCGCGATGCCGGTCTTCACGGCCGTCGCCGAAGTGGCGCCGGTGCCGGTGAACTTCATCGTGACGCTGTAGTCGTAGTCGAGCGCGCCGTCGTTCTTCACCGTGATCTTGGCGGTGAGCTTCTTCGTCGCCGCGTCGTAGGCGCACTTGTCGATGGTCACGTCGCGGGCGGCCTTGTCGGCGCTGCCACCGCCACCGGGCAGGGAGCCGCCCGAACTCGCGTTGCTGTCGCTGTCGTTGTCGCTGTGGCTGCCGCTGCCGCCGGAGCTGGAACTGGAGCTGGAACCGGAGCTGCTGTTGTCGCAGCCGCCGCCGCCCGAACCGCGGGCACCGGTGAGGGCGATGACGGCGATGCCGAAGACGGCGATCGCGCGGGCATGACGAAGCTTCACGTGTCTGATTCCCCGTTGGACTTGACTCGAATGAACGGCTCGTTTGACGAGCGCACGTCACCCTAGCAGCGGGGCGGAGCCGCTCGTCTCAGCCGTTCGGCCGGACGACGAGCGCGCGCGGGGCACGCGTGATCAGACCGGTCGGCACCGGACGGAAGCCGTCCGCCAGGCGCAGCCGGGGCATCGCGCGGAAGAGCGCGCGGAGCGCGTACTCCGCCTCCAGACCGGCCAGGATCACCGCGGGGCAGAAGCCTGGGCCGTACGTGAGCTGACCGGGGTCGTCGCGGAGCGGATCGAAGCGGTCCGGGTCGCGGAACCGCTCCGGGTCCCGCCCGGCCGCGCCGACCAGCAGCGCCACCGAGGAGCCTCCCGGCAGGATCCCGCCGCTCACCGGCACGTCCTCCCGGGTGCGCCGGACGGCGATCTGCACCGGCGGATCGCGGCGCAGCGACTCCGTCCACGCCCGGGCCACCAGGCCCGCCGGGGCGTCGCGCAGGGCGGCGGTCTGGTCGGGGTCGGCGAGGACGTTGCCGAGGAAGGAGGCGAGCGCCTTCTCCCGCACGGCGATCTGGCCGCCGCACTCGCCGGCGAGCGCCGTGGCGGCCCGGCCCCTGACCAGCCGCATCATGTCCCGGTAGGGGACGCCGACGGCGGCGGCGACGGTGCCCGCGGGCAGCCAGTGGCAGAAGTCGGCGACCAGGTCGGCCTGCGGGCGGTCGGCGATGCGGCGGGCCAGGACGTGGGCGGTGCGCTCCGCGACGGCCCGCAGTTCGGCGAGGTTCACGTCGGTGTGGGCGCGGGCGCAGGGCGGGTCGCCGGGCCGGTGGCCGTGGGTGAAGCGGGGGTCGGTGAGCGCGCCGGCCACGTCCGCGTACCGGCTGAGCACCCAGGCGCGCAGCAGCGGGTCGTAGGTGAGCGGGAACTCCTCGCGCAGCCGGCGGTGCACGGGGTGCGGGTCGAGGGCGGCGCCGGGGTCCAGGGGGCTGGGGGCGACGGTCCGTCCGCCGGGCGGCGCGGGCGGTCCCGCGGCCGGGTCGGCGACGGGCCGCACCCGGCCGGGGGCGGGGGCGGCGGTGGCCCCGGCGGGGGCCATGGCGGGCAGTCGCCGCCAGGGGTCGTCCGCGCCGGGGGTCCCGGCGGGTCCCGTCCCGCGGTTCGGCTCGTCGCGCATCGCGCCCCCTGTCGTTCGGCCGGTTCGCCTCGTCGGCGGTGATTGCCGCGGCCGGGATCCTGGCGCGCGTCCCCCCAGCCCACCATCCAGCGCCCGCCGCCGCCCGCCACGTACGGCCGAACGGGTGAGGGCGCACCGCGCTGACCTCGAAGGACCCGCCGGCGGAAGGCCCGGTCAGCCGAGGCGGAGGAGCCGGTCAGTCCAGGGAGAGCCGGAAGCTCATCTCGCCGAAGCCGACGACGTCACCGGCGCGGACCACGACCGCGCCGGTGACCCGGCGGCCGTTGACGGTGGTGCCGTTGGTGGAGCCGAGGTCGCGCAGCACCCAGAGGCCGCTCTGGAGGGAGAGCTCGGCGTGCAGCCGGGAGGCCGTCTCGTGGCTGAGCCGCAGCCCGTTCACCGGGTCACGGCCGATGCGCAGCGGGTACGGCCCCGGCTGCGGCAGCAGCAGCTTCGGGAGCCGCTCGGAGTGCCAGGCCCTGCCGATGCGCGCGGTGAACGCCGACACGCGCTCGACCGCGCCCACCACCCGCCGGGTCCAGGTGCCCTCGCCGCGCAGGTCGGCGGTGAGCACGGCGAGTTCGTCGGGGCGGCGGGCCTGGAGGGCCCGCTCCATCCGGAAGAGGAAGGTGTCGTGCGAGAGACGGCCCTGCGCCGCGCCCTCCCGGAGCATGCCCAGCGCGCGGTCCCGCTCGGCGTCGGTCAGCCGGGGGGAGTGCGCCGGGGGCTCGTACGGGGTCGGGGTCGTCACACGGTGATTGTCCGGGTGTCCGGGCCGGGCTGTCCAGAAGCCTCCTGTACCGGGCCTGTACCAGCTCCGACGGCCCGTCGCCGCCCGTCGCCGCCCATCGCCGCTAATTGCCGCGCCCGCCCCGGAAGATCGCTGCTACGGTCTGCGGGCTTCGACCGACCGTACCCCTGGGGGAACCACCGTATGACCGACGACCTCGTCGTCCGCCCGCTCGCCGGGCCCGAGGAGCTGGACCTGTTCCTCGGCCTCCGCTACACGCTCGACCACGAACTCGCCGACGACCTCGGCACCGGCCGCCGCCGCCCCGAGTGGCTGTGGGTGGCCCTCCGCGACGGCCGGCCGCTCGGCCGGATCGCCTGGTGGACCAACAAGGAGGGGGGCGAGCCGCTGGCCCTCGACTTCTTCGACCTCGACCCGGAGCTCCCGGCCGGGGAGGCGGCGGAGGTGGGCCGGCGGCTGCTGGCCGCCGCCGTGCCCGCCGTCGTGCCGGCGGGCACCGTGCCGCCGGAGTACAACCGCTACCTGCCCGCCGACTGGCGCGAGGTCCCGGAGACCCGCGAGCGGGTGGAGCTGTTGTTCTCCCTGCTGGCGGAGACGGGCGCCCGGCCGCTGGTCGAGCGGCTGCGCCTGGAGTGGCTGCCCGGCACCCCGGTCGCGGAGCCGACGGGCCGGCTGGTCTTCCGTCCGGTGCGGGACCGCGAGGACCTGGTCACCCTGATGACGCCGGTGATGGAGGGCACGCTCGACGCGCACGGCCGGGCCGACCTCGCCGAGGGGCTGACCCCCCGGGAGGCCGCCGAACGGCACTACGACGAGGAGTTCCCGCACTACACCTCGCCGCGCGAGTGGTGGCGGGTGGCCGAACTCCCGGACACGGGCGAGGCGGTCGGCTTCGTCGTCCCGGCCCGCAACAACTACAACCCGATCATCGCCTACATCGGGGTGCTCCCCGCCCACCGGGGCCACGGGTACATCGACGAGATCCTCGCCGAGGGCACCCGGATCCTCGCGGAGGCCGGGATGCCGCGGGTCCGCGCCGCGACCGACCTGGGGAACGTCCCGATGGCGGCGGCCTTCGCCCGCGCCGGGTACGTGAACTTCCAGCGTCAGGTCGACTACGTGTGGGACGCGCCGGGCGCGTCGCGGTCCTGACTGCCAGGATGGGACCGAGGTAGCCGACCGTACCGACGTCTGCGAGGAGAACCGCCGTGCTCTTCGAGGTCTGGGCGCCGCACGCCCGCGACCGGGTGACCCTGGAGCTGAACGGCACCGGGCACCCCCTCGACCGGGACCCCCTGAGGGACGGCTGGTGGACCGGCACCGTGCCGGCCTCCGACGGCGACCGGTACGGCTTCCGTCTCGACGAGGGGCCCGTCCTGCCCGATCCGCGCGGCCGCAGGCTGCCGGACGGGCCGGACGGGCTCAGCGCCGTCGTCGACCACGGGGCCCACACCTGGCTCCACGAGCCGCCCCGGCTGCGGCTGCGGAACGGGGTCCTGTACGAGCTCCACGTCGGCACCTTCACCCCGGAGGGCACCCTCGACGCGGCCGCCGCCCGGCTCGGGGAGCTCGCCGGGCTCGGCGTCACCCACGTGGAGCTGATGCCGCTCTGCCCGTTCCCCGGGGTGAACGGCTGGGGGTACGACGGGGTGGCCCCCTGGGCGGTGCACGAGCCGTACGGCGGCCCGGCGGCGCTCAAGCGCTTCACGGACGCCGCGCACGGACTCGGCATGGGCGTGGTCCTCGACGTGGTCCACAACCACCTGGGCCCCTCCGGGAACCACCTCCCGCCCTTCGGGCCGTACTTCACCGACACCCACCACACCCCGTGGGGCGCGGCGGTGAACCTCGACGCGCCCGGCTCGGACGAGGTGCGGGCGTACTTCCTCGGCAGCGCGCTCGCCTGGCTGCGGGACTACCGGATCGACGGACTGCGGCTCGACGCGGTGCACGCCCTCGCCGACGACCGGGCCCTCACCTTCCTGGAGGAACTCTCCGCCGCCGTCGACGAGTTGGCGAAGGAGCAGGACCGCCGGCACTTCCTGATCGCCGAGTCCGACCTGGCCGACCCGCGCACCACGGCGCCGCGCGCGCTCGGCGGCCTCGGCCTGCACGCGCAGTGGAACGACGACTTCCACCACGCCCTGCACACCGCGCTGACCGGCGAGTCGCAGGGCTACTACGCGGACTTCGCGCGCGCCCCGATGGCCGCGCTCGCCAAGACCCTCACCCGGGTCTTCTTCCACGACGGCACCTGGTCGTCCTTCCGGGGCCGGCACCACGGCCGCCCGGTCGACCGGGAGCGCACCCCGGCCCACCGCTTCCTGGGCTACGCCCAGACCCACGACCAGATCGGCAACCGGGCTCTGGGGGACCGCCTTTCGGCCTCCCTCTCCCCCGGCCTGCTGGCCTGCGCGGCGGCGCTCGTCCTCACCGGGCCGTCGGTGCCGATGCTCTTCATGGGCGAGGAGTGGGGCGCCCGCACCCCCTGGCAGTACTTCACCGACCACACCGACCCCGAGCTGGCGGAGGCCGTACGGCGGGGCAGGCGGCGGGAGTTCGCGGAGCACGGCTGGGACGAGGGCGAGGTGCCCGATCCGCAGGACCCGGCGACCCGCGACCGCTCGGTCCTCGACCGCGCGGAGCGCGAGCGCGACCCGCACCGCCGGATCCTCGCCTGGCACCGCGAGCTGATCGCCCTGCGCCGCACCCTGCCGGACCTCACCGACCCGGACCTCGGCGGCGTGCGGGCCGCCTTCGACGAGGAGGCCCGCTGGCTGGTCTTCCGGCGCGGCGACGTGCGGGTGGCGGTCAACCTGGGGAAGGAGCCGGCGGAGATCCCCCTGGGCTCCAACGGCCGCGACCGCGTCCTGGCCGCCTGGGAGCCCACCGAACCCCCCGCCCGGGACGGCCTGCTGCGCCTGGCCGCCGAGTCGGCGGTGGTGCTGTCCGACGGGTGAGGGCGGCGACGGCTACTCGACGATCGCCATCTCGTGCGGGGTGGCGTTGAAGCGCCGGCCGGTGCCGTCCTCGGCCATGGTCACGATGTCCTCGATGCGGACGCCGAAGCGGCCCGGGAGGTAGACGCCCGGCTCGATCGAGAAGCACATGCCGGGGACGACGGGCCGCTCCTCGCCCTCGATCATGTAGGGCGGTTCGTGGGTGGTGACGCCGATGCCGTGGCCGGTGCGGTGGATGAAGTACTCGCCGTAGCCGGCGTCCGCGATGACCTTCCGGGCCGCGCGGTCCACGTCCTGGCAGGCGATGCCGGGCCTCACGGCCTCGAAGCCGGCCTGCTGGGCCTCGCGGACGAGGTCGTGGACCCGGCGCTCCTCGTCGGTCGGCTCGCCGACGTGGACGGTGCGGGTGGTGTCGGAGCCGTAGCCGTGCTTGAGGCCGCCGAAGTCGAGGACGACCATGTCGCCGCGCTCGATGACCCGCTCGCCGGCCTCGTGGTGCGGGTCGGCGCCGTTGGGGCCCGAGCCGACGACGGTGAAGTCGACCTGGGAGTGGCCGAAGTCCATGAGCAGCCGGGCCAGGTCGGCGGCGACCTCGGTCTCCCTGCGCCCCGCGAAGCGGACCTTGAGGATCTCCTCGTACGCCCGGTCGGCGGCGGCCCCGGCGGCGGCGATCCGGGCCAGCTCGTGCGCGTCCTTCACGGCCCGCAGCATGGGCAGGGCCTCGGTGAGGGAGACGTACGAGGTGGAGGGCAGGGCCTGCTGGAGGCCGAGGAGGTGCATGGCCCAGGTGTTGTCGCTGACGCCGAAGCGGCCGGTGACGTCCAGCAGGGGCGCGGTGACGGCGTACGGGTCCTTGCCGTCGGTCCAGTCCCGCAGGGTGAGCGCGGGGGCGCCGACGGCCTTCCGCGCGTCCGGCGCCTCCAGGGTGGGGACGACGAGGACGGGGTCCTGGCCGGGGGCGACGACCAGGACGGTGAGCCGTTCGGTGATCGCGGTCGGCTGGTAGCCGGTGAGGTAGACCAGGTCGGGGCCGGGGGCGACGAGCACTCCGGCGAGGCCGGCGTCGGCGGCGGAGGCGGCCGCCCGGTCCATCCGGGCCCGGTAGTCGTCGGCGGTGAAGGGCGTGGGGGCGTCGCCGGAGGCTTCGGAGGCTTCGGCGGGGGTGCTCGGCATGGGGTCTCTCCTTCGCGGCGGCGGCCGGACGGCGGGCGGTCCGTGGTCGGGCGTCCTTCAGCATCCTGCCCGCCGGGCCCGGCCGTCGCGACCGCTCGGCGGCCCGTCAGCGCGGTCCCGGCCCCTGGGCGATCAGCCGTTCGAGCAGGTCCTGGAAGTCGTCGCCGACGACGATCCGCAGCTCGCCGCCGTCCTCGTCGTGCTCGCTGAGCTGGGTGAGCGTGCCGCCCCGCCACCAGAAGACGTAGGGGCTGATGGCGCCCGGGGTGTCCTCGTACTCGGAGGCGGCGAAGGAGGCCATGGCACCGAGCGCCGGGATGATCGTGGTGTCCCGGATGGGGTGGAAGGCGATCTGGTGCCGGAAGGGGAGGGCGACCAGGGCTCCGTGCTCGCCGAGCGGCAGTCCGGTGACCCGCTGGGCCAGGGCGTCGAGGTCGAGGACGCGGCTGGCGGTGTAGAAGGAGTCGCCGACGACGACCTCGAAGGACATGCCGTCGGCGTCCCGTACGGTCTCGTGCTCCTCGACGGGCAGTCCGCGCAGGTTCTTCAGCGCGCGGTCGCGCAGCTGCGCGGGGTCGCCGAGCCGGTCGAGGGCGTCGTCGGTGAGCATCATGACGCTCTCGGGCAGGTCGAGCGCCAGCACCTCGTACAGGCCGGGGGCGAGGGTCCTGGCGTAGCCGAAGGCGCCGGGGTCGATGCCCTCGCCGTTGACGACCCGGGGGTAGAGCTGGGCGCGGATCTGGTCCGGCGGCAGCGTGTCGAGGGCCGAGGGCCCGTCCAGGGTCCGCACCACCAGGGTGACGTGACGGCGGATCAGGTCGGGCCAGACGCGGGGTCCGCGCCGGTCCCGGTGGCAGACGGCGGCGAGGTTGCCGAGGCCGAAGCGGCGCTGCTTGTCGTCCTGGACGGAGGAGGCGTAGACGGTGACCTCCAGGCCGAGTTCCGCGAAGGCCTCGCGGACGGTGGCCCGGAAGAACGCGGCCTCGCGCTCGGAGAAGTAGGCGAACTCCGGGTCCCTCGGCGCGTCCTCGCCGTCCCGCCTGGGCCTCCTGCGCAGCCACCCCACGTCGCCCGCCTTCCGTCGCCGTTGCGTTCAGCCTAGCGAGTGGGGCGGGCCCCCCACCGGCCCCCCGGCGAAGTCACCGGCCCGGGCGCGGCCGGAGACCGCCGGGCACGATCGGAAGCCGCCGGACGCACGGCCGGAGACCGCCGGACGCGGCCGGAAGCCGCCGGACGCGCGGCCCGAGACCGCCGGACGCCACCGGAAGCCGCCGGACGCGCGGCCCGAGACCGCCGGACGCGACCGGAGACCGCCGGACGCGGGGTCAGGAGCCGTCGGGCGCGGTGAGGAGGGCGCGGGCGTAGTGGGCGAGGGAGCGGTTGTAGCGGGGCAGCAGCGGGGCGAGCGCGCCGAGGGCCAGCGAGGCGGCCTCCCGGTCGCGGCCGGTGTCGGCCAGCGCGAGCGCGAGGAAGGCGTCCACGGCCGGGGCGAGCGCCAGCTCGTCGGCGTCGAGCCGCTCGGCGGGCAGGTCCCGCTCGGCGGTGAGCAGGTCCACGCTCCGGTCGGGCCGGCCGAGGTTCCGCAGACTGCTCGCCAGCTGGATGACGGCCCGCCGCCGGCGCAGCCCGCTCAGCCCGAGGTCGAGGGCCCGCCGGTAGTGCCGGACGGCCTCCACGGGCTGCCCGGTGGAGTCGTGGGCGGCCCCCAGCTCGAACACGGCGGCGGCGTCCTCGCCGCCCCGCTCCCCTGCGAGCGCCGCGATCCGCTCCCGGAACTCCTCGGGGCCGTACGCGTCGATCCGCTCCCAGAGGGCGGCGACCCGCTCCTCCCACCCGCCGTCCATGCCCGCCTCGTCGCTCATGCCGCCACCCTACTCACCGGCCGGAAGGCGCTCCACGGACGGGAGACCGGGCGTCCGTCAGTCCCCGCCGCCCCCGCCGCCGCCGTCGCCTCCTCCGCCGCCGTCCCCGCCGCCGTCGCCGCCGGAGTCGCCGCCCGCGCCGCCGTCGGAGCCCCAGCCGTCGCCGCCGCCGGACTCGTTGTCGGCGCCGGAGAAGCCGAGGTTGCTGAACCAGGGGCGGGCCCAGTCGGTGTCCAGGGCGGCGGGTTCGAAGCCCTCCCGGGGACGCCACTGGGCGGGGAAGCGGGCCAGGCCCGTGGTGTCGCCGAGGCCGAAGGCGGTGGCGAAGGCGTGGGCCATGACGGCGTCGAGCGGGTCGACGGTCTCCAGGGCGACGGGGGCCAGCGGCAGCAGGAGCTCGTCGGCGCCCGGCGCCCGGCGGCGCGGCGGGCGGGCCAGGAGGGCGACCCTGCGGCCGTCGCGGAGCAGCCAGGAACTGGTGGCGCCGTGCCGGCGCAGCTCCCACCGGCTGCCGGGGAGCTCCGCCTCGACCGCGCTCTTGGACCTGCGCAGTTTCCGGTGCGTCAGCCGGAGGGCCGCCGCGTCCCCGCCGAGGGTGAGGGTGAGCCCCCGGGACGGGTCGGGCTCGTCGGGGTGGAAGCCGTACGGCGCCCGTATCCGGACGGCGGGCGCGCCCGGGCCCCAGGCGTCGACCCGGACCAGGCGCCGGTCCACGGCGACGGCGACGTCCCCGGCGGGGCCGGGCGCGGTGCGGCGGGCCAGCCACAGCGGCACGTCCTCGGCAGCGGCCCGGCGCCGCAGCTCCTCGACCCGCGCGGGGCCGCCGCTCAGCCGTACCGCCAGCTCGCCCAGCTGCCGGGCGAAGTCGGCGGCGCGCCGGACCTTGACCGGGGTGCTGGTGCCGGAGGCGCGGACGACGGGGACGACGCCCGGCCCCTCCTCCAGCCGGTCCAGCGGCCGCTCGGACCCGCCGCCGCCGAGCCACCGCCCGCGCAGGTACGCCTCCGCGGTCGCGGCCAGGTTCAGCTCGGCGAGCGGGGTGGACCGGCCGCCCCGCCGCAGCTCCCGCTCCGTCAGCCGCACCGTCCGGGCCAGCGGGTTCCACGACTGTTCGTCGTACAGGACCTCGCTCACGTCTCCCCCTGTCGTCCTCGCGGCCATGACGACCGCGCCTCGTGGTGACCGACCGGTCAGCCCATGTTCACCACGCGGTCGGCGCGGTCGCGGTTGCGGGCGATCAGCCGGGCGTTGGCCTCGTCGGAGCGGGACACCCACGCCTCGGCGTCGGGGCGGGCACGGCCGAAGGCGACGTGCCGGGCGACCAGGCGGGGGACGCGGAGGCGGTCGGGGAGGTCGAGGTACCAGACCTCGTCGAGGAGCGGGCGGACCGCCGCCCAGGCGCCGGAGTCGTGGAGGAGGTAGTTGCCCTCGGTGACGACGAGCGGGGTCCCGGGCGGGACGGGGACCGAGCCGGCGACCGGCTCCTCCAGGGCGCGGTCGAAGGCGGGGGCGTAGACGACGGTGCCGGGTTCGGCGGCGCGGAGGCGGGCGAGGAGGGCCGCGTATCCGGCGGCGTCGAAGGTGTCGGGCGCGCCCTTGCGGTCCGCCCGGCCGAGCCGGTCCAGCTCGGCGCCGGCCAGGTGGAAGCCGTCCATCGGCACCAGGACGGCCAGTCCGTCGAGCCGCTCGACGAGGCGCGCGGCGAGCGTGGACTTCCCGGCCCCGGGCGGCCCGGCGAGCCCCAGGAGCCGCCGCCGGCCGGAGAGGGCGAGCTCCCGCGCGCGGCCGGCCAGGTCCTCGAACCCCTGTGCGTCCATGCGGGGCATTGTCCCACTGGGCCGGGCAGGACAGGACAGGCCGGGCAGGACAGGGCAGGCCGGGCCGGGCAGGCCGGGCCGGGCAGGCCGGGCCGGGCAGGCCGGGCCGGGCAGGCCGGGCCGGGCAGGCCGGGGCGAGCAGGGCGGGGCAGGACCGAGCAGGCCGGGCAGGGCCGGGCCGAGCTGGGCCGGCCGGCCCGGTGGCCTCGCCCCTCGCGCCACCCCTCCCCCGACCCTCGTACCGACCCTCGCCGTGTCGAGGGTCGGTACGCCGCCGACGCGGGTCCACGCGGGTGGGTTCCCGTCCTTTGCGCGTATTACGTTGGGGTTATGCCGTCCATCGCACTCGTCACGCTCGTCGTCCATGACTACGACGAGGCCATCGCCTTCTACACCGACGCCCTCGGCTTCGCCCTCGTCGAGGACACCGACCGGGGCAACGGCACCCGCTGGGTCGTCGTCCGGCCGCGGGGCTCCGGCGGCGTCGGCGGGCTCGGGAACGCCGGTCTGCTGCTCGCCCGCCCCAAGAACGAGGAGGAGGCGGCAGCCGTCGGCAACCAGACCGGCGGCCGGGTCGGCTTCTTCCTCCACACCGAGGACTTCGCCCGCGACCACGCGCGGATGACGGCCGCCGGAGTGAAGTTCCTGGAGGAGCCGCGGCACGAGCCGTACGGCTCCGTCGCCGTCTTCGAGGACCTGTACGGCAACCGCTGGGACCTCCTCCAGCCGGCCGGGACCATCGCGGGGACCCCCGCGGACGACACGGCGGACGGCGCCGCGGACGCCGCCTGAAATTCGCTGTCGGCCGGACGGGGCGGCTCCCTAGACTCGCGGCACCGCGCACCACCCGGTGTGCGGTGCCGTTTCCGTGCCCGACCGAACCGAGGGGAGCCGACCGTGCGTCATCCGTACGCCGCCGTCGCCGTCTCCCCCCGCGCCCGCCGCCGGTACGACGTGATCCTCGCCTCTCCCTCCTGCCGGTGACGGCTGCGCGCCCGTCACCGCAGGCCCGCTGACGCACGTCCGCGTCCGGGAATCGCGCTGCCCCGTTCCTCCGGTACAGCAGCGAAAGGCACGACACCGTGCGCGTCTCCCAGAACCCCCGCGTCCGCAACCTCGGCATCCTCGCCCACGTCGACGCGGGCAAGACCACCGTCACCGAGCGGATCCTGTTCCTGACCGGCGCCGTCCACAAGCGGGGCGAGGTCCACGACGGCACCACCGTCACCGACTTCGACCCGCAGGAGCGGGAGCGGGGCATCACCATCTCCGCCGCCGCCGTCAGCTGCTCGTGGGCGGACCACCGGATCGCCCTGATCGACACGCCCGGCCACGTCGACTTCTCCGACGAGGTCGAGCGCGCGCTCCGCGTCCTCGACGGCGCCGTGGCCGTCTTCGACGCGGTCGCGGGCGTCGAGCCGCAGAGCGAGACCGTGTGGCGGCAGGCCGACCGGCACGGCGTGCCCCGGATCGCCTTCGTCAACAAGATGGACCGGGCGGGCGCCGACCTCGACGCCACGGTCGCGTCGATCCGCTCCCGGCTCGGCGCCGTCACGCTCCCCGTCCAGCTGCCCGTCGGGCGCGAGGACGGCTTCCGGGGCGTGGTGGACCTGGTCCGGATGCGGGCGTACGTGTGGGACGACGGCGGCGGTCGTGAGGAGACCGGCGTCCCGCCCGGGCTGGGGGACGAGGCGGTACGCCGCCGGCGCGCCCTGGAGGAGGCCGTGGCGGAGCTGCACCCGGAGGCCCTGGAGGAGTTCTGCGCGGACGGGAAGCTGTCCGACGGAACGCTCGAACGGGCCCTGCGGGCCCTCACGCTGGCCGGTGCGGCCGTCGTGGTGCTGTGCGGCTCGGCGTACCGCGACCGGGGGGTGGAACCGCTCCTGGACGCGATCGTCGCCTATCTGCCCGCCCCCGCCGACCGGCCCCCGGTCGGCGGCGGGGAGCGGGCGGCCGACCCGCGGGCGCCGCTCGTCGCGCTCGCCTTCAAGGTGAACGCGACGCCGACCGGCCGCATGACGTACGTCCGCGTCTACGCGGGCACGCTCGGGAAGGGGGACACCGTGCTCGACACCGCGACCGGACGCACGGAGCGGATCTCACGTGTGCTGCGCGTGCAGGCCGACCGCACGGCCGAGGTGCCCGCCGCCGTCGCCGGTGACATCGTCGCCGTCGTCGGGCCGAAGACCGTCCGCGCCGGAGCCACCCTGTGCGTCCCGGGCGCGCCGGTCGTCCTCGAACCGTCCGTGACCGCCGCCCCGGTGGTCTCGGTGGCGGTCGAGGCGCGCCGGAGCACCGACACCGGCCGGCTGGCGGCCGGGCTCGCCCGGCTCGCCGAGGAGGACCCGTCGCTGGTGGTGCGGACCGACCCGGAGACGGGCCAGACCGTGCTGTCGGGCCTCGGCGAGCTGCACCTGGAGGTCGCCGTGGAGCGGCTGCGGCGCGACCGGGACCTTGAGGTCACGGTGGGGCGCCCGCAGGTCGCGTACCGCGAGACGGTGGTGAAGGGCGTCACCGGACTGCTCCACCGGCACGTCAAACAGGACGGCGGCGCGGGCCAGTTCGCCCATGTCGTCCTCGACGTCGAACCGCTCGGAGGGCTCGAAGGGATCGATGGGCTCGGAGCAGAGGAGGAGTTCGCGTTCGCCTCGGCGGTGACGGGCGGGCGGGTGCCGCAGGAGTACGTCCGGGCGGTCGAGGCCGGCTGCCGGGACGCGCTCGCCGACGGCCCGCTGGGCGGGCACCCGGTGACGGGCGTCCGGGTCACGCTCACGGACGGCGCCACGCATCCGAAGGACTCCTCGGAGCTCGCCTTCCGCACGGCGGGCCGCAACGCCCTGCGCGAGGCGCTGCGCGCGAGCGTGCTGACGCTCCTGGAGCCGGTGGCCGAGGTGACGGTCACCGTCCCGGCGGAGTCCGTCGGCACGGTCCTCGGCGACCTCGCGGCCCGCCGGGGCCGGGTCACGGACTCGCAGGTCAGGGGCGGCACGTCGGTGGTGACGGCGACGGTCCCGCTGGCCGAGCTCTTCGGCTACGCGACCCGCCTCCGCAGCCGCACCCAGGGCCGGGGCACCTTCACCACCCGTCCGGCCGGCTACGAGGCCCTCACGGCCTGAGGTCCAGCTCGGCCCGTACCGTCTTCCCGACCGGTACGCGGTCGAGCACCTCCCACCGCGTCGCCAGCGCCCCGACGACCAGCAGGCCCCGCCCGCCCTCGTCCAGCGGCCCCGGCGACGCGGCGGGCACGGGCCGGCACTCGCCCCGGGTGTCGGTGACGTCGATCCGCAGGTGCAGCCCGGGCGCGTACAGGAGCCCCAGCTCGCAGTCGCGCCCGGGCACCCGCCCGTGCGTCACGGCGTTGGCGGCGAGCTCGGCGGCGATCAGCGCGGCGGTGTCGGCCAGCGGGGAGTCGTACGGGACGCCCCACTGGTGCAGTTGGTGGAGCGCCAGTCTGCGGGCGAGGCGGGCACCGCGCGGCGTGGAACTGAAACGCTGTGCGAACAGATGCACGGTCACGGGTCGTTTGCGCGTCAGCGGGGTCGTCATGTGGCCAATTTCGCCTGGCTCATGGCGAGTTACCAGCTACCCGACTCGTACGCTGCGCTTGTACCAGTCCACTCGCTGGACTGTACCGGTCACTATCAGTGACGCTGATCCCGTTCAGTGCGAGCACACGGGTGTGGGAGGTGGCGTGGTGGCCGACGAGATCCCCAAGGGAAGCGAGCCCGAAGCGTCGGAAAGTTTGAAGACTTTCGGTGAGGTGGTCAAGGCCTTTCGCAGACGGGCCGGCCTGACGCAGGAACAGTTCGCGCCACTGGTGGGCTACTCGGTCCCGATGATCGCCTCGATCGAACAGGGGCGCCGCCTGCCGTCGAAGGAGTTCGTGGACCGCGCGGAGGAGAAGCTGGACGCGTTCGGGGTGATCCGGGCGGCGGCGAAGCACCTGACGCGGAAGGCGGGGCTCGCGAAGTGGCTCGAGGAGTGGGCGGACCTGGAGCCGCTGGCGGTGACGCTGTACACGTTCGAGACCCGAATGGTGCCGGGTCTGCTCCAGACACCCGCGTACGCCCGGACGCTCTTCGAGAAGCAGATCCCGGCGATGAGTGACGACAAGATCGAGTCGAACCTGGTCACCCGCATGGAACGGGCGAGCATCCTCACGGACCGCCCGGAAACGATCTACAGCTTCATCATCGAGGAACACGCCCTGCGCCGCCAAGTGGCCGACGCGGAGGTCATGCGTGGGCAGATCGACCATATCCTCGACCTTGGCGAACGCCGCAACATCGACATTCAGATCATGCCGCAGGCACGCGGTTATCACGCTGGCCTCGGAGGCCCCTTGTGTCTCCTGGAGACCGAGGAGAACGTCTGGTACGCGTACTGCGAAGGCCAAGGAACTGGCCAGCTCAGCTCCGACGCCAAAGAGGTCAGCATGCTCCAGCAGCGGTATGCCAGGATGCGGACACAGGCTCTGTCTGTCGAGGCATCCGTGGGCCTGTTGCGGGAGATCCGAGGAGCACTATGAGCACGACTGAACTGGCCTGGTTCAAGAGCAGCTACAGCAGCGGCAGCGGCGACGACTGCGTCGAGGTCGCCCTCTCCTGGCACAAGTCCAGCTACAGCAGTGGCGACGGCGACAACTGTGTCGAGGTCGCCGCCTGCCCCTCCACCGTCCACGTCCGTGACTCCAAGGTTCCGGACGGGCCGCAGTTCGCCGTGGCGTCCGCCGCCTGGACGGAGTTCGTCGCCCGGCTCGTCTGACCGCCGCGCCCCTCACGGAACCCGGTGCCCCGGCGCCGGGTTCCGCCGTGTGCCAGGATGCATGGCATGCACACCGATCCCGCCGCCACGTACCTCTCCGGCCTCTTCTCCCTCGAAGGCCGCACCGCGCTCGTCACCGGGGGCAGCTCCGGAATCGGGCGGGCGATCGCCGGGGCGCTGGCCCGGGCGGGGGCGAGCGTGGTGGTGCTGGCGCGCGGGGAGGCGGAGCTGGTCGCGACCGTCGAGGAGCTGACGGCCGACGGGTGCCGGGCGGCCTGGGTGAGCGCGGACCTGAGCACCCGGGTGGGGATCCGGGCGGGCGCGGAGGAGGCGGCCGGGATCTTCGGCGAGCCGGACGTCCTGGTCAACTGCGCCGGGATCAACCTCCGCCCGCCCTTCGGCGAGCTGGGCGAGGACGTGTGGGACACGACGATGACCGTGAACCTGGAGGCGCCGTTCCTCCTCGGGCAGCGGTTCGGGCCGGGGATGGCCGAGCGGGGCTACGGGCGGATCATCCACGTCACCTCCCAGCAGGCGCACCGCGCGTTCGTGCAGAGCGGGGCGTACGGCGTGTCCAAGGGCGCGCTGGAGTCGCTGGCCCGCTCGCAGGCCGAGGCGTGGTCCGCGTACGGCGTCACCGCCAACACCCTGGTGCCCGGCTTCGTGATGACCCCGCTGAACCGGCGGCTCTCCTCCGACCCGGAGAAGGTCGCCGCGCTGGCGGCCCGGACGATGACGGGCCGCAACGGCCTCCCCGGCGACTTCGCCGGCGCGGCCGTCTTCCTGGCGAGTCCCGCCTCCGCCTATGTGACGGGCCACTCCCTCTTCGTGGACGGCGGATTCTCCGTCCACTAGTCCGCCGGGACCGTGCGCGGCATACGCTGACCGGGGCCACGAGCGAGGCCGGACGAGGGGGCACGCCATGCCGTACGAGACCGGTGCGAAGGTGCGACTGACCAGGGACGTGCGGGTCACGGGGGAAGGCTCTCCCGGTTCGCTGTCGCCGGCCGAGGGCCTGGAGGGTTTCGTCGAGGGGTCCGCGAAGGGCGCGCCGGCCGGCGGGTTCGGCCAGAGCGCGATCGCGGAGGCCGAACGGCTCGCCCGGGGCAGTCAGCTGACGGGGTTCTCCGCCGCGCTGATGGATCAGGTCCGTCAGCAGGTCACCCGGCACGCGGCGGCGTACGACGCCGGGGCGGGGGCGGGGGCCGCGGGCCGGGTCAGGTACAAGGTGCGGTTCGTCAACGGGTTCGTCCTCGAAGGTCTCGACGAGGACGTGCTGACCCGGGCCTGACCGCCCGTCACCGTCAACGCCGCCGCTCTGCCCCGGCCCGGCCTCCTCAGGCCGGGTAGGCGATCGAGCCCAGCGGCGGGCAGGGCAGCGGCACGGCGCCGGCGCCCGGGCGTTCGACGAAGGCCCGGGCCTCGGCGGCCCGCTGCCGCCGGGAGTCCAGCGCGTCGGCGTCCCAGGCGTCGCGCCGGGCGCGCGCGGGGTCCCGGGGGCCGTCGATGAGATCGAGGGCGGTGTTGCCGGCGCTGCGCTGGAACTGGGCCCTGAGGGCGGCCTGTTGGAGCGCGGTCCGGGTGACGGACAGGTCGAGGCGGGTGACCAGGACACCGGGGGCGTGCGGCGCGCGGGTCGGCATGGGGGCCTGCGGGAGGGGCGACACCCCGGTGTCGAGGCGGCCGATGTCGTCGACGCCCGCGTCCTGCGCCTCCCGCGTCATGGTCTCCATCTCCCGGTGCAGCCAGAAGACTTCGTCGAGGTCTCCCTCCGTGATCCGCATGCGCTGGTAGAGGGCCTGGAAGCGGGGATCGGGGTGCAGCGGGCGCAGCGGGGCGGAGTGGAGCATCACGCAGTCGTTGAAGCCGTACGCCACCGCGGCGTCGAGCCGGAGGACCGCCTGGTCCGCCCGCCCGTGCGCGAGGTCCAGGACGCCGAGGCACGTGTGGCCCGCGGCGACGAGCCACGCCCCGTCGGGCCCCAGCGCCGTGCCGCGCGCGACGACGTCCTGGAGGCCCGCGGCCCCCGCCGGGGACGGGCCTTCGGTGAGCATCGCCACCAGCAGGTCGTGCGCGCGGGCGGCCAGCGAGCGGACGGTGTCGGCCATGGATCTCCTCGGACCTCGGCGGTGAAGAGCGGCGGGACGCCGGGACTCCGGCGCCCCGTGGACAGGACGGGCGGGCGGGACGGGCGGTTGCGGCCCGGACACGGCCGCGTCAAGCGAAGGAGAGGCTTCCGGTCCGCTCGCGCTTCAGCTCGAAGAAGCGGGGCTGGCGGGCCAGGACCCGGACCGCGTCGAAGAGCTCCGCGGCCTCCTCGCCGCGCGGGATCGCGTCGAGGACGGGGCCGAAGAACGGGGTGCCGTCGAGGTGGAGGGTGGGCGTGCCGACGTAGCGGCCCGAGGCGGGGTCCGCACCGGCGTCGTGCCGGCGCCGCAGGGCCTCGTCGTACGCGTCGTCGTGCGCGGCCCCGGCCAGCCCGGCGGGCAGTCCCAGCTCCTCCAGCGCCTCGGCGACCACCCGGTCGAAGTCCTTGTCCCCGCGCTGGTGGATGCGGGTGCCGTAAGCGGTGTAGAGCTCGCGCAGGACCTCGTCGCCGTGCCGTTCGGCGGCGGCCACGGCGACCCGCACGGGGCCGATCGACCGGTCCACCAGTTCCCGGTACCAGCCGGGCAGTTCGTTGCCCTCGTTGTGCAGGTACAGGCTCATCACGTGGAACCGGAGGTCGAGGTCGCGGAGCCGTTCCGCCTCCAGGATCCAGCGGGAGGTGATCCAGGCGAAGGGGCAGGCGGGGTCGAACCAGAAGTCGACCCGGGTGCGGGTGGGTTCGGCGGCGGGGCCGGTGGCGCGGGGGCGCGGGGCGTGGTCGATCGTCATGGCGCCAGCCTGCCGGGCGGGCGGCCCGGGGGCATGGGCAACTCGGGGTCCGTCTTCCTGGGCCAATCCGGTGTGCTTCGATGCCCCGGTGACGAACGAGAACGCGCGCCCCGCCGTCCGGCGGCGGGCCGGGGACGACCTGGACGCCTGCGTGCGGCTCCTGCGGGAGGTCCACGAGCACGACGGCTATCCGGCGAACTGGCCCGAGCGGCCGGCCGCCTGGCTCACGCCCCCGGCCTTCCTCGGCGCGTGGGTGGCGGAGCTGGACGGGCGGATCGTCGGACACGCGGGCCTGGCGGGGGCGCGCCCGGACGACGGCGCACCCGGCGCGTGGAGCGCCCGCACGGGGCGGGACGCCGCCGGGGCCGCCGTGGTCAACCGGCTGTACGTGTCCCCGTCGGCACGCGGCCGCGGCCTCGGCGCGCTGCTGCTGGCGGAGGCCGTCGCGGCGGCCCGGGACCGGGATCTGCACGCCGTGCTGGACGTGGCCGCCCACGACACCTCGGCGGCGGCGCTGTACGAGCGGCTCGGCTGGCAACTGCTCGCCACGGTCGAACAGGACTGGGGTCCGCACGGCCGGGTGCCCGTCCACTGCTACGCGAGCCCGGACTGACGGGCCCTCGCCTCCCTTCTCGCCTTCCCGGCGTCCCCTCCCCTCTCGCCTCCCCTCCCCTCTCGCCTCTCCGGCGTCCCCTCCCCCTCGCTCCCCCTCACCCCTCCCCCTCGCCCACCCTCCGCACCCGCCCCGGCACCCTGGGTGATCTCCGTAAAGGGCCTGCGCGCGGCGGTTTCTTCTGCTGGGATGTATCCCTGCTGGAGACGCCACGAGCACGAAGGACGGGGGATGCGACGGGGCTTCGGTGAACGACTCGGCCTGCCCGGCGCCCTCGGACCCTTACCCCTCGCCCCGCTCGCGCGCGAGTACAAGGAACTGATGGAGAGTCAGCTGACTGCGGGGTTACGCTACGCGGGCGAGGCTCTGACGGATCCTCAGGAAGCCGCCTCCGGAGACGCGTTCGTCTCCGTCCTGGACGGCGTCACCCTGTGCACCCCGCGCCGGCGGCGCCTCGTCGACGAGGCCGCCCTGCTCTCGCTCGCCGACGCGCGGCCCGCGCACGCACCGGTGCTGCGCCTCCTCGCCGGGATCCGGCGGCACGACCCGGCACTGCTCCGCCGGGTCCTCCTCTACCAGCTCCTCCCCCTCCTCCGGCAGGGCGCCACCGGCCTCGGACTCGACCCCGCCGAACTCGGCCTCCTCGCCAAGGCCGCGCGGACGCTCCCGGTCCTCGACGACCACCGGCGGACCGCCGCCGAGGCACTGGCCCCGCTCTGGTCACGGCGCCGGCTGCGGGCCTGCGCCCACGCCCTCGCCGCCCTGGGGCCGGACGTCCTGCGCGCCGACCCCCGGCTCGCCGACCTCGACGCCCGGCTGCGCCGCGTCCTGGACGACTGCGACCGGACCCTCGCCTCGGCGGCGGCGGCGGCCGGCACCGACCCCGCCCGCGCCGAGGCCGGCTACCTACGGGTCCTGTCCGCCGCCTCCGACGACGACGAGGCCGTGCGGGGCCTGATCCGGCTCGGCACCCCGCCCGCCGGCACCGACGCCCCGCTGGCCGCCCGGCCCGCCGACGGCGGCCGGGTGGCCCTCTCCTGGCCCGGCAGGACCGGCGTCCACTGGCGCGTCCTGCGCGACGGCCCCGGCCGCCCCGGCCCGGTGCCCGGCGCCACCGGGACCGCGTCCACCGCGACCGACACCGACCCGCCGGTCGGGCTCCGGGTGCGGTACGCCGCCTTCCCCGTACGGGACGGGCGGCCGACCGGCGTCCCGCTCGTGTCGCACCCGCTGCTGGTGGCGCCCGACGCCGAGGAACCCGCCCTGGACGACGGGCCCGGCCGGATCGCCGTCCGGTGGCGGCGGCCCCGTACCGCCACCGCCACCGTCCTCACCCTGACCGGCCCCGGCACCGGGCCCGGCGCCGCGTCGCTCCACCACACCGCCGACCACGCCGGGACGCACGTCTTCACCGGCCTCGAACCCGGCGCCTACACCCTCCTGCTGACGGCACGTCACCCCTCCCCCGACGGCGGGACGGTGGACTCGCCGGGCGTCCGGCTCACCGGCACCGTCCACGCCTGGCCCCGCCCGCTCACCGCGCTCACCGCCGAACCCGGCCCCGAGGACGGCGTGCGGTTCACCGGACGCGGCGGCGAGGGCTCCGAAGTGCGGCTCGTGACCTGGCCCGAGGGGACGGCCCCCGCCCCCGGCACCGAACTGCGCACCGCCGAACTGCCCGCCCCGCTGCCCTGGGCCCGCTACGGCGACCCCGGCCGCACCACGCCCCACGAGGCCTTCGCCGGCCTCGTCAGCGCCGTCACCGTGCTCGGCGAGCGGGCCCTCGCCGGTCCCGGCGTCCGCCTCGACGTGCCGGGCCCGGTCGGCGCGCCCCGGGCCGTGCGCGAGGCCGGCGGACAGGTGCGGCTGCTCTTCGACTGGCCGGCCGGCGCGGGCGCCGTGCACGCCGCCTGGGACGGCGGCGAGCTGCGGACCAGCCGCAGCCGCTACGTCCGCGAGGGCCTGAGGCTCCCCCTCGGCCCCGGCCCCCGGCACGTCACGCTCCGGCCCCTCGCCCCCGGGTCGCGGCCCGCCGACGGCACGGCCGCGACCGTCGTCGGCGTCCCCCGCGCCCCCGTCGGCGTGGACGTGCCCCCGGAGGCCGTCGTGCGCTACCGGCTGCTCACCCGGCGGCGCGGACTCGGCCGGCGGGCGCCGTACGCCGTGGAGGTCGGCGCGCACGGACACGACCCGGCCGTACCGCTGCCCGACCTCGTCCTCGTCCACCGGGACTCCGTGCGGCCCCGGCACCCCGAGGACGGCACCGTCCTGCTCAGGATCGACGGCGCGGCGCTCGCCGCCGCCCCGCTCCAGACCCGCGAACTCCCCCCGGCCCCCGACCTGTCCCGCCCGCCGTACGCGCTCCGCGCGTTCCTGCTGGGCGACGCGGCCGGAGCCGTACGCCTCGAAGAACCCGCCCTCACGACCCTGGTGGTGCGCTGACATGACGACGGTGATCTGCCCCTACTGCTTTCACCGCACGCAGGCCGCCCGGCTGCCCTACCGCTGCCTGATGGCGCGGACCGGGCTGCGCGGCGGCACCCCCTGCGACCCCGAACGGGACGACCGGTGGGCCGGCTTCACCGGGTCGACCCGCGCCCCCGCCGCGTACATGCGGGGGCCCGTCTTCACCGTGCCCCGCACCCTCGCCGGACTGCGCGGCCCGGGACCGCGCGCCGAATGCCCGCACTGCGGGGTGCCCACCCCCGTCCGGGTCTGCGCCAACTGCCACAGCGACCTGCCCAGCGACTACTGCGAGCAGGACAGCCGGATCATCGCCCTGGTCGGCGCCAAGGCGTCCGGCAAGAGCACCTACGTCTCCGTCCTCGTCAACGAGCTGCGCCACCGGGTCGGACAGGCCTACGGCGCGGCGCTCGCCGCCATGGGCGACGAGAGCCAGCGGCGCGACCGCGAGATGGCCGAGGACCTGTACGACCGCATGCGGCTGCCCGACGCCACCGTCCCCTCGGCGGCCGGCTTCAACGACCCGCTGCTCTACCGGCTCAGCCTGCCCCGCAGGGGCTTCGGCCGGGACGGCAGCCGGCACACCGCGCTGGTCTTCTTCGACGCGGCCGGCGAGGACCTCAAGTCCGCCGAGTCCATGACCCGCTACACCCGCTACCTGGGCGCCGCCGACGGGATCGTGCTGCTCGTCGACCCGCTCCAGCTGGGCGCCGTCCGCGACACCGTCGGCGACCGGGGCGGCCCGATGCCCGCCCGGGACACCCCCGCCCTCCAGATCGCCGCCGAACTCGCCACCCAGCTCCGCTCGCACGGCCGCGGCGGCTCCCGGGGCCGGGTCGACACCCCGCTCGCCGTCGCCGTCACCAAGACGGACACCGTGCGCGGACTGCTCGACCCGCACTCGCCGCTGCACGGCAACGCCCCCCACTCCGGCGGCAGGTTCGACGCCGCCGACCGGCTCGCCGTCCACGAGGAGACCCGCTCGCTCCTGGAGGGCTGGGGCTCCGGATCGCTCTGGCGGCAGCTGGAACGGGACTTCTCCGACGTGTCCCTCTTCGGCGTCTCCGCGCTCGGCGCCCCGCCGCCCGACGAGGCCCCCGCCGACGCGCCCGCCGCCGGACCCCAGCCGATACGCGTCGAGGACCCGCTGCTGTGGCTGCTCGCCCGGCGCGGCCTCGTGCCGGTCGCCAAACCGCCGCGCGAGAACGGCAAGGGGGTGCCGGTCGCGTGAGCCTCCTCCAGATGCACTACACCTCGGCACCGCCGGGACCCGACGGCTCCGGCTTCCGCTTCACCGCCGTCAGCCCCGGCGTGCCCCACGCGGTGCTCCGCGAGGCCGAACAGCTCGTCGGCTACGAACCGCCCCGCGACGCCCCGGCCCGTCCCACCGAGGCCGAACTCGGCCTCTTCCCCGAGATGTTCGGCTTCACCCGGCTGTCGGACGGCAGCGGACTGCTCAGCCGCACCGTCTACACCGGCGCCGACTACAGCGGCCGCTGGGGCAACTTCCACGCCCACGCCGTCCTCGTCCCCGCCGGCGAGACGCTCCCCGGCGACCGGCCCCCGATCGCGCTGTGGGGAGCCGCCGAATGGACGGACCGCACCCCCCAGGGCGGCCCCCCGCCGCCCCTGCCCCGGCTCACCCCCCGGCTCCCGCGCGGCCTCGGACCCGCCCTCGCCGCCTTCGCCGCCGAGGCGGGCCCCCGGCTCGCCGCCGTCCTCGCCGACCTGCGGCGCCTCACCGAGGACCCGCAGGCCCCGCAGGTCGTGCTCGCCGAGGAGGACACCCGGGACGTCGCCCACTGGCTGCTCCTCGCCTGCGCCGCCCTGCCCCGGGACGCCGCCCGGAGCCTCACCTTCACCACCTACACCCGGCGGCCCCAGCACGCCCGCCAGCAGGTCGTCGGCGTCCGCCCCGAGGACGCCCGGTCGGTGACCGGACAGCCGCACCGCTACGCCGTCCACGACCGCGCCGACACCCGCGCCGCACCGCCCGCCACCGGCGACCCGTGGGCGCTGACCGCCGCCGCCGTCTGGGCGGCCGGCGCCGAAGGGCTCTTCGAGCGGGCGCGGGGGCTGCCGGGCGCCGAGCCCTTCGGCACCGGACCGCTCGCCGCGCTCGCGCTCACCAGGGGCGTCCCCGTCCCGGCCGGCGCGGTCGCCCCGGCCGCCGACTGGGCCGCCGCCCACCCCCGCGCCCTGGACGAGGCCGAACTGGAGACCTTCCTGCGGGCCGTCTGCGACGAGGACCGCCCCGGCGCCCTCGCCCCCGACGCCCTCGCCGCCCTGCTCACCGCCTTCCGCGACACCGTCCCGCTCGCCGTCACCGCCCCCGTCACCGCCCGGCTCCTCGCCGCGGCCGTCCGCGACCCCGCCGCCGTCCCGCCGGCCCTGCCCCCGGGCGCGCTCCCGGAGCCGTACCGCGACCGGCTCGCCTCCGGCCTCGGCGAACCCGTCCGGGCCGGCCTCGCCACCCCCGCCACCCCGCACCGGCGCACCGCCGGACTGCTGCGCACCGCGCGGGCCCTGCGCGTCGAACACGACGACCTGCTGCCCGGACTCGCCGAACGGCTCTGCCGGCAGGTCCTGGACCCGGCCGGGACGGACCCCGACGCCGTGCGCGAGGTGCTGGCCGGCTCCGAACCACTGCGGCTGCGCTTCCTCGACCTCCTGGAGACCCGGGCCGCCGGCCACCCGACGGCCGTGGCCGGCGCGCTGCGCACCGTCCGGCCGCCGCTCGACGCCCCCGGGGACCGGCCCCACCTGCGCCTGTGCGCGGCCGCCGCGCCCCCGCCGGCCGGCCCCGCGAACCGGACCCCCGTCCTGCACGAGCTGCTCCGGCGGGCCGGCCTGGACGGCGGCCCCGTCACCCCGCTGACGCTGGGCACCGCGATGGACCTCGTCTGGCCGGACCGCCCCCCGACGGCGGCGGAGGCCTCCGCCCTCCTCCGCCGGGGGGCCGCCGTCCACCAGGCGGCCGGCACCTGGGACCGCCTGGTGAGCGCGGCCGTCGACGCGCCCGCGGACGACACCGACGCCCCGCTCCTCGCCCGGCAGCTGCTCGCCGAGGGCCCCGAGGCCCTCGGCCGGGCCGCCCTCGGCGACCTCAAGCTCCTCTCCCTCGTCCAGGCCCTCCAGCACCCCGACGGCGACCCCACCGTCCCCCACGGGAACCTGGTCCACCGCGTGCAGGCCCTCTCCCACGACGCCCGGCCCGCCGTCCGCAAACGCGCCGAGCACGCCCTGGCACTGCTGCTGCTGCGGCCGACCCGGCCGGCCGGAGAGGTCCGGGCACTCGCCGAGAGCAACGACCCCGGCCTGATCGACGCCTACGACAAGGCCGCCCGCTCCCCCGTCCTGACCGACTTCCTCACCGCCCCGCACCGGCTGGCCGACTGCTACCTCCAGTGGACCTCCCACCAGGGCGTCGGCCCCGTCTGGGAACTGACCCGCCTGGCCCTCCTCGACGAGGTGCTGCGGCCCGTCGTCCGCCGGCTGCCCGAGGAGCGGCTGCGGGCGGCGGCGGACGCCCTCGCCCGCACGGCACCGGCGCGCCGCGCCTCCTTCGAGGAGTGGTGCCGCCCGCCCGGCGGGGTCAAGCAGATCTTCCGCCGCCTCACCGCCCGCAAGCCGGACAGGGCGCCGGAGCCCCGCTGGGGCGACGTCCGGCCGCCCCGCGACGAGAAGAGGTGACCGGCTCCATGGACGGCGGAGAACTGACCCGGCTGATCCTCACCGTGCTCCTCGCGCTGTGGGCCGTCACGGCCCTCGCGGTCTGCGCCGGACGCGCCTTCTGGACCCTGCTGCGCACCACCGCCCGGGCGGCCGTGACCGCGCTCGGCCCCTTCGACGCGGGCCGCTCGGACCAGCGGGTGATCCCCGTCGACGCCGAGCCCGCGCTCCCCTCGTACTGGGCGCGCCAGCTGTGGACCGACACGGCGGCCGTCCTCGGCGCCGGACTGCGGACCCCCTGGCGGACCTGGCGGGACCACTGGATGAGGAAGGTCGTCCTGCGGCTCCTCCAGCGGCGCCGGCCCTCCACCGGGCGGCGCGGCGCCAACCCCCTGACCCGGCTGTGGCTGTGGCTGACGGCCCCCGGCACCGCGCTCGGCGCCACCGTCGCCGTGCTGCTCGTCGCCGTGCTGCACGGGGCGGCGCTGCTCGTCTTCGGCGTGCTCGTCACCCTCGTGTGGACCGGCTGGCTGCTCGCCGTCGGGCTGCTGCGCGGGACGGAGCGGGCCTGGCTGTCACTCCGCCGGGTCCGGCCGGTCTGCCCGCACCCCGGCTGCCACCGCCCGGTGCCGCTGGCCGTCCACCGCTGCCCGCAGTGCACCACCGAGACCCACCGGGAGCTGCGGCCCGGACGGTACGGCGTCTTCCGGCACGCCTGCCGGTGCGGCGCCCGGCTGCCGTGCTCGCTGTTCACCGGCCGGGCGCTGGTCGCCGCCGAATGCCCCTCCTGCGACCGGCCGCTGCCGCCGTCGCTGGCCACCACCCGGGTCGTGCACGTCCCGCTGGTCGGCGCCTCCTCCTCCGGCAAGACGATGCTGATGGCCGCCGTGGTGACCGGACTGCGGTCCTGGGCCGTCGGCGGCCGGCTCACCCTCGACTACGCCTCCGACGCCGACCGGCACGACAGCGCCCTCCTCGACCAGCGGCTGCGGGACGACGACTGGGCGCTGAAGACCCAGGGCGACCAGCGGGCCTGGATGCTCCTCGTCGGCAAGGGCCCGCGCCGCCGGCTGCTCTACCTGTACGACCCGATGGGCGAGGCCCTCCAGGGCGCCGACCGGCTGCGCGAACAGCAGTACCTCGCCCACGCCGACGGGGTGCTCTTCGTCGTCGACGTCCTCGCCGACCGGGCCGTGCGGCAGCGGATCGCCGACGGCGACGCCGCCGTCGCCGCCGACGCCAGGCCCGCCGCCCAGGGGCCCACCGAGACCTTCGACGGGCTCAGCGGCGAGCTCACCGCGCTCGTCGGACGGAGAGGAAAACTGCCCGTGGCCGTCGTCGTCACCAAGCGGGACGTGCTCGACCGGATCGCCTCCCTGCCGCCCGCGGGGGCGCAGGTCGACACCTGGCTGACCACCCTCGGCCTCGGCGGCCTCGTCCGCAACCTCACCCACCAGTTCGCGACCGCCCGCTACTGGTCGGTCAGCGCCTTCACCGCCACCGGCACCGGCGCCCTCGACCCCGAGGGCCGCCGGGCCGCCGAGCCCGTCCTGTGGCTGCTCGCCCGGTCCGGGCTGCGGGTCGGCGCGCTCGTCGACGCGCGGACCGGCGGGACGGGGGTGCGGGGCCGATGACCGTGGTCACCCCCCGGGTCGCCCGCTCCCGGAAGGCCGTACGCGCCCTGCTGACGACCGCCACCTGGCTGGTCCTCGCGGCGGCGGCCCTCGGCGCCGTGTACGGGGCGCCCGGTCTCCTCGACGCGGTCCTGCGCTTCGCCGAGGAGGTCCCCGCCCGCTGGGAGGAGCTGACGGCCACCGGCACCACCCCCTGAACCCGCTGCCCCTCCGCCCCCGGACCACCCGCTCCCCGAACCACCCGTCCCCACTCCCCGACTCCCCGACTCCCCAGGAGGAAATCGTGACCGACCTCCCCGGCGGCGCCATGGCGAACCGCCCGGTGCACTTCATCTGGCTGCTCGACACCTCGTACTCGATGTCCGGCGAGAAGATCGGCCAGCTCAACTACGCGATCCGGGAGGCCATCCCGGAGATGCGCTCGGTGGCCGACGACAACCCGGCCGCCCAGCTGCTGCTGCGCACCATCACCTTCTCCACCACCGCCCGCTGGCACCACAAGGACCCGGTGGGGGTGCACGACTTCACCTGGCAGGACGTGGCGCCCGACGGCACCACCAACCTCGGCGAGGCGCTGACCCTGGTCGCCGGCGAGCTCCAGACCCCGCCCATGCCGGAGCGGGCCCTCAAGCCGGTGATCGCGCTGGTCTCCGACGGCGCGCCCACCGACGACTGGCGGGCCGGACTGCGGGCGATCGAGGCGACGCCGTGGGGCCGCAAGGCGGTCCGGGTGGCCATCGCGATCGGCGCGGACGCCGACCGGGGCGTGCTCCAGGAGTTCCTGGCCAACCCGGAGCTGCGGCCGCTGGACGCCAACAGCCCCAAGCAGCTGGCCGCCGCGATCCGCTGGGCGTCGACGGCCGCGGTGAAGGCCGCCTCGCAGCCCGTCGCCGGGGGCAACGGCTCGGGCGACGGCCCGACGAAGCCGGCCGCGCCGTACGCGCCGCCGGTGCTCGCCACCGACGACGACGACGTGTGGTGAGCGCCCTGCCGATCTGGGAAACCCTCGGCACGAGCGTCATGGGGCTCGGCAAGAAGCTCAACCAGGACTGGGGCGTCGCCGAGGGCACGGGAACGGCGGACGACCCGCTGGTCCTCGCCGTGGCCGACGGCCACGGCTCCGTCTCGTACCCGCGCAGCGACCTCGGGGCGCGCTTCGCCGCCGACCTCTTCGCCGCCAGGGCGCGGGAGTTCGGCGCGCTCGTCCGCCCGGGCCGGCTGCCCCGGCTGCGCGACTACGCCCGCTACGAGCTGCCGGAGCGGCTGGTGCGGGACTGGCAGACCAGGGTGTGGGAGCACTGGGGCCGCCAGCCAGGCCCCGAGGGGGCCGACGCGCCCCGCGAGGACGTCCTGCGGCTGTACGGCTCCACGCTGATCGGCGCCGTCCTGGCCCCCGGTCTGCTCGTCGCCTGGCAGCTGGGCGACGGCGAGCTGACCGTGGTGGACGAGGACGGGCGGGTACGGCTGCCGCTCGCGCCCGAACGGGCCGAACTCGGCGACGAGACCGCCTCCCTGTGCATGCGGAAGGCCTGGCACCTGGTCCGGGTGCACTGGGAACCGCTGCCCGAACCGGACCGGGCGCCCCGGCTGGTGGCGCTGTCCACGGACGGCCTGTCGAAGAGCTTCGCCTCGGACGAGGGCTTCACCGAGTTCGCGGCCGGGCTGTACGAGCGGCTGGCCGACCGGGGCGTGCCCGGCATCGCGGAGGACGTGCCGCGCTGGCTGACGGAGGCGTCCCGCCACTCCGGCGACGACACCACCCTGGCCCTCGCCCACCGCGCGGACCGCGCCTGCGGGGCGTCGGGGCCCGACCCCCGGGCGGCGTGGTCCACGGCTCCGGAGCCCGCGGCGCCGTGGGGCCCGGGGGCGGGCGTGGATCCAGTGTCCAAAGCATTGGATCCATCATCCGGGCTGCCGGATCCAGCATCCAGCCCGCCGGATCCACCGCTCAGCCCGCCGGATCCAACATCCCGCCTATCGGATCCAACATCCGGGCTGCCGGATCCCGCATCCGGCCTATCGGATCCATCCGCCGGCACGAGGCACGACGACGAGGAGACCGAACGACCATGAGCGGCATGCTCGACAACGGGGACACGCTGACGACTGGCACCGGGGAGACGTTCGTCGTCGACCGGCTGCTCGGCTCGGGCGGCCAGGGCGAGGTGTACCGGGTGACGCTTCCCGACGGCTCCGCCAAGGCGCTCAAGTGGTACTACCCGGAGAGCGCGACCTCGCAGCAGCGGCGGGTCGTCCTGGACCTGGTGGACCGGGACTTCGACGACGACCGGTTCCTGTGGCCGACCGCGTTCGTCGAGGCGGCGCCGGACCGCTTCGGCTATCTGATGGACGTGCGGCCGGACCGCTTCCGGGGGCTGCCCGAGCTGTTCCGGCGGACGGTCTCCACCACCTTCCGGGAGCTGCTGACCGCCTGCCTGTACACGGTGGAGGCCTACCAGGCGCTGCACTCGCGCGGCATCGCCTACCGGGACATCTCCTGGGGCAACATCTTCTTCGACCCCGCCACCGGTGACGTGCTGGTCTGCGACAACGACAACGCGGTGGTGGAGGGCGACCAGAGCGGCATCTCCGGCACCATGGGCTTCATGGCCCCGGAGCTGGTGCGCGGCGACCCGGGCGCCATGCCCGGCACCCAGAGCGACCTGCACTCGCTGTCGGTGCTGCTCTTCATGTTCCTGGTGAACCACCACCCCTTCAAGGGGGCCAGGGAGCTGGCGATCCGCTGCCTGGACGAGCACGCCGAGCGCAGGCTGTACGGCCGGGACCCGCTGTTCGTCTTCGACCCGGACAACCGGGAGAACCGCCCGGACCCGGTGGAGCACACGACGGTGCGGGCGCTGTGGCCGCTGGTGCCGCGCTCGCTCCAGAAGCTGTTCACGCAGAACTTCACCGTGGGGCTGCGGGAGCCCTCGGCCCGGGTCCGCGAGTCCCAGTGGCGGGACGCCCTCCGGGCGGCCCGGGACGCGGTCGTGGAGTGCCCGAACTGCGGCCGGCAGAACATGACCGAGCCGGGCGCGGCCACGCCAGGCACCTGCTGGAAGGACGGGACCCCGCTCGTGCTGCCGCCCCGGCTCGTGGTGACCACCCCGCCGCCCCGGACGGAGCGGCACATCATGCTGGGGCGGGCGGCGCGGATCCACCGCCACCACCTGACGGCCGAGCCGACCCGGCACGACTACTCGGACGGCAGCCTCGTCGCCGAGCTGGTCGAGCACCCGCAGAAGCCGGGCCGGTACGGTCTCGCCAACCGCTCCGGGGAGGCGTGGACCGGCACCCGCTCGGACGGCACCGGCCAGCGGATCGCGCCGGGCCAGACGGTGCCGCTGCGCTCCGGCCTCGCCCTCGAACTGGCCGACGGCGCCCGGGCCGAGGTCCGGGCCCGCTGATCCCGCCCGGCCCCCGCCGACCCCGGCCGGTCAGCCGCCGAGCACCGCGAGGATCCCCTGGAGCAGGGCCATGCCGCCGCTGCCGACCGTCACGTACGGCTCGACGGCGGCGAGCGCGGTGCGCACCCTGCCCTGGTCGACGGGGCGCCCCTCCTGCTCGGCGGCGGCGAGTTCGTCCCGTACGGCCTGCGCGCGGGTGACGGCGGCGGTGTCGGCGGGCAGTTCGCGCAGCAGGGTCACCAGCCGCTCGGCGAGCTCGCGGGCGCCGGCCGGCTCGCCGGCCCCGTGGTGGTGGTGGTTGGTGACGGTGTTGTCGTTGCCGAAGGCGTTGCCGCTCACCGGGCCGTTGAAGTTGAAGGTGTTCACGGGGTCCCCTTTCCTTGTGCCCACTGGCCGCCGGGGCCGGGCTGCGCGCCGCCCGCGCCGGGCTGGCCGGGCGCGTTGTGGACGACGTTCTGGTGGCCGAAGGCGTTGCCCTGGACGATCCCGTTGAAGTTGTACGTCGGGTTCGAGTTGATGATCTGCTTCGTCGAGTCGAAGGAGGCGCTGTCGATGTGATGGGCCTTCAGGAAGCGTTCGGTGGCGATGAGGATGCCGCCCTGGAGGCGCTGGAGGTAGTCCTGCGCGTCGGCCGAGTCGCCGAAGAGCATCCGCTCCCCGTCCGAGATCCGTTCGCGGACGCTGTCGGTCGCGCCGTGGTCGTACAGCACGTTCCGCTTGAAGATGTCCCGGCGGGCGCGCTCCAGGGCCCGGGCGCGGGCGCGCCGGTCCGCGCGGCGGCGGGCGGTGCGGGACCAGGAGCCGGTGAGGCAGCGCCACCAGATGCCGTTGGTGCCGCCGAGCAGCGTGCGGAACCGGTCGAAGCCCTGGGTGGGGAGGGTGGTGACGGTGGAGTAGCGCGCGGCGGGCGGCGGGATGACGAAGACCATCACCTCCCAGGAGAGGCTGGGGTGGTGCAGCCGGGCCCGCATGTGGACGGAGACGACGACCCGGCCGCCGTCGCTGATCCGCTCCAGGCTGAGGTAGGTGCGCATGCCGGCGCCCGAGCGGATCAGGCCGGTGCGGACGAGGTCGGGGGAGATCTGGGCGCGGGGGCGGCCGAGGCGCGATTCGAGGAGCTCGTCGGCGAGGTACGGCAGGTGGTCGCCGGAGACGTAGAGCCGGTTGCGGGCGCGCAGGCCCTCCAGGCCGGAGATGTTGCCCATCTCGCGGGCGACGAAGGTGTGCAGGTCGACGGCGTCGAAGGGCTTGATGGTGAGCTTGTGTCCGGGCCGGGCCGGGTCGTCGGCGGGCTGGGAGACGTCGATGGGGTGCCAGACGACGTCCTTGAGCTTCTCGCCGTGGCCGACGAAGGGGTCGTCGTGGGCGGCGGCCGCGGTGTAGGGGAGGACGTTGGCCTTGGCGAGGGCCCGCAGCCGGTCCTCGGCGGCGGCCTCGACCGGCGGGGCATGGTCCTCGGGGCGGGTGTCGTCCTGGAAGACCCGCTGGGCGTCCCGCCAGGAGACCGAGAGGTCGCGCCGGGTGACCCACCAGCCGCCCGCGGCGGCGGCGAGGGCGAGGCCGGCTCCGGCGGCGGCCGCGACGGGCCCGGTGGCGAGGCCGTAGGGCACCAGCCCGGCGCCGGTCCAGAAGGCGAGGTACAGCAGGGACAGGGCGCGGTCCCGGGCGTGCAGCCGGCGGGCGGCGACCCGCGCGTGCCGGGCGAGGGCGACCAGGTTGATCCCGAGCGGCAGCCCGAGGGCGGTGAGCCGGTCCCCGGTGAGCTCGACGTCCGTGCGGTGCGCGAAGGAGTCGTCGAGGTAGACGTGCGCGCACAGCTTCCGGGTCACCGCGTCCCTGCGGTAGGTGGGAAGCGGTGCTAAGTGCCTGCCGGCCATGCGGTCCCCCTAATCCGTCTCCGGACACCCTAGGGGGGACCGCACATCCGTGTCAGGACTCCTCGGGCGCCAGCCGCAGGGAGATCGAGTTGATGCAGTAGCGCTGGTCCGTGGGGGTGGGGTAGCCCTCGCCCTCGAAGACGTGGCCCAGGTGCGAGCCGCAGCGGGCGCAGCGGACCTCGGTGCGGACCATCCCGTGGGAGGTGTCCGCGACCAGCTCGACGGCCTCGCTGTCCTTCGGGTCGAAGAAGGACGGCCAGCCGCAGTGCGACTCGAACTTCTCGTTCGACGTGAAGAGCTCGGCCCCGCAGGCGCGGCAGGAGTACACGCCCTTCGTCTTCGTGTCCGTGTACTCGCCGCGGAAGGCGGGCTCGGTGCCGGCCAGCCGGAGCACCTGGTACTCCGACGGGGTCAGCTCCGCCTGCCACTCCGCGTCCGACTTCTCGACCTCGTACGCCATCGTCCGTCCACTCCCTCAGTTCGCCAGGCGGGCCAGGATCGCCGGACCGAGGTCCGTGACGTCGCCCGCGCCCATGGTCAGAACGAAGTCGCCGGGGCGGGTCATTCCCGCGATCACGTCGGGGACGGTGTCCTTGTCGTGGACGGGGGTGACCTCGGCGCCGGCGGCGCGGGCCGCGTCGAGGATCAGCTCGCTGGTGACGCCGGGGACCGGGTCCTCGCGGGCCGGGTAGATGTCGAGGACGACGGAGCCGTCGGCGAGCGCCAGGGCCTGGCCCATCTCCTTGCCGAGCTCCTGGGTGCGGGAGAAGAGGTGCGGCTGGAAGACGACGAGGAGGCGGGAGCCGCCCGCGGCGCCGCGCATGGCCTCCAGGTCGGCGGTCATCTCGGTGGGGTGGTGGGCGTAGGAGTCGATGACCTGGACGCCCGCGGCCTCGCCCTTGAGCTGGAGGCGGCGGCCGACGCCGGTGTAGGCGGTGAGGGCCTGGGCGAGGGCGGCCGGGTCGAGGCCGGCGCGGGCGCCGGCGGCGAGGGCCGCGGCGGCGTTGTGCGCGTAGTGGCGGCCGGGGACGGAGACGGTGAAGGTGTGCTCGGTGCCGTCGAGGGCGACGGTGACCTCGCTCTTCATCCCGTTCGGGACGATCTTGAGGATGTGGGCGTCGGAGCCCTCTTCCTCGCCGACGGTGACGATCCGGAGGTCGTCGCGGCCCTGGCCGGCGACGCGGCGGGCCAGCTCGCGGGCGCCGGAGTGCTCGCCGACGACGAGGGTGCCGCCGGGGCGGAGCTTGGCGGCGAACTTCTCGAAGGACTCGTAGATCTCGTCCATGGAGGCGTAGTTCGCGTGGTGGTCGAGCTCGACGTTGAGGACGATCGCGACCTGGGGGTCGTACTTCTGGAAGCTGCGGTCGCTCTCGTCGGCCTCGGCGACGAAGACCTCGCCGGCGCCGTGCCGGGCGTTGGTGCCGGGGCCCGCGAGGTCGCCGCCGATGGCGTAGGAGGGGTCGAGGCCCAGCTCGGTGAGGGCGACGGCCAGCATCGAGGTGGTGGTGGTCTTGCCGTGGGTGCCGGCGACGGCGATCGCGGTCAGGCCGTCCATGAGGGAGGCGAGCGCGTCGGAGCGGTGCACGACGGGGATGCCGAGTTCGGCGGCGCGGGCCAGCTCGGGGTTGTCGGCGCGGATGGCGCTGGAGACGACGACGGCGGAGGCGTCGTCGGCGAGGTGCTCGGCGGCGTGGCCGAGGTGCACGGTGACGCCGTGGGCGCGCAGCGCCTCGGCGGTCGGGGAGTCCTTGGCGTCGCTGCCCGCGACCTTGGCTCCGCGCTGGGCGAGGATCTTCGCGATGCCCGACATTCCGGCACCGCCGATGCCGATGAAGTGCGGCCGTTCCATGGCGGCAGGGATGGCGGGTGCCATGCGGATCTCTCCCCGGGTGTGCGTACGACGTGTCGGCTCCAGCCTAGTGGCTGTGGCCGGGGGGCCCGGGGAGGCGGCGTCCCTCCCCGGGCCGTACGCGGGCGGCTACTCGCTGTGGGCGAAGAGCTTCAGGACGGGGACGCCGACCTTGTGGCGGGCCCGGGAGGCCCAGTCCCGGTGGAAGAACTCCTCGACGTAGTGGGGGGCGGTGAGGACGATGACCTCGTCCGCCTCCGATTCCTCGACGACCGCCTTCATCTTGTTCAGGGGGTGGTCCTCGACCACCTGTCCGACCGCCTCGCAGCCTGCCTCTCTCAGGGCCCGGAGCGAGTGCTCCAGGGCGAGCTCGGCGGGCTCGCGGGCCGCCTTGCCCTCCGGTTCGTCGCCCTCGCGGGCCGCTTCCTTGAGTTCGCCCAGGGCGACGTCGTCGATGGCGCGCAGCAGTACATCGGCCTGATCACCGCGCGGCTGCATCAGCACGATGAAGGACACGCCCTCGTCGCCGTGCAGGGTGGTGACGAATTCCACGTCCACGGACGTCAGGGGCTTCTCGATCATCAGAACGCTTGTGAACACCTCAGGAGCCCTTCTGCGGAAACCATCCTTCCCCGTGACCGCACGGGGACTGCGACTGTGATTGTGCCCAGCCGACGCTAAGCGGAACGGGAAATTCCGCCGATTGTCAGATCCGACGGTAGCGGGTGAAGAGGAAGCCGTCCTGCTCCAGCAGAGAAGCCAGCCCAAAGCGTGTCGGAAGCGCGAGCGAAGGGCCGTGGGCGATCCGCTGGGCGTCACCCGCCGTCATCGTCGGGGAGAGCGTCAGGCACAGCTCGTCGAGCGCCTCCGCGGCCGTGAACTGGCCGAGCAGCCGGGGCCCGCCCTCGGTGAGCTGGCGGCGCAGCCCCCGCTCGGCGAGGAGGGCGACGGCGCGGGCCGGGTCGACGGCGGCACCGTCGCCGGCCAGGAGCACCTCGACGCCCGCGTTCCGGGCCGCCGCGATCCGGTCGGCGGGGGCTCCGGCCCCGGTCAGGACCAGGGTGGGGACCAGCGGGGAGGTGAAGAGCGGAAGGGCGAGGTCCAGGTCGAGGGAGGCGGTGACGATCGCGATGGCGGGGGCGGGGCCCTGCCCGGCGGCGGCCCGGCGCTCCGCGAAGGCCTCCCGGGCGCGGGCGGGCCGGTACCCCTCCAGGCGTACCGTTTCCGCACCCACGATCACCACGTCCGCGAGCCCCCGGAGCGTGCCGAAGATCCGCATGTCGGTGTCGGAGGAGAGCGGCTGCGAGCGCCCTTCGTGCTGTCCGGCCCCGTCGAGGGAGGAGACCATGTTGGCCCGCAGCCAGACCTCGGCCCCCACCGGATAGGCATAGGAGTCGGCCAGCTCGTCGAGGGACCACTCCCGGTCCCCGCCGTTGACCTGGGCGTTCTGGGCTGTCATGTCCGTCACAGGGAAGAGCTGTCGCATTCTCGCAGTCTGACACGGCGCTTACAGTGGGGAACTGTGTCGACCCGTGCCCCGAATGAAGCCGCCTCCGCAGCGGCGGCCCCGCTCTCGCTGTGCTCGCGCGAGCCCCACGTCCCCGCCGACCGCCTGGTCGCGGAGATGATCCCGCCGCCGCGCTTCGACTCGGTGCGCTTCGACACCTACCTCCCCGATCCGAACCAGCCCAGCCAGTGCGAGGCCGTCAAGGCGCTCGCCGGCTTCGCCGAGACGCTGGGCGGGGCGCACGCGACCGGCGCCGGGAAGCGCCGCTGGTTCGCCCGGAAGCCCGCCGCCCCGGCCGGCCCGCGCGGGGTCTACCTCGACGGCGGCTACGGCGTCGGCAAGACCCACCTGCTCGCCTCGCTGTGGCACGCCACCCCCGCCGAGCCCGCGCTGAAGGCCTTCGGCACCTTCGTGGAGCTGACCAACCTGGTCGGCGCGCTCGGCTTCCAGCAGACCGTGCGGACCCTGAGCGGGCACCGCCTCCTGTGCATCGACGAGTTCGAGCTGGACGACCCGGGCGACACCGTCCTCGTCTCCAGCCTGCTCGGGAAGCTGGTCGAGGCGGGCGTGGCGCTCGCCGCGACCTCGAACACGCTTCCGGGCAAGCTCGGTGAGGGCCGCTTCGCCGCCGCCGACTTCCTCCGCGAGATCCAGGGCCTCTCCGCACACTTCAGGCCGCTGCGGATCGACGGCGAGGACTACCGCCACCGGGGCCTGCCCGAGGCTCCCGCGCCCCACTCCGACCAGGTCGTCACCCAGACCGCGTACCGCGTCCCCGGCGCCTCCCTGGACGACTTCCCGCACCTTCTCGAACACCTGGCCAGGGTTCACCCGAGCCGGTACGGCGCCCTCACCGACGACCTGACGGCGGTCTGCCTCACCGGCGTCGGCCCGGTCCCCGACCAGTCGACCGCGCTGCGGCTCGTCGTCCTCGCCGACCGGCTCTACGACCGCGAGATACCGGTGCTCGCCTCCGGGCTCCCGTTCGACAAGCTGTTCAGTGACGAGATGCTGAACGGCGGCTACAAGAAGAAGTACTTCCGCGCCATCTCCCGGCTCACCGCCCTGGCACGGGACGCAAAGGGGCTCGTCGCGCAGTAGGTTGGGGCCACAGCCGATCGAAAGGGATTCACCATGGCCACCGTCCGTCACGCCCACACCGTCTGGCAGGGCGACCTGCTCAAGGGTTCCGGCGTCGTCACCCTCGACTCCTCCGGTCTCGGCTCCTACGACGTCTCCTGGCCGGCCCGCACCGAGGAGCCGAACGGCAAGACGAGCCCCGAGGAGCTCATCGCCGCCGCGCACTCCTCCTGCTTCTCGATGGCCTTCTCGCACGGCCTGGCCGGCGCGGGCACCCCGCCCACCCGTCTGGAGACCAAGGCGGACGTCACGTTCCAGCCGGGCGAGGGCATCACCGGGATCCACCTCACCGTGCGCGGCGAGGTCCCCGGTCTCGACGCCGAGGGCTTCGCGTCGGCCGCCGAGGACGCCAAGAAGAACTGCCCGGTCAGCCAGGCGCTCACGGGCACGACGATCACGCTGACGGCCGAGCTCGTCTGACTCCGCGTCACCCCGTCCGGGAACGGGCGGGATTAGGCCATTCGAGGCGTCGTGGACCCGCGTGACGGCATCACCCACTCCGGTGCGTGGTACATACAGCGGGTCCACACCTGTCCTCGGCGGGAAGGCCCCCCATGTCCGCGACACGACGTCAGATCCTGGCCCGCGGCGGCGCCACCGTCGCCGGGATCGCCTTCACCGGCGCCCTGGCCGACCTCTTCGCCGGATCCCCGGCCGGCGCCGAGCCGCGCGGCGGCTACGGCCCCCTCCTGCCCGACCCGGCCGGCCTGCTCGACCTCCCGGCCGGCTTCTCCTACCGGGTCCTGTCCCGCGAGGGCGACCGGCTCCGCTCCGGAGAGGGCCGGGTCCCGAGCCACTGCGACGGCATGAGCGCCTTCGCGGGCCCGCACGGCGGCGTCCGCCTCGTCCGCAACCACGAGAACCGCCCCGAAGCCCGCCACGCCGTCCCCCTCGTGCCCGGCCTCGTCTACGACCGGGGCGGCAAGGGCGGCTGCACCGTCCTCGGCCTCGACGCCGGCGGCGAGGTGCGCTCCGAGCGGGTCGGCGTCGCCGGCACCGCCGTCAACTGCGCGGGCGGACCCACCCCCTGGGGGACCTGGCTGACCTGCGAGGAGACCGAGGACAAGGCGGGGACCAAGGGGTACGAGAAGGACCACGGCTTCGTCTTCGAGGTCGACCCGGCCGACCCGCACCGCACCGGGGCCGTCCCGCTCACCGCGCTGGGCCGCTTCGCGCACGAGGCCGTCGCCGTGGACCCGTACACCGGGATCGTCTACGAGACGGAGGACGCCTTCGAGCACCCCTTCGGCCTCTTCTACCGCTTCCTGCCCGAGCGGCCGCTCGGCGGCACCGGCGCGCTGCGCGCGGGCGGCACCCTTCAGGCCATGCGGGTGCCCGGCGTCCCCGACCTGTCGGAGGTGCGGGAGACCGGGACGGTCTTCGAGGGCGTCGAGTGGGTGCCGGTGCCGGACCCGCAGGCGGCCGGCACCCCCATCCGCTTCCAGGACTTCGGGCGGGGCGGGATCACCCACGCGCAGAAGCTGGAGGGCTGCTACTGGGGCGGGCGGTCCGTCTACTTCGTCTCCTCCTTCGCCCGCGCCTCGGACGGCTCCGGCGCCACCCACTTCGGGCAGGTCTGGCGGTACGACCCGCGCGGCCGGCGGCTCACGCTCGCCGTCTCCTTCGGCCCGGACACCGACGTCCGGCTCCCCGGCGAGTCCCCCGACAACATCTGCCTGTCCCCCGCCGGCGGCCTGATGGTGTGCGAGGACGGCGGCGGCGCGCAGCACGTCTTCGGCGTGAGCCGGCGGGGCGAGGTGTACGCCGTCGCCCGGGGCGCCCAGGACGTGGGGAAGCCCGGGGCGCCGGAGTGGGGCGAGTTCGCCGGGGTCACCTTCTCCCCCGACGGCTCCACGATGTACGTCAACTGCTACGAGCCGGGGACGACGTTCGCCGTGACGGGGCCCTGGCAGTGAGCCCCGCCGCCGGACGCCGGCTCAGGCCAGGGTGACGGCGCTGCCCCACCAGTAGCCGGCGGGGACGTTCCAGGAGCGCAGCGGGGTGCCGAAGGCGCCCGCCGCGTCCGGCTCGAAGGTGTAGAAGGCGGCGCGGCCGTCGCTGTAGCCGTAGAAGGCGGAGACGTCGGACCGGCCGTTGCCGTCGTAGTCGCCGGAGGCGATCCGGACGTTCTCGATCCACCAGTTGCCGGGTGCCGTGGTCCAGGACTTCACCGGGCTCCCGAAGGTGCCGTCCGCCCGGGTGGTGAAGGTGAACAGGGAGATGCCTCCGTCCTCGTAGCCGTACATCGCGGCCACGTCGGCGCGGCCGTTCCCGTCGTAGTCCCCGGCGGTGAGCTTCACGTTCTCGCCCCACCAGTGGTTCTCGGGCACGTTCCAGGACCTCACCGGGTCGGAGAAGCCGCCGTCGGTACGGGACTTGAAGGTGTAGAGCGCGGCGCGTCCGTCGTTGTAGCCGTAGAAGGCGGCGACGTCGTCCCGGCCGTTGCCGTCGAAGTCGCCCGAGGCCAGCTTGACGTTCTCGCCCCACCAGTAGTTCTCGGGCACGTTCCAGGAGCGCAGCGGGGTGCCGAAGCCGCCCGAGGCGTCGGACGCGAAGGTGTAGAGCGCGGCCCGGCCGTCGCTGTACCCGTAGAACGCCGCCACGTCGTCCCGGCCGTTGCCGTCGAAGTCACCGGAGGCCAGCTTCACGTTCTCCGGCCACCAGTTGCCCGGGGCGGTCGTCCACGTCTTCACCGGGGCGGCGAAGCCGCCGTCGGGCCTGGCGAGGAAGGTGAAGAGGGCGACCGAGCCGTCCGCGTAGTCGTACATGGCCGCGAGGTCGGCGCGGCCGTCGCCGTTGAAATCGCCGGCGACGGGCTTGATGCTGCGGTGGGTCCAGTTCCCGGGGGTCACGTTCCAGGACTTCACCGGGGCGGCGAGGCCGCCGTCGGACTTGCCGAGGAAGGTGAAGAGGGCGACCGAGCCGTCCGCGTAGCCGTAGAAGGCGGCGTTGTCGTCGCGGCCGTCGCCGTTGAAGTCGGCGCTCACCCGGGAGGCGGCGTCGTCGCGCCAGGCGGCCTCGACGGGCGGGGCGGGCTCGTCGGGGTAGGGGTCGGCGTGGTCGGCGCCGAGGCCCGCGCGGGGGCCGCAGGTGGGCCAGGCGCCCTCGCCCTGCCCGGCGAGGACCTTCTCGCCGATGAGGATCTGCTCCTGCTTGGTGGCCAGGTGCGGGTAGGTCGCGTAGTTGCTGCCGCCGAACTCCCGCCAGGTGCTGAGCTTGAACTGCAGTCCGCCGTAGAAGCCGTTGCCGGTGTTGATGGACCAGTTCCCGCCGCTCTCGCACTGGGCGACCTTGTCCCAGGTGGCGACGGAGGCGGCCGTGGCCGGGGCCGTCGGGAGCAGGGCCGTGCCGGCGGCGACCAGGGCCGCCGCGAGGGCGGCGCGGGCGGCGGTGAGGGGGGTCTTGCGTGCCATGGGGACTCTCTCGTCTCGTGGGAGAGGGCGGCGGCACCGGGGTGCCGCCGCCCTCGGGGACCGGAGCGGGATCAGCCGAGCTTCACGTGGTCGCCCCACCAGTAGTCGGCGGGGACGTTCCAGGAGCGCAGCGGGGTGCCGAAGGTGCCGGCGGCGTCGGAGGCGAAGGTGTAGAGGGCGGCACGGCCGTCGCTGTAGCCGTAGAAGGCCGCCACGTCGCCGCGGCCGTTGCCGTCGAAGTCGCCGGAGGCGATCTGGACGTTCTCGATCCACCAGTTGCCGGGGGCCGTGTTCCAGGACTTCACCGGGTTCCCGAAGGTGCCGTCCGTCCGGGTGGTGAAGGTGAACAGGGCGACGGAGCCGTCCTCGTAGCCGTACATCGCGGCCACGTCGGCGCGGCCGTTGCCGTCGTAGTCGGCGGCGGTGAGCTTGACGTTCTCGCCCCACCAGTAGTTCTCGGGCACGTTCCAGGAGCGCACGGGGTCCGAGAAGCCGCCGTCGGTGCGGGACTTGAAGGTGTAGAGGGCGGCGCGTCCGTCGCTGTAGCCGTAGAACGCCGCCACGTCGTCGCGGCCGTTGCCGTCGAAGTCACCGGAGGCCAGCTTCACGTTCTTGCCCCACCAGTAGTTCTCGGGGACGTTCCAGGAGCGCAGGGGGGTGCCGAAGCCGCCCGAGGCGTCGGACGCGAAGGTGTAGAGCGCGGCCCGGCCGTCGCTGTAGCCGTAGAAGGCGGCGACGTCGTCGCGGCCGTTGCCGTCGAAGTCGCCCGAGGCGAGCTGGACGTTCTCGGGCCACCAGTTGCCCGGGGCGGTCGTCCAGGTCTTCACGGGGTCGGAGAAGCCGCCGTCGGTACGGGACTTGAAGGTGAACAGCGACACCGAGCCGTCGGCGTAGTCGTACATCGCGGCCAGGTCCGCCCGGCCGTTGCCGTCGTAGTCGCCTGCCGTCAGCTTGACGCTCTTGAAGGTCCAGTTGCCCGGCGGGCGGGTCCACGACTTCAGCGGCGCGTCGAAGCCGCCGTCGGGACGGGCGAGGAAGGTGAAGAGCGCGACGGAGCCGTCGCCGTAGCCGTAGAGGGCCGCCACGTCGTCGCGGCCGTCGCCGTCGAAGTCCGCGTTCACCCGGGAGGCGGCGTCCTCGCGCCAGGCCTCGGGCTCGGGCTCGGGGGCGGTGGCGGGGGCGACGTCCATGTAGTTGCGGTCGATGTTGAGGGTCGCTCCGCCGTACGTCTCGGTGGAGTTGCCCTTGTACTGGTGCACCCGCCGCTTGCCCTGCCAGTAGGTGCTGCCGGGCAGGCCCATCGAGCTGTTGGAGACGTCCGCCGCGCCGTTCCAGTTGGCGACCCACAGCACGTCGGGCCTGGTGTAGCGGGAGTTGTTGTGCAGGGCCGCCATGTCGCCGGAGTTCGAGACGTTCGCGTACACGCCGGCGCGGAAGCCGAGTTCGCGGACGCGCGCGCCGTAGGCGGAGAGGTAGTCGAGGACCCGGGTGCGGTAGAGGGAGGAGTCGTAGTCCTCCATGTCGGTGTAGAGCACGGTCTGGGCCGGGAAGCCGAGGCCCTTGGCCTTGGCCACCGCGTCGTCGGCGGAGGCCCTGCCCTGCGCGGCGGCCTCGCCGGCCGTGATCCCGCCGGCCTGGCGGCCCGCGTAGATCGGGATCATGTGCCAGCCCTCGGCCGTGCGGTCGGAGACCCATCCGGCCGTCAGGTTGGGCTGGGCGCAGACCCGGGTGGGGCCGCCGATGTAGACGCCGACGCCGTCGTAGGGCGAGTTCGCCTTCCACGCCTGCATGAGGCTCGCGGACGGGGCCGTACAGGCGTCGAAGGCCTTGCCGGTGTATCCGGTGGTGGGCTCCGCGGCCAGTGCCCTCGCGGTTCCGGCGGTGTCCCCGGCCCCGGTGCCGGCCCGGGGGGCGGGCAGCGTGCCCGGGACGGCGGCGGGTCCGACGCGCCCGGAGCCGACCACCCGGGAGACGGTGTCGGCGCCGGCGCCCCGGACGGCCGTGACGAGCAGCCCGGCGCCCTCGACGGAGAGGACGGCCTCGCGGTCCACGTCGTCCCCGACGCGGGTCGGGAGGGGGCGGCCGGCCGGCACGCGGAGGACGGAGGCGGGGTCCTGGACGGCGGCCCCGGCGAGGGGCTCCACCACCAGGGCGTCGGTCCGCTCGCCGACCGCGTCGGCGGGGCAGGACTGCCCGGAGCCGGGGTGGCCCAGGTAGAGGGTGGGGGCGTCGAAGCGGACGCAGGTCCCGGGTGACTCCTCCAGGTCGACGACGCGCCAGTCGGCGGGGACGTCCAGGCGCAGTCCCCGGTACTCGACGGGCCTGGTGTCCCCGGCCGCGGCGGCCGTACCGGAGGCCGCGGGGAGGGCGGAGGCCGCCGGGGCGGTCACGCCGGCCAGGGCCAGGGCGGTCAGCGCGGCGGCGACGGCCCGGCCGGCGCGGGCGCTTCTCGGGGGGCGGACAGGGGGTGACGCGTGCATGGGCGGGGCTCGCTTCCGGTGTACGGGGCCGCTGGGCGGACGGGCGGGCGGGGAGGGGCGGAGGCGGGGGCCGGCCGCGCGCGGGCAGGGCGGGGGCCGGGGCCGCCCGGCGGGTGCCGGGCGGCCCCGTTCTGTGCGCGGGGGCCTTCGGGGCGCGGGGCCGGGCCGGTCCTCGGGGACCGGCCGGGCCCGGGTCAGCCGAGCTTCACGTGCTCGCCCCACCAGTAGTCCGCGGGCACGTTCCAGGAGCGCAGCGGGGAGGCGAACTTGCCCGTGGTGTCGGGCTTGAAGGTGTAGAGCGCGGCGCGGCCGTCGCTGTAGCCGTAGAAGGCGGCCACGTCCGAGCGTCCGTTGCCGTCGTAGTCGCCGGAGGCGATCTGCACGTTCTCGCCCCACCAGTAGTCCGCGGGCACGTTCCAGGACCGCACCGGGGCGTTGAAGGTCCCGTCGGTCCTCGTGAGGAAGGTGTAGAGCGCGGCGCGGCCGTCGCTGTAGCCGTAGAAGGCGGCGGCGTCGGCGCGGCCGTCACCGTCGTAGTCGCCGGCGGTCAGCTTGACGTTGGAGAAGTTCCAGTTGCCGGGCTCCGTGGTCCAGGACTTCACGGGCGCCACGAAGCCGCCGTCCGTCTGGGACTTGAAGGTGAACATCGAGACGGTGCCGTCCTCGTAGCCGTACATGGCGGCGAGGTCGTCGCGTCCGTTGCCGTCGAAGTCGCCGACGGCGAGCTCGACGTTCTCGCCCCACCAGTAGTTCTCGGGGACGTTCCAGGAGCGCAGCGGCGTTCCGAACGCGCCGGTGGCGTCGGGCTTGAAGGTGTAGAGCGCGGCCCGGCCGTCGCTGTAGCCGTAGAACGCCCCCACGTCGTCGCGGCCGTTGCCGTCGAAGTCACCGGAGGCCAGCTTCACGTTCTCGGGCCACCAGTTGCCCGGGGCGGTCGTCCAGGACTTCACGGGGTCGGAGAAGCCGCCGTCGGTGCGGGACTTGAAGGTGAACAGCGACACCGAGCCGTCGGCGTAGTCGTACATGGCGGCCAGGTCCGCCCGGCCGTTGCCGTCGTAGTCGCCGGCCGTCAGCTTGACGCTCTTGAAGGTCCAGTTGCCCGGCGGGCGGGTCCACGACTTCAGCGGCGCGTCGAAGCCGCCGTCGGGACGGGCGAGGAAGGTGAAGAGCGCGACGGAGCCGTCGCCGTAGCCGTAGAGGGCCGCCACGTCGTCGCGGCCGTCGCCGTTGAAGTCCGCGTTCACCCGGGAGGAGGTGTCCTCCTTCGGGGCCTGCGCCTCCGGGATCGGGTCGTCCACGATGTTCTTCAGACGGACCGGCGCGAAGGGTCCCTTACCCGCGTAGTAGGGGTAGGGGAGGATGCGGTGGTGGACACCGCTCGGGGTGAACTCGTAGCCCCAGTAGGAGGTCTTGTCGGCGGTGGCCCACTCCTCGAAGAGGACGATGTGGCCGTCGGCGCCGGAGTCGTCGTCCAGCAGCGCGTCACCGGCCTTGAGTTCGGCCTTCGTTATCCATTCGGCCGTGCCGGGGACGAAGTTGGGGGTGGCCAGCGAGCTGCCGAGTCCCCAGGCCATCGAGACGTAGCCGGAGCAGTCCATCCGGTAGCCCTGGTGGTAGTTCGTCCAGCTGTAGTCCAGGCCCTTGCCGACCCAGGACTTCGCCCGGGCGATGACCTCGCTCCGGGTGATCCCCTCGGCCGCGGTCAGACCGCGCGCACCCGCTCCCGTGCGGTACTCGTCGGGCACCGGGGTGACCTTGCCCTGGCCGGCGCCCGGGTACTCGTGCCCGCCGGCCCGCGCGGCCGGGTGGCCGCCGGCCGGCCCGGACTGCTCGGCGAACGCGGCCCCGGTGGCGCCGAGTCCGAGCGCCGTGGCCGCGCAGAGGGCGACGGCGACGCGGCGGGTCCTTCTGATCCTGCTCATTTTTCGCCTTTCAAGGAATATGGGTTCTTCCGCACGGGATCTCCGGCCCGGTGAGGCCGGGGAATTCACTCACTGCCAGCCGAGCGTGGCCTTGACGACCGGGCTGTCCGCCATCGCCGTGGTGCTGATTCCGGCGAAGACGAACGCGAGCGTCAGGATGGCGGCGACGCGGGCACGCAGCATGGCGAAGTCCTTTGCGGTGGAGGGGAATTCGTCGGACCGGAGATCCGGATGACTGAAGCGTGCACCAGGCCCGTATTCCGGTGAAGCGATCCGCCCTGTCAGCATCGGGACACGGCCGGTTCGGGACACGGCCGGCGCCGGGCCGGGATCCTACGGTTCCGGGAACGGCGTCATCAGCACCGCCTCGCAGGAGACGGCCTCGAATCCCCACGAGGCGTGCCGGATCAGCACGCGCGCGCACACCGCCGCGGCCGCGCGTTCCGCGGCGGCGAGGCTCTCCCGCCGGAGGAAGAGACCGACGACGGTCTCCCGGCCGGAGACGTGGTGCACCACGGCGTGCTCCACGCCCTCGTCCGGAGCCGCCGCCGCGCGGAACTCCCGCGCCAACTCCCGGGACGGCGCGCCGTCGACGGCGCGGCACAACCACACGTGGACCAGATACATCCCCCGATGTTCCCGGGCCGCCCCGCGCATTCCCCGGCTCGGCGGAGTCCCCTAGCGGACATGGCCGGAACCTGCCAGAACCCTCGTTTCTTCCGTACCGGCAGGAAAGCGGGGCCACAGGGCGTGTGATGATTCGTACACGTATCTATGGGGGGTACACACATGCTGGACGCACTGGGAATCGACACCCGAACGGAAAGCATCTACCGGATGTTGCTTCAGCACTCCGACTGGGGGGTCGCGGAGCTGGCCGCCTCGCTCTCGCTGCCCGAGGCGGACGTCCGGAAGGCGCTCGGACGGCTCAGCGAACTCTCGCTGCTGCGCCCGTCCGCCACGGAGCGCACCCGGCTCCACGCGGTCAGCCCGGAGCTGGCGATGGAGTCGTTACTCGCCCGCCAGCAGGCGGAACTGCTCGCCCAGCAGCAGAAGCTGGAGGCGTCCAGAGCGGCGGCGGCCCAGCTGATCGCGGACTGGGTCGGCTTCCAGCCGGTGGGGGACTCCTCCGGGGTGGAGACGCTCGTCGGCGTGGACCGGATCCGCGACCGGCTGGCCGAGCTGAGCCGTCACGTCGACCACGAGATCATGGCGTTCGTCCCGGACGCGCCCGACGAGAGCAACATCGAGTCGGCCAAGCCGCTGGACGCGAGGACGCTCGCCCGCGGCATCCGGATGCGCACCCTCTATCCCGAGTCGATCCGCAACAGCCCGGCGGGCATGGAGTACGCGAACTGGCTCGCGTCCAAGGGGGGCGAGGTCCGCACCACCCCCGACGTCCCGGTCCGCATGACGGTCCTCGACCGCCGGGTCGCCGTCCTGCCGGTGTACGGCGAGAACAGCGGGCACAGCGCCGTGCTGCTCAGCGGCGACGGCACGCTCACCGCGCTGTGCACCCTGTTCGACCTCGCCTGGGACCGGGCCGACCGGCTCGGCGCGGCGCGCACGCGCGACCAGCGGGGGCTCACCTCCCAGGAGCGCGAGACCCTGCGGCTCCTGGAGCACGGCCACACCGACGAGACCATCGCGAAGCGGCTCGGCGTCTCCACCCGCACCACCCGCCGGACCGTGGCCGCGATCATGGACATGCTGGGGGCGCGGAGCCGCTTCCAGGCCGGGGCGATGGCCTCGCAGCGGGGCTGGATCGGCACCCCGGGGCACGCGCCGGACGGCCTTTCCCGCACCCGGGACGCCCCCGCCGACGGGCCCTCCGGCTGAGGGCCGCCCGGCTCCCCCGGGCGACGGCGAGTCAGCTCGGCGCGTGGACTCGGGCGTTGCCGCTGCCGCGTCGCGAGCGTTCGACACTTTGGTCGTATAGCTTCCGTTCGTGAACATTCCTGTACGAAAATTGGCGGTGTTCGGTCTCCTGGGCGCCGTTCTCGTCGGCTGCGGCGACGGGGCCGCCGCCCCGTCCCCCGCCCCCGCTTCCGCGACGAAGACCGGCACCGCCTCCCGCGCCCCCGCGCTCCCCGCGCCCTCCGCGAGCGCCGCCGCCCGGCCGAAGCCCGGCGCGGGACCCGCCGCGGCCCCGACCCTGGCGCCGGGGGCCGGCGGGCTCACCCCCGTCTACGAACGCCGGACGGGCCGGAGCGCGGAGAAGGTCGTCGCGCTCACTTTTGATGCCGACATGACCGCCGACCAGGGGCCCCGGGCGGCACGCGGCGAGCGCTTCGACAATCCGGAGCTCATCGCCACCCTGCGCCGGCTGGAGGTGGACGCGACGATCTTCATGACGGGCCGCTGGGCGGAGGAGTACCCCGACCAGGCCCGGTCGATCGGCCGCGACCCCCGCTTCGAGATCGCCAACCACTCCTACAGCCACTACGCCTTCGCCGAGCCCTGCTACGGCCTGCCGACGGTCGCCGCACCGGACATGGCGGCCGACGTGCGGCGCGCCTTCGACTCCTTCCGCGACGCCGGCGCGGTCCACGTCGTGCCGTACTTCCGCTTCCCGGGCGGCTGCTACGACGACACCGCCCGCCACGCGCTCGCCCCCGCCCGCGTCACCGCCGTCCAGTGGGACGTGGTCGGCGGGGACGCCTTCGCGAAGGACCCCGACGCGGTGGCCGAGCAGGTGCTCTCCGGCGTCCGCCCCGGCTCCGTGGTCGTGCTCCACTGCACCCGCAGCGCCGCCCCCGCCACGGAGCGCGCGATCCGCCGCGTGGTCCCCGAACTCCGGGCCCGCGGCTACCGCTTCGTGAAGGTGTCCGAGCTGATGCGCGCGGGCTGACCGGGGGCGGCGGCTCAGCCGGAGCAGGCGTTGCGCTGGGCCTCCTGCCACTCGCAGACCGGGCACAGCACGATGCCCTTGGCCGACTCCGCGTACTCGGTCGGCTCCAGGCACAGCACGCAGCGCGCGTACGGCCCCTCGGTGGCCTTCGGCGGCCGGGGCGCGGGCTCGGGGGCGCAGGAGGCCCCGGATTCCATGGTCATGCCATCGAGGTTACTGCGGCGGCTCCGGGCCCTCACTCCAGGCGGGCGCCGGCCCGGCCGGACACGGCCGCCGTCACGACGGCCAGAAGGACGGCGGCGGCGCAGGCGGCCCACGGCGGCCGGGCCCCGCCGTCGGCCGCGACCAGGGCGGTGACCGCGTGCTTCGCCGGCGACCCCGTGGTCACCAGCGCGAGCAGGGAGCCGAGGAGCAGCACCGCGACCGACCAGCCCGGCGCCGCGACGAACGGCCGGGAGGCGAGCGCGCCGACGGCCCCGCCGGTGAGCGCGCAGGCGGTGGTGGCGAGGAGGCCGGCGAGCAGCGCGGCCGGGCCGCTCGTCCCCGCCGGATCGCCCGTGCCGGTCACCGCGCCGACCGCGACCGCGCCCACGAGCACCGGCCAGCCGGCGCCGGTGAGGAGGGCGGCCCGGTGCGCGCGGGACCGGCCGCCGGCCGCGGCGGTCACCGCCCGGGCCGCGGCCGGCTCCTGCGTCAGGCAGATCCGCACCGACCAGGCGGAAACCGGTACGAGGGCCGCCGCCGCGATGCCGAGCGAGCCGAGGACGGGATCGCCCGGGCGGACGCCGACCGCCACCAGGGCCGCGTACAGGAGCAGCGGGGCGAGCCACCGCTGGGAGCGGAGGAGGAGCGCGGAGTGGTACCGCAGGAGCGCCGTCACACCCGCTCCCCGACGGTCGCCGCCTCGGTCTCGACGCGGTGGACGTGCCAGTCCGCGCCGAGCAGGACCCGCAGCAGCGCGTCGGAGTCCGCCCCGCCGACCCGGAACAGCACGCCGCCGCCGTCCGCGAGCGGCACCCCGGCGGCCCCGCCCGGCAGGGAGCCGGGCAGCGCCCGGCCCCCGGAGGCCACGATCCGCACGGACACGGAGACGGACGCGGGACCCGACGCGGGACCCGGCACGGACCCCGACGCGAAGCCCGGCACGGACCCCGGCACAGATCCCGGCAGAGACCCCGACGCGGGACCCGACACGGCCCCCGATGCGGGACCCGACACGGCCCCCGACACGGCCCCCGACACAGACCCCGACACGGACCCCGACACGGCCCCCGACACAGACCGCGACGCGAAGCCCGACGCGGACCCCGGCGCGGACTCCTCCGCCCGGACCCGGCCGTCCGCGACCCGCAGGACCGTGTCGGCCTCGCCCGCGAGCCGGCGCGGGTCGTGGTCGACGAAGAGGACGGCGGCACCGGCGGCGACCCGCTCCCGCACCGCCCGGTCGAGCTCGGTGCGGGCCTCCGGGTCGAGCCCCGTCCACGCCTCGTCGAGCACGAGGAGCCCGGGCCCGGCGAGCAGGGCCTGGGCGACGGCCACCTTCTGCGCGGTGCCCTTGGAGAGCCCGGCGAGGGCGGTGCCGGCGTACGCGCCCGCGCCGAACCGTTCCAGCCACTCCCCCGCCCGGGCCCGGGCCGCGCCGGCGCGCAGGCCCTGGAGCCGGCCGAGGTGCGCCAGGTAGCCGAGGGCCGTGAACGGCAGGGCGGGCGGGAAGCGCTCGGGGACGTACGCGGTCCGGGGCGGGCGGCCGGTGATCCGGCCCTCGGCGGGGGCGTCGACCCCGGCGACCAGCCGCAGCAGCGTCGACTTGCCGGCCCCGTTCGGCCCGCCGGCCCGGACGAGCCGGCCGGGCGGCAGTTCCAGGTCGACGCCGCGCAGCACCCACGGGCCGCGCGGACCGTACCGGCGCCCGACACCCGCGAGCCGCACGGGCTCCCGCTCTCCGACGTACGCGCTCATGGACGCGATCCTCGCCCGGCCGCACCCCCGGCCACAAGATCCCCCGGTGCCGGGCGGTGGCAGACTGACCGGGTGAGCAGCGACGACACCGAGCCCCGCACCGATCCGCGCGCCGAGCCCCGAGCCGAGCCGCGCACCGACCCCCGCGCCGATCCCCGCGACGGGAAGCCGCAGTTCGTCCTGCCCCTGGTGGTGCGCATCGAGAAGGACGCGCCCCCGGCCCGCACCGACGCCCTGGAGACCGCGGCCCGCGCCGTGCTCCGGCTGCTGACCGACGAGCGGGCGCACGGCGAGGGGGAGTGGGCGCGGGCCGTCGCCGACTGGGAGGACGCCCGGATCCGCAAGGTCGTCCGGCGGGCGCGCGGTGCGGAGTGGCGGCGGGCCGGCGGCCTGCCCGGCATCACCGAGACCGGCGCGGAGGCGCAGGTGCGGGTCTTCCCGCCGATCCCGCTGGACGGCTGGCCCAAGGACCTGGCCAAGCTCCAGGTGTCGGGCACCGACCTCGACGACCCGGCGGAGCCCGGTCCGGTCCCGGAGGGCGCGGCGGTGCTCTGGATGAACCCGGGGCTCGGCATGTCGGCGGGCAAGGCGATGGCGCAGGCCGGGCACGGCGCGCAGCTGCTCTGGTGGGCCCTGGACGGGGCCGCCCGGGCGGCCTGGCGGGAGGCCGGTTTCCCGCTCGCCGTCCGCACGGCGCCGGAGGCCGAGTGGCCCGCCCTCGCCGCGAGCGGCCTGCCGGTCGTGCGGGACGCGGGCTTCACGGAGATCGCGCCGGGCAGCGCGACGGTGGTGTCGGCCTACCCCGGGGTCCTGGCGGTTCCGGGCGCCCGGTGACCGGGAACCTCAAATGAAGCTCTGAACCTCCTCCCCTTCGGGTTCGACCGGCGCCGCCGGGGTCATCACGTGGGTGACTGAGGACCGAAGGAGGGGGACATGACGGAACTCGGCATCGGCATCGGCTGGCGTCCCGAGATCGCGGACGCGGTCGAGGAGCTGTCCGGGGTCGACTGGGTGGAGGTCGTCGCGGAGAACGTGTGCGCCGGCCACCTGCCCGAGTCGCTGGCCCGGCTGCGGGCCCGGGGCGTCACGGTCGTGCCGCACGGGGTGTCGCTGGGGCTCGGCGGGGCGGACCGGCCGGACCCGGAGCGGCTGGCCTCGCTCGCGGCGAAGGCGGAGGCGCTGGGGGCGCCGCTCGTCACCGAGCACATCGCGTTCGTCCGGGCCGGGGGGCCGCTGACCGCGAGCCCGCCCCTGGAGGCCGGGCACCTGCTGCCGGTCCCCCGCACCCGGGACGCCCTGGACGTGCTCTGCGAGAACGTGCGGATCGCGCAGGAGTCGCTGCCGGTGCCGCTGGCCCTGGAGAACATAGCCGCGCTCTTCTCCTGGCCGGGCGAGGAGCTGTCGGAGGGGCGGTTCCTGGCGGAGCTGGTGGAGCGCACGGGGGTGCGGCTCCTCATCGACGTCGCCAACCTGCACACCAACCACCGCAACCGCGGCGAGGACCCGGCACGGGCGCTCGCCGAACTGCCGGTGGAGGCCATCGCCTACGTCCACGTGGCGGGCGGCGTCGAGCGGGACGGCGTCTGGCACGACACCCACGCCCACCCGGTCCCGCCGCCGGTCCTCGACATCCTGGCGGACCTCGCCGGGCGGGTCGCCCCGCCGGGCGTCCTGCTGGAGCGCGACGACCGCTTCCCGCCCGCCGCCGAGCTGGCCGCCGAGCTGACGGCGATCCGCGCGACGGTGGCGGCGGCCCGCCGCCGTCCGGCGCCCGCCGCCGCGCCGCGCGGCCGGCCGGCGCCGCGGCACGGGGCCGGCGCCGCCCTGCGGGCCGGCCGGGCCCTGGCGGGCGGCGACCCGCTCCTCATCGGCGCGGGCGCCCGCGTCTCCGGCGGGCTGATGCCGGCCGGGGCCCTCGCGGCGGCCGGGACCCCGCCGGTGTCCGCAGCCGTGCCGGCGCCGCCGGACCGGGCCGCGGCGCCGGCCGGGCCGGAGGGCGGGGCCCCGGTGACCGCCGGGGACGAGGCACGGCAGAGAGTGGGGGTGGGGCAGGTGGCGGTGCTGTCGGCACTGGTCGCGGGGACTCCGGTGCCCGAGGGCTTCGACGTGCGGCGGATGCGGGTGCAGAGCCGGGCGCTCGCGGCGAAGCGGGCCTCGGTCGTGGCGCGGATCGCGCCCGAGCTGCCGGAGATCCTCGGCGCGGGGTTCCGGCCCGCGTTCCTCGCCTACGCCCGGACCCGGCCCATGCCGGGGAGCTACCGGCGGGACGCGCTCGACTTCGTCGAGTCGCTGCTCCTGGACGAGCGGCCCGAGCGGCGGGAACTGACCCGCTGGTGGCGGGAGCGGGCCGAGGACCGGCCGGCCGGGCTCGTGGGGCGGCTGGCCCGGCGCGTGTTCGGGGGGCGGTGACCGGCATGGACCCTCTCCTCCTGACGCTCCACCTGGCGGCCGCCGCCGTGTTCGTCCGCCTCTTCGTACTGGCCCGGCGTGTCCGGGGCGGGCCCAGCGGGCCGGTCCGGGACGTCCACGAGGCCGCGTTCCTCGCCGGCGGCCCCGGACGCGTCGCCGACACGGCGCTCGCCGCCATGCACCTGGACGGCCGGATCGTCATCGGCGGCCCCGGGGTCGTCGCGGTCGTCCACCGGATCGTCCACGACCCGGTGGAGCGGGCGGTCCTGGACAGCCACGCGTCCGCCCCCAGCGGCTCGCTGCGCGCCCTGCGCCTCGCGGTGATGACCCACCCGGCGGTGCAGGAGATCGGCGACGACCTCGCCGCACGGGGCCTGGTGACCCTGCCGGGTCCCCGCCGCACCCTGCGCCGGTGGTGCGTCGGCCTCCTCATCGGAGCCGTCCTGCTGCTCCCGGTCGGCATCGTGGCCACCTTCGCCGAGTTCACGGCGGACGGGCCCACCGTGCCGTTCTTCGTGAAGCTGCTGCCGCTCTTCTTCGTCTGCTTCGTCACGGGGCTGATCTGCGGCACCACCTACACGCGCCAGGTGAGCACGGCGGGACTCGCGGCGCTCGCCGCCTACCGGAGCGCCCACGGCTACGGGGGCGTCCACGCCGTCGCCCTCGGCGGGATCCGGGCGCTGCCCGACCGCGACCTGTGGGAGCGGCTGCGGGACGCGGCCCGGCCCGGCGGGGCGGTACGGGGGAGCCGGAGCCGTACCGGGTCGTGGTCCTCCTCCGACACGACGGCCGCCGCGGCCGTGGTGGTGTGGTGCGCGGGAGCGGCGACGGGCGGCGGGGACGGCTGGGGCTCGGACTCCGGGTCGGGCTCCGGGTCGGGCGGCTCGTCCTGCTCGTCCTCCTCGTCGTGCGGTTCCTCCTCGTCCTGCGGTTCCTCCTCGTCGTCGTGCGGCTCCTCGTCGTCCTCGTCGTGCGGGGGCGGCGGCTCCTCCTGCGGGTCCAGCGGTTGAGCCGTTCGGGTGGCGGGGCCGGGGGCCCTGACGTACAACTCGATCATGGTGTGGATCCCGCTGCTCCTCGTCGCCGGCGTCGTGACCGCCGTCGCCTGCGCCCGGCTCTGCCGGGCCTCGATCGCCGCCGGCGGGTCCCCCGCGGGGACGGCCGGGGGCGGTGAACTGACCCTGGGCGAGGCGGCGTTCCTCGCCGGGGGTCCCGGGCGGGTCACGGAGCTGACGCTGGTGTCGATGCACCGGGCCCGGCGGCTGCTGCTCGCGCACACCGGCTGGGCCACCGTCGTCGACGGCTCCGGCGGCGGGGACGAGCTGGAGCGGGCGGTGCTCGGCGCGATCGGTCCGGGCGGCCAGGCGCCGGTGCCGGGGCTGCGGCCCGCCGTCGCCGCCGCCCCGTGCGTACGCCGGATCGAGGAGGGGCTGGTGGCGCGGGGGCTCGCGGTGCCGGCGCCGGGCCGGCGGGAGGTCGCGGCGGGGCTGCGGGCGGTGCGGGGGGCGTTCCTGCTGGCGCTGGCGCTGGGGGCGGTCGCGGTGCCGCTGGTGCCGGAGGCGGAGCGGGTGCGGGCGCTCGCCGGGTTCGCGCTGCCGCTGACGGCCTCGGGGCTCTGTCTGCTGATCGGGCGGACGGAGTCGTATCCGTACGGCCCGTGGGCCTCGCACGCCGGTCAGCGGCTGCTCGCGGGGCTGTCGGCGGAGGATCTGCTCACGGCGCTCGCCACCCGGGGGCCGGCGGTGCTGGAGCCGGAGCTGCGGGCCGCGCTGGGGGCCCCGTAGGGGACCGGGGGGGGAGGGAGGGGACGCCGGTGCGGCGCGCTCGCGCGCGCCGCACCCGGTGCCGGACCCGGTGTCGCTGGAGCGGCCTGCCATGGCGTGGCGGCCGTCTGATCTTCCGGGTCGAGGGGCGAACGCCCCGGCTGGGAGCCGGGGCGCCACCAGGTCGTGGGGCGGCCGTCAGGCCAGGCCCGCCACCAGGTCCGCGACGCTCTTGCGGCGGCCGGTGTAGAAGGGGACCTCCTCGCGGACGTGCATCCGGGCCTCGGAGGCGCGCAGGTGGCGCATGAGGTCCACGATGCGGTGCAGCTCGTCGGCCTCGAAGGCGAGGAGCCACTCGTAGTCGCCGAGCGAGAAGGAGGCGACGGTGTTGGCCCGGACGTCGGGGTAGCCGCGGGCCATCTTGCCGTGGTCGGCGAGCATCCGGCGGCGGTCCTCGTCCGGCAGCAGGTACCAGTCGTAGGAGCGGACGAAGGGGTAGACCGAGACGTAGTCGCGCGGGGTCTCGTCGGCCAGGAAGGCCGGGATGTGCGACTTGTTGAACTCGGCCGGGCGGTGCAGCGCCATGTTCGACCAGACCGGCTCCAGGGCGCGGCCCAGCTTCGTGCGGCGGAAGAGGTTGTACGCCGTCTGGAGCTCGTCGCTCGTCTCGGCGTGCCACCAGATCATGACGTCGGCGTCGGCGCGCAGACCGGAGAGGTCGTACGTGCCGCGGACGGTGACGTCCTCCGCCGCCAGCTTGTCGAAGAGCTCCTGGACCTCGTCGGCGTAGCCGGTCCGGTCGGCGGGCAGGACGTCGCGCAGCTTGAAGACGGACCACAGGGTGTAGCGGATGACCTCGTTGAGGTCCTTCGCCTTCTTACCGGCGTTCGGGATCTTTTCGGGCGCACTCATACGCCTATTCTCGCCCGTCACGAGGAGTGCCCCGCACCGGGGTGCCCCGTTTCCGACGTGGCGATCATCTCGTCGGCCACGGCGTCCGCCGCGCGGTGCGCCGAGGCGACGCAGGCGGGGATGCCGACGCCGTCGTAGGCGGCGCCCGCGAGGCGCAGTCCGGGCAGGCCGGCGAGGGCGGCGCGGGCCCGGGCGACCCGCTCCAGGTGCCCGACGGGGTACTGCGGCAGGCCGCCGGCCCAGCGGGTGACGGTGGTGGCGACGGGCCGGGCGGTGAGGCCGGTGGCGGCGCCGAGGTCCTTGAGGGAGGCGGCGGTCAGGTCCTCGTCGTCGCGGTGGAACTGCGCCTCCTCGCCGTGCCGGCCGACGGAGGTGCGGAGCACGAAGAGCTCGGGGGCGGCCTCGCCGACCCAGCGCCACTTCTGGCTGGAGAAGGTGGACGCCTTGATGGTGTGGCCGTCGACGGGCGGGACGAGGAAGCCGGAGCCGGGCAGCTCCGGCAGGTCGGCGCGGCGGAAGGCGAGCGTGACCAGGGCCATGGAGGCGTAGTCGATCCCGTCGAGGAGCGCGGCGGCCTCGGGGGCGTGCCCGCCGAGGAGGCCGGCGGCGACGGGGGCGGGGACGGCGAGGACGACGGCGTCCGCGTCGAGGGTCCGCTCCCGGGTGACGACCCGCCAGCCGGTGGCGCCGGAGCGGAGCAGCGCGGTGGCGGGGGTGCCGGTGAGGAGGGTGCCGCCGGCGGCGCGGACGGCGTCGGCGACGGCGCCGGGGAGGGTGCCGACGCCGCCGTCGAGGCCGGCGAAGGCGGATCCGCCGAGGCCGGTGGCGGCGCCCGCGGCGTCGGCGGGGACTGCCGCGCCCGCGGCCTGCACGGCGCGGACGGCGGCGGTGAGGCTGGGGTGGCGGCGGGCGGCCTCGAAGAGCGCGGGGACGGCGGCCTTCATCGAGATGCGGTAGGCGTCGCCGGCGTAGACGCCGCCGAGGAGGGGTTCGACGAGCCGGTCGACGACCTCGTGGCCCATCCGCTCGGCGACGTACGCGCCGATGGCGGTGTCGTCGCCCAGCTCGGTGGGCGGGAGCTCCTGGTCGTGGCCGATCCTGCGCAGGGCCTCCTCGGAGAGGAGTCCGGCGACGGCGTCGGCGGTGCCGGGGACGCCCATGACGTGGCCCTTGGGCATGGGGACGAGCCGGCCGCGGGACCAGACGGAGGCGGTGGTGGTGGCGGGCGGCTGGAGCCGGTCGCCGAGGCCGACGGCCTCGGCGAGGGCGACGGCCTCGGGGCGGCGGGCGAGCAGGGACTCGGCGCCGAGGTCCACGGGGGCGCCGGCGATCTCCCCGGCGAGCAGCTTGCCGCCGAGCCGGCCGTCGGCCTCCAGGAGGGTGACGCGCGCGCCGGCGGCGAGCAGCCGGAGGGCGGCGGCGAGGCCGGTGATGCCGCCGCCGACGACGACGGCGTGGGGTCCGGCGTGGGGTCCCGTGGTGTCCGCGTTCATGGCACCACTCTCTCAAACCGCCCCCGTCGTCCCGTTCCGAGGCCGGACCGTGACCGCATCGCTACCCCGGGGGGCAAACCGGCGGCGGGTCCCGCACGTCCTAGGGACGTCGGTTCCAACGGCCCCAGGGGGACGCGGTGCGCAAGTCGGACAGGACGGTCGGGACAGTCGGGCGGAGACGGGCGGGGGCGGCGCTGCTGCTCGCGGCCTCGCTGCTGGTGGCGGGCTGCGCGGGCGGCGGCCCGGACGGGGCCGCCGACGCCAAGGGCGCGGCGGCGGAGGCCGCGCCGGACGCGGCCCGGCAGGAGGGGAGCACCGGCGGCGCGGGGAGTGCGGCGGGCTCGAAGGCGGATCCGTCCGCCGCGGCGGCCTCGAAGGCGGACGCGTCGAAGCCGGGCGCGTCGGAGGCGCCGGCCGCGCAGCACGTGATCCGTACCGCCTCGCTCTCGGTGGAGGTGGACCGCGTGGCGCCCGCCGCCGACCGGGTGCGGGCGGTGGTGGCCGCCGCCGGGGGCCGGGTGCAGTCGGAGACGACGCAGCGCGTGGACGACCGGTACGACGGCGCGAACATGGTGCTGCGGGTGCCGCAGGACCGGTACGACGGGGTTCTCTCCGACCTGGCCGGCACCGGGAAGGTGCTGGCCCGCCGGGCGGAGGCACAGGACGTCACCGACCAGGTCGTCGACGTGGAGAGCCGGATCGCCACTCAGCGGGCCAGCGTGGCGCGGGTCCGGGCGCTGATGGACCGGGCGGAGCGGCTGGCCGACGTGGTGACCCTGGAGGGGGAGCTGAGCCGGCGGCAGGCGGACCTGGAGGCGCTGCTGGCCCGGCAGGCGTCGCTGAAGGACCGGACCTCGCTGGCGACGATCACCCTGGACCTGCGCGAGAAGGAGCGGGTGACGGTCGGGGACGAGGTGACCGACGACAGCCGCCCGGCCGTCGGCGACGCCCTCGGGGGCGGCTGGGACGCGCTGGTCGCGGTGGTCGCCTGGACCCTGGTGGTGCTCGCGGCGCTCGCGCCGTGGCTGGCGGTGGCGCTGGGCGGGTACGCGGTGTGGCGGTGGGTCGTGCGCCCGCGCCGCGCGGCCCGGTCCTCCCGTACGGCTCCGGTGCCGGCGCCCGTCCCCGCCTCCGTACCGGGGCAGCCGGGGCGGACGGACGCGGCGGGGCCGCCGCTGTCCGACGGGGAGCCGGACGAGGCGGCCCCGGCGCCGTAGCGTGGACGCATGAGCGAACGACTGGTGGTCATCGGCGGCGACGCGGCGGGCATGTCCGCCGCGTCGCAGGCGCGCAGGCTCAAGGGGCCGGAAGAGCTGGAGATCACGGCCTTCGAGCGGGGCCGGTTCTCCTCGTACTCGGCCTGCGGGATCCCGTACTGGGTCGGGGGCGACGTGGCGGGGCGGGAGGAGCTGGTCGCCCGCTCCCCCGAGGAGCACCGGGCGCGCGGGATCGGCCTGCGGACGCGGACCGAGGTGACGGAGATCGACCTGGCCGGGCAGCGCGTTCTGGCCAGGGACCTGGAGGCCGGGACGGAGACGTGGACGGACTTCGACAAGCTGGTGATCGCGACCGGCGCGCGGCCGGCCCGGCCGGCGGTGCCGGGGATCGACGCGGCGGGCGTGCACGGGGTGCAGACGCTGGAGGACGGGCAGGCGCTGCTGGACTCGCTGGCCGGGGCGGCGGGGCGGCGGGCGGTGGTGGTCGGCGCCGGGTACATCGGCGTGGAGATGGCCGAGGCGCTGCTGAACCGGGGCTACGAGGTGACGGTCCTCAACCGGGGCGAGCAGCCGATGGCCACGCTCGACCCGGACATGGGCCGGCTGGTGCGCGAGGCGATGGACGGGCTGGGGATCCGGACGGTCGGCTCCGCGGCGGTGACGAAGGTCCTCACCGACGACGCGGGGCGGGTCCGGGCGGTGGCCACGGACACGGACGAGTACCCGGCGGACGTGGTGGTGCTGGGGACGGGCGTGGTGCCGGAGACCTCGCTGGCGGAGGCGGCGGGGCTGCCGCTCGGCGCGCACGGCGGGCTGCTGACCGACCTGGCGATGCGGGTGCGGGGGCACGAGAACGTGTGGGCGGGCGGGGACTGCGTGGAGGTGCTGGACCTGGTGTCGGGCCGCGAGCGGCACGTGCCGCTGGGGACGCACGCCAACAAGCAGGGGCAGGTCATCGGCTCGAACGTGGGCGGTGACTACGCGACCTTCCCCGGGGTGGTGGGGACGGCGGTGTCGAAGGTCTGCGACCTGGAGATCGCCCGGACGGGGTTGCGCGAGAAGGAGGCCCGGGAGGCCGGGCTGCGGTACGTGACGGTGACCGTGGAGTCGACGAGCCGGGCGGGCTACTACCCGGGGGCGGCGCCGATGACGGTGAAGATGCTGGCCGAGCGGCGGACCGGGCGGCTGCTCGGGACGCAGATCGTGGGCCGGGAGGGCGCGGCGAAGCGGGTGGACGTCGCGGCGGTGGCGCTGACCGCCGGGATGACGGTGGAGCGGATGGCGGCGCTGGACCTGGGGTACGCGCCGCCGTTCTCGCCGGTGTGGGACCCGGTGCTGGTCGCGGCCCGCAAGGCGGTGGCGGCGGTGCGGGCGGCGGGCTGACCCCGCCGCCGCGCCGAGGGGGCCTCAGACCGCCGTGCGCTCGTGCACGTACGCGACGAGGCGGCTGAGGGCGTCCGGGTCCATCGACGGCATGACGCCGTGGCCCAGGTTGAAGACGTGTCCCTCCAGGCCCTTCGCGGCGGCCAGGACCTCGTCGGTCTTGGCCTCGACGACCTCGGTGGAGGCGAAGAGGACGGCCGGGTCCAGGTTGCCCTGGAGGGCCTTGCCGGGGCCGACGCGGCGGGCGGCCTCGTCGAGCGGGACGCGCCAGTCGACGCCGACGACGTCCGCGCCGGCCTCGCCCATGAGGCCGAGGAGCTCGCCGGTGCCGACGCCGAAGTGGATGCGCGGGACGCCGTAGCCGGCGACCGCGTCGAAGACCTTGGCGGACGCCGGGAGGATCGAGCGGCGGTAGTCGGCGGGGGCGAGGGCGCCGACCCAGGAGTCGAAGAGCTGGATCGCGGAGGCACCGGCCTCGATCTGCACCTTGAGGAAGGCGGAGGTGATCCCGGCGAGGCGGTCCAGGAGGTCGGCCCAGAGCTGCGGGTCGCCGTACATGAGCGCCTTGGTGTGCTCGTGGTTGCGGGACGGGCCGCCCTCGACGAGGTAGCTCGCGAGGGTGAAGGGCGCGCCGGCGAAGCCGATGAGCGGGGTGTCTCCGAGTTCCTCGGTGAGCATGCCGATGGCCTCGGTGACGTAGCGCACGTCGTCGGGGGTGAGGTCGCGCAGCCGGTCGAGGTCGGCGCGGGTGCGGATCGGCTCGGCGACGACGGGCCCGACGCCGGGCTTGATGTCGAGGTCGACGCCGATGGCCTTGAGCGGGACGACGATGTCGCTGAAGAAGATCGCGGCGTCGACCCCGTGGCGGCGGACGGGCTGGAGGGTGATCTCCTTGACCAGCTCGGGCCGCATGCAGGACTCCAGCATGGGGATGCCCTCGCGGACCTTCAGGTACTCGGGGAGGGAGCGCCCCGCCTGCCGCATGAACCAGACCGGGGTGTGGGGCACGGGCTCGCGCCGGCACGCCTTGAGGAACGCGGAGTCGTACGTCCGCGACTGCTGCTTCGTCTGCTGGCCCGTCGGGCTGTTGATGGCGCTCACGCCCAAATCTTCGCATGTGGCCGGAAGCCGCTCGTGCCGGGCGGGTGTCCCTCCCCGCATGGCGGCCCCGTTCCGCCTACTCTTCCCCGCATGGCTGCGGCTCAGGGACATTTTTCCGATCATTCCGACGGCATTCGAGGGACGGGCGACGAGGCGGACAGTACGGCGGGGACACCGGTGCCGCCGGCGTTCCGGCGGGCGGTGGACGCCTTGCGGACGGCACGGCTGCGGTCCGAGATGGAGGTCGAGCCGACCCGGCCGCCGCAGCGGCTCGCGCCGTACGCGTACGCGGTGGAGGCCGCGGTCGTCGACGGCGAGGAGGACCTCGCGGACGGGCGGCTCGTGCTGCTGCACGATCCGGCGGGCCACGAGGCGTGGAAGGGCACCTTCCGGCTGGTGACGCTGGTGCGGGCGGAGCTGGAGCCGGAGATGGCGGCGGACCCGCTGCTGCCGGAGGTGTGCTGGTCGTGGCTGACCGGGGCGCTGGAGGCGCGCGGGCTCGCGTACGGGGAGGCGAGCGGGACGGTGACGATGGCGGGCTCGCACTACTTCGGCGGGCTCGCGGAGCGGCGGCCCGCCACCCAGATCGAGATCCGGGCGTCCTGGACGCCCAGGGAGGGGCTGGGCGGGGTGCCGGACGCGGCGGCGCACCTGGCGGCCTGGTCCGACCTGCTGTGCCAGATCGCGGGCCTGCCGCCGGCCCCGGCCGACCCGCCGGGCGCGACGGGCCCGGCGGGGCCGCCGGGTCCGACGGGGACGGTGTCGGGGGCGGGGGTCGTCTCGCTGCCCCAGCGCCGGGGGCCGCAGGGGGCCTGAGCGGGGTGCGGACAGGTGTGTGAGAGGGGCCCTCCGGGGCCCCTTCTCGCATTCGTACGGGGTCCCCCGTGGGGGTGAGAGAGCGGGGGCCGCTCGTAGGATGATCGATCGCCCGTCCGAATTGCCCTAATTGTTACTCACTAAATCGTGATCTTTCCCTAAAGGCGGGCGGCCCCGCTGCCGAAAGAGTCATTGACCCCTTCGGCAGCGGGGTCCACCCCCGGCTTCTTCCCCGAGCCGACTCCGTCCCCTCCCCTTCACCCTCAGGAGGCCGAGTGTCCGTTCTGCTCGAGCAGCCCGCCAGCCTGGTCGCCTACCGCCCGAACAAGCCGACGGCCATGGTCGTCGTGGCCGACCCGCGCGTCCGCTCCACCGTCACCCGTCACCTGTGGGCGCTCGGCGTACGGGACGTGATCGAGGCGTCGTCCATCGCGGAGGCCCGTCCCCGCGTCGGCAACCCGCGCGACATCTGCGTGGCCGACGTCCACCTTCCCGACGGCAGCGGCCTCACCCTGCTGTCCGAGACCCGCGCCGCCGGCTGGCCCAACGGCCTCGCCCTCTCGGCCGCCGACGACATCGGCGCGGTGCGCAACGCGCTCGCCGGCGGCGTGAAGGGCTACGTCGTCACCGGCACGCGGACCAATATCGGCCACCCGACGCGTCCCGGCGCCGCGCCCATCGGCGCCGCGGCCGCCCGGCTCGGCCACCGCCGCCCCCCGGGTGCCCCGAGCCACCCGGGCGGCTACCGCGAGCTCTCCGGCCGCGAGGTCGAGGTGCTCCGGCTGGTCGCGGAGGGCCAGTCCAACAAGGCCATCGGCGTCTCCATGGGCCTCTCGGCGCTCACCGTGAAGAGCCACCTCGCCCGGATCGCCCGCAAGCTGGGCACCGGCGACCGGGCCGGCATGGTCGCCGTGGCGCTGCGGACCGGGATCATCCACTGACACCGGCCTGACGGAAACATGGCGCCTGTCGACGGAACGTTCCGTCGGCAGGCGCCCGCCGTCGGAACGTTCCGACGGCGGGCGCTTGCCGTCGGCGGATACCCTTGACAGGTGACCGACGCCCAAGAGACCGCAGCAGACACCGCACTGCGCACCACCGGGGGCGGCCCCCCGGACGACGACGTCCCTGTGAATGGGCTTCCGATCCCGTTGCTGGAGCCCCGGGAGGGCATCCCGCCGGTCGTCGCGAGCGACGAGGCCCTGGCCGGGGTGATCGCCGCCTTCGCCGCCGGGCGCGGGCCCGTCGCCGTCGACGCCGAGCGCGCCTCCGGGTACCGCTACGGCCAGCGCGCCTATCTCGTCCAGCTCCGCCGCGAGGGCGCGGGCTCCGCGCTGATCGACCCCGTCGGCTGCCCCGACCTCTCCGGTCTCGGCGAGGCCCTCGGCGGGACCGAGTGGATCCTGCACGCCGCCACCCAGGACCTGCCCTGCCTGCGCGACATAGGCATGCGCCCCTCCTCGCTCTTCGACACCGAGCTGGCCGGCCGGCTCGCGGGCTTCCCCCGCGTCGGCCTCGGCGCGATGGTCGAGTCCGTCCTCGGCTACGCCCTGGAGAAGGGCCACTCCGCGGTGGACTGGTCGACCCGCCCGCTCCCCGACCCGTGGCTGCGCTACGCCGCCCTCGACGTCGAACTCCTGGTCGACCTGCGCGACGCGCTGGAGGAGGAGCTGGACCGGCAGGGGAAGCTGGAGTGGGCCCACGAGGAGTTCGAGGCCATCGCCGCCGCCCCGCCCGCCCCGCCGCGCAAGGACCCGTGGCGCCGCACCTCCGGCATGCACAAGGTGCGCCGCCGCCGCCAGATGGCGATCGTGCGGGAGCTGTGGACGGCCCGCGACCGGATCGCCCAGCGGCGCGACGTCTCCCCCGGCAAGGTGCTGAGCGACGCGGCGATCATCGAGGCCGCGCTCGCCGTGCCGGGGAACGTGGCCGCGCTCACCGCCCTGCCCGGCTTCGGGCACCGGATGGGCCGACGCCAGCTGGAGCAGTGGCAGGCCGCCGTCGACCGCGCCCGGGCGCTGCCCGAGAGCGAGCTGCCGCAGCCGGGCCAGCAGCCGGCCGGACCTCCGCCGCCGCGCGCCTGGGCCGACAAGGACCCGGCCGCCGCCGCCCGCCTCGCCGCCGCCCGGACCGGAGTCACGGGCCTCGCCGAGCGGCTGCGCCTCCCGCAGGAGAACCTGATCACCCCGGACACCGTCCGCCGGATCTGCTGGGAGCCGCCCGCCGCGGCGGACCCGGACGCCGTCGCCGCCGCCCTCACCTCCCACGGCGCCCGCCGCTGGCAGGTCGGCCTGGTGACGCCGCTGCTGGTGGAGGCGCTGGCGGCGAAGGGCTGAGCCCGTGTCCCGCCGCGTACCCGAAGCCCCCGGCACCCCCTCGGCGCCGGGGGCTTCGGCCTGCCCGGGGATGTGACCTTCGCCGCTTGGCCCTCAGGGGGTGGGCAGCCTGGTTACCCACAAGTAGCATGGAGGAAGCAAGCGCACGCTTAGTGGTGTGCGCCGCAGCAGTGCCGTCCCGCACCTGGAGGAGAGCCATCGTGCCTCGTACCGTCAGGGACGTCGTCTTCGTCGACGGCGTCCGCACCCCGTTCGGCAAGGCGGGCCCGAAGGGCATCTACCACGAGACCCGCGCCGACGACCTCGTCGTGAAGGCCATCCGGGAGCTGCTGCGCCGCAACCCGGCCCTCGACCCGGCGAAGATCGACGAGGTCGCGATCGCCGCGACGACCCAGATCGGCGACCAGGGCCTCACCCTCGGCCGTACCGCCGGCATCCTCGCGGGCCTCCCGCAGTCGGTGCCCGGCTACTCCATCGACCGCATGTGCGCCGGTGCCCTCACCGCCGTCACCTCGGTCGCCGGCTCCATCGCCTTCGGCGCCTACGACGCCGTCATCGCCGGCGGTGTCGAGCACATGGGCCGTCACCCCATGGGCGAGGGCGTCGACCCGAACCCGCGCTTCGTCAGCGAGAAGCTGGTCGACGAGTCCGCCCTCTTCATGGGCATGACCGCCGAGAACCTGCACGACCGCTACCCGAGCATCACCAAGCGGCGCGCCGACGAGTACGCCGTGCGCTCGCAGGAGAAGGCCGCCAAGGCGTACGCCGACGGCAAGATCCAGCAGGACCTGGTGCCGATCTCGGTGCGCCGCACCGACCCGGCGGGCGGGGAGACCGGCTGGGGCCTGGTCACCGCCGACGAGCCGATGCGCCCGGGCACCACCCTGGAGTCGCTGGCCGGCCTGAAGACGCCGTTCCGCGTCCACGGCAACGTCACCGCGGGCAACGCGGCCGGTCTCAACGACGGCGCCACCGCCTCGATCATCGCCTCCGAGGACTTCGCCCGGGAGAACGGTCTCCCGGTCAAGATGCGCCTCGTCTCCTACGCCTTCGCCGGCGTGGAGCCCGAGGTCATGGGCTACGGCCCGATCCCGGCGACCGAGAAGGCCCTCGCCCAGGCCGGTCTGTCCATCGAGGACATCGGCCTCTTCGAGATCAACGAGGCGTTCGCGGTCCAGGTGCTCGCCTTCCTGGAGCACTACGGCATCGCCGACGACGACGCCCGCGTGAACCAGTACGGCGGCGCGATCGCCTACGGTCACCCGCTCGCCTCCTCCGGCGTCCGTCTGATGACGCAGCTGGCCCGCCAGTTCGAGGAGCACCCGGAGGTCCGCTACGGCCTCAACACGATGTGCGTCGGCTTCGGCATGGGCGCCACGGTCATCTGGGAAAACCCCCACTGGGAGGGCAAGTGAGCACCACCGCCGAGCTTCTGAAGGGCGCCGCCGAGCTCTTCCCGGACGAGGTCGTGACCTCGGCCCACGTCCGGCACTTCGAACTGCCCGCGGGTGCGGGCCGGTTCGCGCTGATCACGCTGGACAACGGCTTCGACCACACCAAGCCGACCACCTTCGGCCCGCAGTCGCTGGCCAACCTGAACACGGCGATCGACCAGGTCGAGGCCGAGGCCGCGAACGGTGAGATCGTCGCCGCCGGCATCACCGGCAAGCCGTTCATCTTCGCGGTCGGCGCCGACCTCAAGGGCGTCGAGCTGCTGAGGAAGCACGACGAGGCGCTCGCCATCGGCAAGGGCGGCCACGACGTCTTCAAGCGCCTGTCCGCGCTCGCCGTGCCGACCTTCGCGTACTACAACGGCGCGGCCATGGGCGGCGGCGTCGAGGTCGGTCTGCACTGCACCTACCGCACCGTGTCGAAGGCCCTCCCGGCCTTCTCGCTCCCCGAGGTCTTCCTCGGCCTGGTGCCCGGCTGGGGCGGCTGCGCGATCCTCCCGAACCTGATCGGCGCCGAGAAGGCCGTCCAGGTCATCATCGAGAACTCGCTGAACCAGAACCGCCAGCTCAAGGGCAAGCAGGTCTTCGAGCTCGGCATCGCCGACGCGCTCTTCGAGGGCGCCGACTTCCTGGAGCAGTCGCTCGTCTGGACGGCCGGCGTGCTGAACGGCTCCGTCGCCGTCGAGCGCCCGGAGATCGACCGGGGCGAGGGCTGGGACGCCGCCGTCGCCAAGGGCCGCGCGATCGCCGACTCCAAGGTGCACGGCGCCGCCCCCGCCGCCTACCGCGCCCTCGCCATCATCGAGGCCGCCAAGGACGGCGACCTCCAGAAGGGCTTCGACGCCGAGGACCAGGCCCTCGCGGACCTGATCATGGGCGGCGAGCTCCGCTCCGGCATCTACGCCTTCAACCTGGTGCAGAAGCGCGGCAAGCGCCCCGCCGGCGCCCCGGACAAGTCCCTGGCGCGCCCGGTCACCAAGGTCGGCGTCGTCGGCGCCGGTCTGATGGCCTCGCAGCTCGCCCTGCTCTTCCTGCGCCGCCTGGAGGTGCCGGTCGTCCTGACCGACATCGACCAGGAGCGCGTCGACAAGGGCGTGGGCTACGTCCACGGCGAGATCGACAAGCTGCTCGGCAAGGGCCGCATCAACCAGGACAAGGCCAACCGTCTCAAGGGCCTGGTCTCCGGCGTCCTCGACAAGGCCGAGGGCTTCGCGGACGCGGACTTCGTCATCGAGGCCGTGTTCGAGGAGATGTCCGTCAAGCAGAAGGTGTTCGCGGAGGTCGAGGCGGTCGCCCCGGCGCACGCGATCCTCGCCACCAACACCTCCTCGCTGTCGGTCTCCGAGATGGCGTCCAAGCTCCGGCACCCGGAGCGCGTGGTCGGCTTCCACTTCTTCAACCCGGTCGCCGTCCTGCCGCTCCTGGAGATCGTCAAGGGCGAGCGGACCGACGACGCCTCCCTCGCCACCGCCTTCGGCGTGGCGAAGAAGCTGAAGAAGACCGCGGTCCTCACCAAGGACGCCCCGGCGTTCGTCGTGAACCGCATCCTCACCCGCTTCATGGGCGAGATCCAGAACGTCATCGACGAGGGCACCTCGGTGGAGACGGCGGAGAAGGCGGTCGAGCCGCTGGGCCTGCCGATGTCCCCGCTGGTCCTCCTGGAGCTCGTGGGCCCCGCCATCGGCCTGCACGTCTCCGAGACCCTGAACCGCGCCTTCCCGGAGCGCTTCACCGTCTCCCCCAACCTGAAGGCGGTCGTCGAGGCCGGCAAGCGCGGCTTCTACGTCTACAAGCCGGAGAACGGCTTCAAGCCGGAGCTCGACCCCGAGGTCGCCGCGCTGCTCAAGCAGGGCGACACCGTCCTCACCGAGCAGCAGGTCCGCGACCGCGTCCTCGACGCGGTGGCGCAGGAGATCGGCCTCATGCTGGAGGAGGGCGTCGTCGCCGAGGCGCAGGACATCGACCTCTGCCTGATCACCGGTGCGGGCTGGCCCTTCCACCTGGGCGGCATCACGCCGTACCTGGACCGCGAGGGCGTCTCCGAGCGCGTCAACGGCAAGCGTTTCCTGGCGCAGGGCGTGGCGAGCGTCCCGGCGTAAGCGGTAGCGCGCACGAGTGAAGGGGCCGGTGGCGACAGCCACCGGCCCCTTCCGCGCGTCCCCCGGCTACCGGGTCACCAGCGCCCGGCGAAGGGGAAGTGCTCGCACTTCTCCCCGCACTCGTGGCGGGCCGCCAGCGCGGACCGCCGGATCCAGTGGTCCTCGGGCACGCCGTGCACCCGCAGGGTGTACGACGCGGGCTCGGAGTGCAGCGCGCTGAAGATCGCCACGAACTGGACGGTGTAGGTGCCCGGCCGCCAGTCGTGCTCGTGCGTCACCTTCCAGGTGCCGTCCTTCGCGACCGGGGCGGCCGCGATCAGGCGGTCGCCCTCCAGGACGATCACCTGGGAGACCCCCGGCGTCGCCGTCCCGGAGAACCGGGGCCGGGGGCCGCTGATCCTGCCCTCGCGCGGCCCGAGGACGACCGGCGGGTCGACGTGGCCCCGTACCGCGAAGGGGTGGGACGCCGAGGCGGTCAGCCCCTCGTCCGTGAAGCCCACGGCCTGGATCACGTGGTCGCCGACGGTCCACTTGAGCGCACGCCGCCAGGTCCACTTGCCCTCGGCGTTGACGCGGGTGCCGCCCAGGTACTCGCCCTGCTCGAAGAAGGCCAGGTAGGTGGTGCCGGGCTCGGCCGTGCCCCAGAACTTCTGCATCGCGCTGACCGCCTGCCCGGCCCGCGGGCCGGTGAAGACCGGCGCGGCGGTGGGACCCGGGGCGGTCCGCAGGATCCGCTCGGGCGATTCCACGGTGAACTCGGTCAGCGGCGGCGGGTACTGCGGGGCGACCGCGATCGCGTCCTGGTTCACCATGCCGAAGGGCATGGCGCCCGTGTGGTGGAGGCCGATGGCGACCAGCCGGGCGACCTCGTGGGCGCCGGCCGCGTTGAAGTGCGAGGCGTCGATCAGCCCGTCGGGGTGGTTGGGGTGCTCCCCGGCGTCGACCCAGCGGTAGTACTGGCGGGCCCGCTGGGGGCCCAGCTCCTGGAGCATCCGCGTGGTCATCGCGTTGAGGTCGACGAGGGGGGCGCCCGTCTCCGCGGCGACCTCGCGCACCACCCGGGGGTAGTCGTCGCGGGTGTCGGCGACCGTGCCGTCCGCCTCGAAGACGCAGCGCGCCGCCGGGGTCAGCAGGACCGGGAGGGCCCCCTCCCCCCGGATGCCGTCGACGTACAGGTGGAGGTACTCCCGCAGCTCGCGGTGGGTGTGGTACAGCCCCGGCTTGTCGATGCGCTGCTCGACCCCGCCGAAGTCCACGAGCACGATGTCGTCGGGCTCCAGCAGGTTGAGCAGCGTCAGGAACCGCTCGGTGTAGTACGCCCGCGCGGTCATCGCGTCGCGCGCGTAGTTGCGCACGTCGTGGTAGATGCCGACGTACTCCTTGAGGAACTGCCCCCAGCCGGCGAAGGGCGCCTCCTTCTCGGTGCGCGAGGCCGCGACCGAGTTGCCGATGATGCAGATCTTGCTCACGAACTCTCCTCTGTCGTACGGGGCGACGGGGTCACAGCGGCCACTCGGGAAGCAGGCCGGAGTGGTAGCGCCGGCTGCGCGGCGACCCGTACTCGAACTGGCTCGCGATCGGGAAGTAGCTCGGCAGGAACGCCGCGAGGATCGCGTCCTGCTCGTCCGCCGACACGTCCCCGTCGTGGAAGTCGTTCAGGCAGAAGACGTCGTTCGGCCGGGTGATCAGCAGCCGGTTGAGCCGTGCCCGGTGCTCGCTCAGGCCCACGTTGACGAAGCCGCAGGAGATGCTCCCCGGCACCGAGAAGCCGGTGTGGTACCCGTGGTAGTGGTGCAGCGAGGACGCGATGGACACGTCCGTGTGGCTGCGCAGCCGGCTCGCGGCCGTCCCCGCCACCCACTCCGGGTACGACTCCGTCAGGTCCTCCATGACGCTGCGCCGCAGCGCGTACGGGGCGTGCAGGAAGGCGTGCGTGAGGACCTGGCCGAAGCTGTCGTAGATCAGCGCGCGGTTGTTCTTGGCGGCGCTGATGTTGAAGTCGTCCTGGGCGTTCGGCGGCACCATCGGGATCGCCGTCGGCGACTGGAAGTGCTTGGCCTGCCCGTTGGCCGCGAAGAAGAGGCTGGGCAGGACCGTGCGACCGATGAAGAAGTCGTCGTTGAAGTAGAGGAAGTGCTCGGAGAGGCCCTCGATGTTGTGGAGCTGGCTCTCGATGGCGTGCGAGTTGAAGGTGGGCAGCGCGCCGCGGTCGCCGAAGATCTCGGTGTGGTCGACGACGCGTATCCGGTGGTGCGACTGGTCGAGCCAGGCGGGCGCCTGACGGTCCGTCACGATGTAGATGTTCCGGATCCACGGGGCGTACATGTCGATGGACCGCAGCGAGTAGCGGAGTTCGTCGCGGCTGCGGAAGCGGGCGGCGCTCGCCGCCGCGTCGACGGTCTCCAGGCCCAGCTGGGAGAGGACCTGGTTCTTGCGCTCCAGCCAGGCGACGTCGGAGCCGTCCACCCAGGTGTAGACGGCGTCGACGGGGAAGGTCACCTCGCCGTGCAGCGGGTGCGCGAACGGCTTGATGGTCGGGAACACCCGGCCGGAGTGGGTCGTCGAGGCCGGCGTCATCGCGGCCTTGGGGATCCGGTCGCCGATGAGCGTGCGGTTCGGCGAGACGAAGACGTCCGGGTCCTCGGGGTCGACGTCCCAGAAGGCGATGGTGCAGCCGTACACGGCGCCGAAGCGGGCGGTGCGCGAGAGCGACACCGCGCTGCCGTACACCCGCAGGGCGGCGTGCGGCTGCTCGGCGACCCGCTCCAGCAGCCCGGCGAGCACCGTGCTCACCGCGGTGTCCCGCTCGTTGAGCAGCGCGACGTACACCGGCTCGTCGCGGTACCGCTCGGTGAGCGCCTTGACGACCGTCTCGCGGTACGAGGCGTGCACGGCGACCGAGTTGCGGACCTTGGTGTCGCGCACCACCAGGTACGGCACGCCGGCCGCCTCCAGGGCGTCGGCGGCCAGCGCGAGGTTGGCGTGGACGATGTCGAAGGGCGACTCGGCCTCGGTCACCCGGCAGAGCTGCCCGCCGTCCCGGACGAGCTGGGGGAACCGCTTGGCGATCCGCTGTTCGAGGCCGCGCTGCTCGCCGGTGCGGAGCTGGCTGGCCGGGGCGGGCGTGGCGGGCGTGGCCGTGCCCTGGAGTCCGCTGGTGACGGCGTGGACGGCCTGGCGGTCGGCCTTCCGGACCGCCCGGGCACCGCTGTCCCGTTCGGCGACGAGCTCCCGGAAGATCGACTCCCACTGCGCGGTGACGGCGTCGGGCGCGAAGCGGGTGATCGAGGAGTGGGCCGTGGCGCCCATCCGGTGCCGCAGCTCGCGGTCGGACATGAGCAGGCTGAGCCGGCGGGCGAGCGCCTCGACGTCCCCGGGCGGGACGAGGATGCCCGACTCGCCGTCGAGGATGATCTCGCGCGGGCCGTTGGGGCAGTCGTACGAGACGATCGGCACGCCCGCCGCCTGGGCCTCCATGAGGACGAGGGGGAAGGCCTCGTTGCGGGAGGTCATCAGGGCGATGCTGGACTTGGCCCATTCCTCGGCGAGGTGCGGCGAGTTGCCGTTGAGCTGCACGGAGTCGTAGAGGCCGAGCTGGGCGACCTGCCGGCGCAGCGCGCCGCTGAGCGGGCCGTCGCCGAAGATCCGCAGGCTCCAGTCCGGGTGGTGCGGGGCGAGCAGCGCCCAGGCCTCCAGGGCGTGGTCGATCTGCTTCTCGCCGACGAGCCGGCCGGCCATCACGACCGTGCGGGTCTCCAGGGTGGAGCGGGGGCGGAAGCCGGCGGGGAGGGCGTTGGGGACGACGTCGATCCGGGGGGCGCCGGCGCCGAGGGTCTCGGCGAACCAGTCGCGGGTCCGGCCGCTGAGCACGGCGAGGGCGTCGAGCCGGGAGGCGTACCGGAGCAGGGGCTCGCCGCTGGTGCCGCGCAGCTCGGAGACGCGGTGCTCCTGGTGCAGGGTGATGACGCGGGCCGGGGCGAGCTGGACCGCCAGGGCCATCAGGGCCGGGGTGGTCGTGATGAGGACGTCGGTGTCGGTGCCCTGGAGGTGCAGCTCCAGTTCGAGGTCCGACAGGCGGTTGAACGCCGCCTCCCAGGCGCGGTCGACGAGCGCGCTGGGCTGGGCGGCCAGCCCGGCGTAGACGGTGCCGTCGAGGCCGGCGGCGCGCACCGGCCGCGGGGCCGGGCCGGTCTGGTCGACGAGGTAGTCGACGCGGACCCGCTCGTCGAGCGGGAAGAAGAGCTCCGGCTCGCTGCGGAAGACGCTCAGGATCCGGACGTCGTGGCGCCCGGCCAGTTCGGCGGCCTGGTTGAAGACCGCTCGTTCCGTCCCTCCCACGGCGTCCGCGGTGGTCAGGAGAAAGGTGATCTTCATTCAGTCACTCCGCCCGGCTTCGGGCATGCGGCTGCAGGTGACCCGGAAGTTTCCGGCAGCGGTGTATCGGGGGTGCACGATCATGGGGTCGAGGCCGCGCGGGGCGACCACCGTCTCCTTGATCGCGAAGACGCGCAGCGGGTTGCGCACGTCGTGCAGGCGCCGGCCGAAGCGCATCGGCCGGACGTCGGCGTCGCAGAGCGAGACGTCCCAGTGGTCGACCCCGCGGCGCAGCCGCATCTGCTCCAGCGGGACGACGACGCGCCAGGTGGCGGGGCCGATCCGGTCGAGCGGCATCGAGATGCGGCGCCGCTTCTCCTTGAACTCGGCCCAGGGCTCGCCGACCTCGGTGCCGAGGACCCGGATGTCGACGACGAGCCCGGAGTGCGAGAGGTCGACCCGGGTGATCTCGGCGGCGGGCCTGGCCTCGGCGGAGACCACGCGGGCGTTGCCGGTGAGGGTGCGGCCGATGCGGTGCCGGTCGCCGGTGATCGGCGACGCCTTCATGGGCTTGGTGGGGCCGCCGTAGGGGACGGGCGGTTCGAGGAGGAGCAGCGGCAGCCGCTGGGACCTGCGGTCGTGCAGCAGGAGCCGGAGCTTCCAGCGGCCGGTCTCGATCGGGAGGCCGCCGACCTCGTCGCCGAGGAGCACGGCCGCGTCCATGAGCACGGAGCCGTCGCGGTCCTGGTACACCCGGGCGGGGACGCGGTGCCGGCCGCGCAGCCCCCGGCGCAGCTCGATCTCGGCCTCGCGCGGGACGGCGGCGGAGGCGGGCAGCTCGGCGTGCAGGTTCACGGTCTGGCCGTCCAGCAGGGCGGCGTACCGGAGCTTGGCCCCGCTGTTGCGGCGCACGGGCAGGAAGAAGCTCTGCATGAGCCAGGCCCTGCGGACCACGGCCCAGGTGATGAGGGCGCGGCGCAGCCGCCCGAGTCGATAGCGGACTGAAGTCATGGCTGCGTACGTCCCAGGTCGGTGGTTCGGCGGGTGGGGAGCCCCACGGCGTCCGTGCGCTCGTACGGGCTCGGCACCGGGAAGTAGTCGTCGAGGAAGCGCCGCACCATGCGCTCCTGCGCGGCGGGGTCCTCGGGCACGACGGTGTCGTTGATGCAGAAGGTGTCGAAGTCGCGCCGTGCGACGAGCCGGTCGAGGCGCTGCTGGGCCCCCCGGTCGCCGATGTCGATGTAGACGTAGCGCAGGTCGCCGACGGTGGCGCGGGCCGAGTGGTAGGCGAAGTAGTGGTGCAGCGAGGAGGCGATGGGCACGTCCTGCGGCGAGCGGAAGCGCGCGTGCTGGGTGGTCCAGTGGGCGCGCGGGTAGGTGTGCTCGATCTCGGCGAGGACGGAGCGGCGCAGGGCGTGCGGGGTGTGCTTCATCTTCTGCGAGACGAAGGTGCCGAACTGCTGGGCGATCAGGCCGCGGCTGTTCTTGCCGGCGGCGTTGACCGGGAGGTCGCCGGGGAGGGCGCGGCCGGTCGGGATGAGCGCCTTGGACATGAAGAACTTGCTGAGTCCGTTGGCGTGGAAGAAGTGCCCGAGGCTGGTCGGCCGGGCGAAGAACACGTCGTCGTTGAGGTAGAGGAAGTGTTCCGACAGGTCGTGGATGTGGTGGAGCTGGCTCTCGATGGCGTGCGAGTTGAAGGTCGGCAGCGCCGAGGGGTCGGAGAAGATCTCCTGGTGGTCGACGACCCTCAGGCCGGGGTGGTCGAGGTCGAGCCAGCCGGGCACCTGCCCGGCCGTCACCAGGAAGACGTTGCGCACCCAGGGCGCGTACTGGTGGATCGAGCGCAGTGAGTAGCGCAGCTCGTCGCGGCTGGTGAAGCGGGCGTCGTTGGCGGCCTGCTCGTGCAGGGCGGGGCCGCCGGCCGTCTCCAGGCCGAGGAGGCGGCGGGTGCTGTCCTTGGTGCCGCGCCAGACCGGGTCGTCGGCGTCCACCCAGGTGTAGACGACGTCCACCGGGAAGGTGTGGTCCTCGGGCAGGTGGGCGGTGAACTCGGGCAGGGTGCGGGCCGTGCCGGTGGTGTACTGCGCGGGCACCGGGCTGAAGAGGGCCTGCGGCGCCTCGACGGTGTGCGGCTCGGCGGCGGTCTCGGTGACCACCCGGTTGGGGCGGGGGGCGATCAGCTCGCCGTCCTCCTCGGCCCAGAACTCCAGGTCGCAGCCGTGCTTGGCGCCGAAGACGAGGCGGCCGGTCGGGTCGCAGACGATCCAGGCGACCCGCAGGACCTTCGAGGAGCGCAGCCGCCGCCAGGTCGCGGCGGCCTCGCCGGGGCGGATGTCGCCGGGACCGGCGCCGACGTAGCCGGGCTCCTGTCCGAAGGCGTACGCGAGCAGGTCCTCGGTCTCCTCGCGGAGCCGGGCGGGGACGGCGACGGCGGGCACGCCCTGGGCGGTGCCGCGGACGCAGAAGTACTCGATGCCGGCGTCCTCCAGGAGGCCGACGAGGAGGTGGAGGTTGCGGGCGCGGGCGGCCCAGGCGGTGATGCCGGGGACCTCCAGGGCGCGCAGGTGGCGGCCGCCGTCCTGGATCACCCGCAGGGCGCCGCGCTCGGTGTCCGAGCCGCCCCGGCGTCCGCCGATGGCGCGGGCGACGACGGCGGAGCGGGCGGAGTCGACGCCGGCCAGGGTGCGGGCCACCGACTGGCGGACGGGCTGGGGGATGCCGGCGACGATGCGGCGGCGCGCTCGCGCGGGCACGAGGGTGCGGTAGGCGGAGACGAGCGCACTGGACTCGGGGTTGCGAGAGGTCGCCACCGTGTTCAGCCCACCATTTCCACACCCAACGCATGCGAGACATGCGCCCGGAACCACGCGCGTGCCCGGATCTGTTTCAGTCCGGACTCAACGCTGAACTCCGGCCCCCCGAAGTCTCCGGACCACGGCAGGCCCGGAAGAACGTTTCTCTCGATGCAAACCACATCGAGGTTCGTTCGCACCGGATCTTCACATCCGAGCCACCCCTCAGACAACTTACCGAAGGCTTATTCGACCAGCTGTTATGCAGCTGAGATGTGAACGGCGCCCCCGGCCCGGCCGGCCCGGCGGAACGCCGCCCGCCGTCTCCGGGAGTCCCCGCGCGCTCACCCCGCGTCGTACACCCGTCCGATCTTCTGCCTATACTCCACGCTCTACCCGCGCGCCACCGTGCCCGCGTTACCGGAGGCGGGGGGGCGCCGACGAAGGCGGGGACGCCGAGGAGCGTCCCGAACGGTCACCAGGATTCGAGGAACCGCACACGATGAGCCAGGACACCCGCACGCCCGAGGCCGTCGGCGGACGCCGTGGCGCCGCCACCCCGCGCAAGCGCCGCAGGACCGGACGGATCGTCCTCCTGACGCTCCTGGCCCTGCTCCTGGCGGCGGGCGGCACGCTGTACTGGATGTACAGCAGCATCGACGGCAACATCAAGGCCGTCGACATCGACAAGGCGCTCGGCGACGACCGTCCGGAGAAGCTCCCCACCAGCGGCCAGAACCTGCTGGTCCTCGGCTCCGACTCGCGCGCCGGCGACAACGGCGACCTGGCCGGCGGCGCGGTCGGCGGCGGCCGCTCCGACACCACCCTCGTGGTGCACATACCCGAGGGCCGCACCCAGGCCGTCGCCGTCAGCATCCCGCGCGACACCCTGGTCACCCGCCCCGAGTGCGTCCGCGGCGACGGCACCACCGCCCCCTCGGCCAAGCGCGTCATGTTCAACTCCATCTACGCCCAGTACGGCTCCGCCTGCGTGGCCAAGACCGTGGAGTCGATCTCCGGCGTCCGCCTCGACCACTTCATGGAGATCGACTTCTCCGGCTTCAAGGACCTGGTCGACACCATCGGCGGCGTCACCGTCGACGTGAAGGAGCCGATCGACGACAAGCAGTCCGGCCTCCACCTCGAAGCCGGCCCGCAGAAGCTCGACGGCACCCAGTCCCTCGCCTTCGTCCGGACCCGCCACGGCGTCGGCGACGGCTCCGACCTGGGCCGGATCTCGCTCCAGCAGCAGTTCCTCACCTCGCTGCTCGCCGAGGTCAAGAAGCAGGACCTGCTCGGCAGCCCCGCCAAGAGCTACAAGATCGCCGACTCGGCGACCAAGGCGCTCACCACCGACTCCGAGCTCGCCTCGCTGACCGCGCTCGGCGACTTCGGCCGCAGCCTCAACGGCGTCGACCCGCAGAACATGGAGACGATCATGCTGCCGGTCGCCTACGACAAGATCGACGGCAACCGCGTCGTCGCCTACGAGCCCAACGCCTCCCAGCTGTGGAAGGCGATCCGCGAGGACACCGAGATCCCGGCCTCCGCGAAGAAGTCCCCCGCGACCGGCGGCTGATCCCCGCCGGCTCCCCCGGACGCACGCGTGCCCCGGTCCCCTTCCGAGGGGGCCGGGGCACCGGTCCGTCTAGAGGCGCGTCCAGGGCGCCAGGGCCAGACCCTGCTCCGCCTTCTGGCGGGTGACCACCACTCCCCCGTCGGGCGTCAGCGCCGCGAGGACCGCCGCGCCGTCGCGGTCCGTGGTCAGGGCCGGCGGGCCCAGCACCGGCGGGCCCGAGGGGCTCCAGTACAGGCCCATGTCCTCGCGCTCCGCCATGAAGGCGCCGAGCGAGACGACGCCCGCCGCGTCGCACTGGGCGACGAGGGTGCACGCGTACCCGTCGATCAGGCAGCCGGTGGCCGTCAGCGGGCCCTCGCCGACGCCCTGGGCGAGCGGGGTCGGGGCCAGTCCGCGGCCCGGCGACCAGACGCAGACCCGGCCGTGGCCGTCCACGTAGTAGAGCGTCACGTGCCCGGAGGGGCCGGTCACCGCGGCGAGCGTGCCCTGCGTCACCGAGGCCGGCACCGGGTCCTCGGCGACCGGCTTGGCCCCCGGGTCGTGCTGGACGTAGCGCCGCAGCCCGCGGTCGGTGGAGGTGTAGAGCTCGACGAGCCCCTTCCCGGTCACCGCCGCCACCGGGTTCTGGTCGGAGCGGCCGCCCCGCAGGTCCCACCAGGGGTGCCAGCCGCCGGCGTCCTTCTGGATCCGCGCGCTGACGCCGCCGCCGCGGTTGCGGACGAAGACGTGCAACCGGCCCTGGGCGTCCACGGCCACCGCGGGGTTGCCGAACCACTCGGCGTGGTTGTTGGAGTGCCCGATGGACTTCCACTCCACGTTGGGCCGGCCGGTCTGGTACTGGATGCTGTGCACCAGTTCGACGTGCTGCTCCCCCGCCTCCGCGCCGGTGGCGGTGGGCCGGATGCCGATCAGGTGCACGTACCGGTCCGGGCCCTGCGCGACCGCGAGGAACGGCAGCAGCCCGCCGCCGCCGACGTCGACCGGGCCGGTGAAGCGGTGCCCGGCGCCCTCGGTCCAGCGGGCCACCTCGCCGCCCCGGGGGACGAACACGCTGAAACGCCCCTCGGTCCCCCGGGCCAGCCAGTCGCCGTGCATTTTCGGGGCGCGCGGGGAGCCGTGGGCGGGGTCGGCGGGGGCCTGGGGTCGGTTCACCATGAAAGGATTCCAGCACTCCGGATCGTGGGGACACGTACGATCCGACTGTATCCGGCCCCTCCGGCCCGCCACCCCCCGCCGTCCGCTTCCGGCGGCCGCCCCGGCCGCCGGCGGATCAGGAACGGATGCCCGTGTCCCGCCGGCCCAACCGGCTGTGTCCGCGCCCGTACGCGAAGTACACGACGATGCCGATCGCCATCCAGACCGCGAAGCGGAACCAGGTCTCGCCCGGCAGGTTGAGCATCAGCCACAGCGAGGCGGCGATGGAGACGATCGGCAGCACCGGCACCCACGGGGTGCGGAAGGCGCGGTGCAGGTCGGGGCGGGTGCGGCGGAGGATGATCACGCCGACGGCGACCATCACGAAGGCGAAGAGGGTGCCGATGTTCACCAGGGTCGCCAGCTCGTTGATGCTGGTGAAGCCGGCCACGATCGCGATGATCACACCGAGCAGGATGGTCGGGCGGTACGGGGTCTTGAACCGGGGGTGCGTCTTCGAGAAGAAGCGCGGCAGCAGCCCGTCGCGGCTCATCGCGAAGAAGACGCGGGTCTGACCGAGCAGCAGGATCAGACAGACCGTGGTGAGGCCGACGGCCGCGCCGAAGCTGATCACGCCCGCGTAGAAGGGATGGCCGGCGGCTTTGAAGGCGTCGGCGAGCGGGGCGCTCACGGACAGCTCGGTGTAGTGCTGCATGCCGGTGACGACCAGGGCGACCGCCACGTACAGCACGGTGCAGATGAGCAGCGAGCCCAGGATGCCCCGGGGCATGTCCCGCTGCGGCAGCTTGGTCTCCTCGGCGGCGGTGGCGACCACGTCGAAGCCGATGAAGGCGAAGAAGACGATGGACGCGGCCGTGAAGATGCCCATGACGCCGAAGTTGGTGGGCTCGTACCCGAAGAGCAGCTGGACGAGCGGGGAGTCCCAGTTGGAACCGCCGCCCTCCGGGGTCACGGCCGGCGGGATGAACGGCTCGTAGTTGTCGCCGACGATGAAGAACAGGCCCGCGACGATCACGATCATGACGACGGTGACCTTGATCGCCACCACGACGGCGGTGATCCGGGCGGACAGCTTCATGCCGACGACCAGGATCGCGGTGAGGACCAGGACCAGCAGGAAGGCGAGGATGTCGAAGGTGCCGCCCGGCACGTCCGGGCCCTCCAGCGAGGCGGGCAGGTGCCAGCCGATGTTGTCCATCAGCGAGCGCACGTACCCGGACCAGCCGACCGCCACCACCGCCGTGCCCAGCGCGAACTCCAGGACCAGGTCCCAGCCGATGATCCAGGCCGGCAGCTCGCCGATGGAGGCGTACGCGAAGGTGTACGCCGATCCCGCCACCGGCACCGTCGAGGCGAACTCGGCGTAGCACAGGGCGGCCAGGGCGCAGACGATGCCGGCCGCGACGAAGGCCAGGGCGGTGGCCGGGCCGGCGTTCTCCTTGGCGACCTTGCCCGTCAGGACGAAGATGCCGGTGCCGATGATGACGCCGACGCCGAAGACCGTGAGGTCCCAGGCGGAGAGGGATTTGCGGAGCGCGTGCTCCGGTTCCTCGGTGTCCCTGATGGACTGCTCGACCGACTTTGTCCGGAAGACTCCGGAGCTGGCCCTGGGGGGGCGCTGGTCCGTGCTCACCGTCGTACCTCCGCGCCGTCTTGACGTCGGGTATCGGGGCCCCCGCGGAAGGGGGTCGAGGGGACGCTTGCCCGCATTGAAGCCAGGATGCACGCGAAAGGGCCGGTCGGCACCCGGGAGGGTGAACCGACCGGCCCAATGCTGACGCGGAGTGACCGTTCCGCCGGGGGCGGGGATCAGTCGCGGGCGGGCTCCACGGCCTGCCGCGCGGCCTCGAACCGTCCGTCGAGACGCGAGACCAGGCCGGTGACCTGGCGCGCGATGTCGGGGGCGGTCAGCCCGATCTCGGCCAGGACCTCGCCGCGGGAGGCGTGGTCCAGGAAGACCGGCGGGATGCCGAAGTCACGCAGCGGCACGTCGACGCCGGCGTCGCGCAGCGCCTGGGCGACGGCCGAGCCGACACCGCCGACGCGGCTGTTGTCCTCGACGGTGACGACGACCCGGTGGCCGGCGGCGAGCGGCGCGAGGGCCTCGTCGACCGGCTTGACCCAGCGGGGGTCGACCACGGTGGTGGAGATGCCCTGCTTGTCGAGCAGGTCGGCGATCTCCAGGCACATCGGCGCGAGGGCGCCCACGGAGACCAGGAGGACGTCCGGCCTGTCGCTGTCGGCCTCGCGGAGCACGTCCATGCCGCCGACCCGGCCGACGGCGGGGACGGCGGGGCCGACCGCGCCCTTGGAGAAGCGGACCACGGTGGGCGCGTCGGTGACCTCGACGGCCTCGCGGAGCTGGGCGCGGACCTGGTCGGCGTCGCGCGGGGCGGCGAGCCGCAGGCCGGGCACGACCTGGAGGATCGACATGTCCCACATGCCGTTGTGGGAGGCGCCGTCGGTGCCGGTGACGCCGGCCCGGTCGAGGACGAAGGTGACGCCGCACTTGTGCAGGGCCACGTCCATCAGGACCTGGTCGAAGGCGCGGTTGAGGAAGGTCGCGTAGACCGCGAAGACCGGGTGGAGACCGCCGGTGGCGAGGCCGGCCGCGGAGACGGCGGCGTGCTGCTCGGCGATGCCGACGTCGAAGACCCGCTCGGGGAAGGCCTTGGCGAACTTGTCGAGGCCGACGGGCTGGAGCATGGCCGCGGTGATGGCGACGATGTCCTCGCGCTCCTTGCCGAGCGCCACCATCTCCTCGCCGAAGACGCTGGTCCAGTCGGCTCCGGAGGAGGCGATGGGCAGACCGGTGTCGGGGTGGATCTTGCCGACGGCGTGGAAGCGGTCGGCCTCGTCCTGGAGGGCGGGCTGGTAGCCGCGGCCCTTCTCGGTGAGGCAGTGGACGATCACCGGGCCGCCGAAGCGCTTGGCGCGCGTCAGGGCGGACTCCAGGGCCTCGATGTCGTGCCCGTCGATGGGGCCGACGTACTTGAGGCCGAGGTCCTCGAACATGCCCTGGGGGGCGATGAAGTCCTTCAGGCCCTTCTTGGCGCCGTGCAGCGTCTCGTACAGCGGCTTCCCGACGACCGGGGTGCGCTCCAGGATGTCCTTGCCGCGGGCGAGGAAGCGCTCGTAGCCGTCGGTGGTGCGCAGGGTCGCCAGGTGGTTGGCGAGGCCGCCGATGGTGGGCGCGTAGGAGCGCTCGTTGTCGTTGACGACGATGACGAGCGGGCGGTCCTTGGCGGCCGCGATGTTGTTGAGCGCCTCCCAGGCCATGCCGCCGGTGAGGGCCCCGTCGCCGATGACGGCGACGACGTGGTCGTCCTTCTTCAGGACCTGGTTCGCCTTGGCGAGGCCGTCGGCCCAGCCGAGGACGGTCGAGGCGTGCGAGTTCTCGATCACGTCGTGCTCGGACTCGGCCTGCGAGGGGTAGCCGGAGAGGCCGCCCTTCATCTTGAGCTTCGAGAAGTCCTGGCGGCCGGTGAGCAGCTTGTGCACGTAGCTCTGGTGGCCGGTGTCCCAGAGGACCTTGTCCTTCGGTGAGTCGAAGACGCGGTGCAGGGCGATGGTCAGCTCGACCACGCCGAGGTTGGGGCCGAGGTGGCCACCGGTCTTGGAGACGGCGTCGACGAGGAAGGTCCGGACCTCCGCGGCCAGCTGGTCCAGCTGTTCCGGGGAGAGCCGGTCCAGGTCGCGCGGTGTCCTGATACGGGTCAGCAGGGCCACCCGTGCCTCCTTGCGTTCTGAGCTGGTCGAGCTTGCCGATTTTGCCGAGTCTAATGTTCCGTCTTGGATCGTGGGCATCGGGCCGGGCGGAGCGGCATCACCCTCATGGGGGATGTACTGCTCCGGACGCGACGGTGCCCGGCACCGGTTTCCCGGTGCCGGGCGATGTGGCCCGTGCCTCACTCGCCCCCGCCGGGGGCGGCGCGTCAGGCGCGTCCCGCGGACTTCTGGGTCTTGCGGGAGACGGAGTCGATGATCACCGCGATGAGGAGCACCGCGCCGGTGATCATGTACTGGATCGCGTTGGACTCCAGGTTGAGCTGGTTGAGGCCCTGGACGATCGACTGGAGCACCAGGATGCCCAGGAGCGCCGACCAGACCTTGCCGCGGCCGCCGAAGAGGGACGTGCCGCCGATGACCGCCGCGGCGATGCACATCATGAGCTGGTTGCCGCCGCCCAGCGAGCGGTCGGCGCCGCCGGTGGCGGAGGCCAGGAAGAGGCCGCCGACGGCGCCCAGGGTGCCGGAGATCATGAAGACCGAGGTCCGGATCCAGGCGACGTTGATGCCGGCCCGGCGGGCCGCCTCGATGCCGCCGCCGACCGCGAAGACCTGGCGGCCGTAGGTGGTGCGGCGCAGGACGAAGTCGGTGACCAGCAGGATCACCAGGAAGATCACCAGGGAGAGGGGCAGGCCCTTCTCCTGGTTGAAGCCGTATGCGGCGACCAGGACGAGGACCGCGAGGACGCCGGTGCGCAGCAGGATCTCGCTGTGCGGGCGGTGCGGCAGCTCGGCCGCCCTGCGGCGGGAGGAGTCGCGCAGCTGGGCGAGGTAGAAGGCGGCGATCACCACGACGGCGAGGCCGTAGGCGGCGATGACGTCGGAGAAGTAGTACTTGGTGAGGTCGCCGACGAAGCTGCCGATGGGCGTCGGGATGGTGGAGCGCTCGCCCATCACCCAGGTCTGGAGGCCGGCCCAGCCGAGGAAGCCGGCGAGGGTGACGACGAAGGCGGGGACGCCGATCTTGGCGAAGACCAGGCCGTGGAAGGCGCCGAGGAGGGTGCCGGAGAGGATGCCCAGGAGGATCGCGAGGGAGTCCGGCATGTCGGTGGCGAGGACGCCCCAGACGGAGCCCGCGAGGCCGGCGACGGAGCCGACGGCGAGGTCGATCTCGCCGAGCAGCAGCACGAAGACGATGCCGACGGCCATGATGCCGGGGCCGGCCGCGTACAGCGTGATCTGGTCGAGGTTGTACGAGGTGATGAAGTTGCCGGTCAGCGCCTGGAAGACGATGCCGATGACGATCAGGCCGATGACGACCGGCAGGGAGCCGATCTCGCCGGAGCGGATCTTGCGCTTGAACTCGTCGGCGTAGCCCTTGAAGCCCTGCTCGCGGACGAGGAGGCGGGGGTCGACGGCGGGGATCGCGGCGGCGGCCGGGGTCTCGGTCGCCGCGTCCTCGGAGGCGCGGGGCTCGGGCACGGGCGCCTCGTCGGTCGCCTTGGGGGTCGTGCTCACTGGGCTACCTCCGCGGTGCGGGCCTGCCGGCGGGTCACGGCGTTGTCCGTGGCGCCGGTGATCGCCGCGATGATCTCTTCGTGCGTGGTGGTGGCGACCGGGAAGGTGCCGTTGTTGCGGCCGAGGCGCAGCACGGCGACGGTGTCGGCGACGGCCTTCACGTCGGCCATGTTGTGGCTGATGAGGATGACGCCGAGGCCCTGCTCGCGGAGCCGCTCGACCAGGTCGAGGACCTGGGCGGTCTGCTCGACGCCGAGCGCGGCGGTCGGCTCGTCCAGGATGACGATCTTGGGGTCGCCGACCAGGGCGCGGGCGATGGCGACGACCTGCCGCTGGCCGCCGGAGAGGGCGGCAACGGGGATGCGGACGCTGGGGATGCGGATGGAGAGCGTGGAGAGGAGGTCCTTGGCCCGCTTCTCCATGGCGACCTCGTCGAGGACGCCGCCCTTCTTGAGCTCGCGGCCGAGGAAGAGGTTGGCGACGACGTCGAGGTTGTCGCAGAGGGCGAGGTCCTGGTAGACGGTGGCCACGCCGAGGTGCTGGGAGTCCTGCGGGCGGGCGATCTCGACCGGGCGGCCCTCCCACTCGATGACGCCCTCGTCGATCGGGTGGACGCCGGCGATCGTCTTGACCAGGGTGGACTTTCCGGCGCCGTTGTCGCCGACCAGGGCGACGACCTCACCGGCGTGGACTTCGAGGTCGACACCGGAGAGGACCTGGACCGCTCCGAATCGCTTGAAGATCCCGCGCAACGCCAGGACAGGCGTCTGGGACACGTGAACCAACTCCTTCGCCGCCCGTGGACGGGGGCAGCGGCATGTCGCGCCGTACGGCGCCGAGTTCGAGGGGGGCTGTGCTCGTCCGGCCCCGGACCGACAGCGGGGTCTGGGTCGGCCGGGGCCGGACGGGTCTGGGGGCGGAGCCGCGTCACGGGGACGGGCGCGTTCCGCGTCCTGCCGGGGCTGACGGTCCGGCAGGGGTGGTGCGGGGTCCGGGAGCCGGGGCTCCCGGGGGCCTGTCCGCCGGACAGGCCCTCAGGGGCTTACTTGATGCCCAGCTCGGCGCACTTGGCGGCGAGGTCCGCGGTGCAGATGTCGGCGGCGGCGTAGATGCCGTCCTTGATCACCGTGGACTGGATGTTGGTCTTGTCGACGACCACCGGCGGGAAGAGGGTGGACTTCACGCCGTCCGTCTCGCCCTGGGCGCCGAGGTCCTTGCCCTGGAGCAGGTTGACCGCGAACTTGGCGGCCTCGGGGGCCAGCTGGAGCGGCGACTTGTAGATGGTGAAGGTCTGGGTGCCGGCGACGATGCGCTGGATGCCCGCGACCTCGGCGTCCTGGCCGCCGACCGGGATGTTCTTGATGCCGGCGTTCTCCAGGGAGGTGATGATGCCGCCCGCCATGCCGTCGTTGGCGGAGTAGACGGCGCCGATCTTGTCCTTGCCGACGGAGGAGACGGCGGCGGCCATCTTCTCGCCCGCGACCTTCGGGTCCCACTCGCCGGAGGCCTCGTAGGCGATCTTGCCGACCTTGCCGTCGAGGGCGGCGTGGGCGCCCTTCTTGAAGAGGGCGGCGTTCGGGTCCTTCTCGTCGCCGTTGATCATGACGACCTGGGCGGTGGCGGCCTTGGCGCCGAGGGCGGCGAGGAGCGCCTGGCCCTGGAGCTCGCCGACCTTGTTGTTGTCGTGGCTGACGTAGGCGTCCGCGCCCTCGATCGCGCGGTCGTAGGCGACGACCTTGACGCCCTTGCCCTGCGCCTCCTTGACCCAGGCGGCCGACTTGGCGGCGTCGACCGAGCCGAGCGCGATGACCTTCACGCCGTCGGCGATGAGCTGGTCGAACTGCTGCTTCTGCTTCACGACGTCGGAGACGGCGTTGTTGTACACGACCTCGCAGTCGCCGCAGGCGGCCTTGACGGCCTTCTCGAACTGCGGCTTGTCCAGCGACTCGTAGCGCGCGGTCTTGTTCTCCGGGAGGAGCAGACCGATCTTGGTCGAGCTTCCCTTGTCCTCGCTGTCGCCGCCGCCGGCCTGGCCACAGGCGGAGAGCGCGAGGGCCATCGAGACCGCGGCCGAGCCTATGACGACACGGCGAGTCATTGCGTTCATGTGGGGTTGCCTCCCTGACGAGGCCGCGACGGTGCGGCCGAGGTGTCACGAAGTCAACTCGGCCGCAACACCGTCGTCAAGAAGTGAAAACTTAACGAGATGACAACGGTGGTTATTGTTTTCTAAGTGAAGGCAGGCACGGCCACCGGACCGGCCGCCTGAAATGCACCTTCTGTCCCGTTGAGCAGGGTCGAATCGCCCATCTCGCTCAGCACCAGGGCCAGCGCGCCGAGCACCTCGGCCCGGCCGCCCAGGGCCCCCTGCGCCAAGGAGAGCCGGCGGGCGGCGCTCGGGATCGCGTACCGGCCCACCGAGTCCCGGATGGGCGCGAGCACCAGCTCCCCCGCCTCCGCGAGGTCGCCGCCGAGCACGACCCGGCTCGGGTTCAAGAGATTGCAAAGATTGGCGACGCCGCTGCCGATGTGGCGGCCCACGTCGGCGACGACCCGGCGGCAGCCCGGGTCGCCCTCGCGGGCCAGCTGCACCACCCGCTCCATGGTGAGGTCCGGCCCGTGGCTCGGCTGGAGCAGCGGCAGCACGTACCGCGCGGCCGTGAAGGTCTCCAGGCAGCCGCGGTTGCCGCAGCGGCAGACCGGGCCCGACTCGTCGAGGGTGATGTGGCCGATCTCGCCGGCCGTGCCGCCCGGGCCCCGGTAGACCCGCCCGTCGATCACCAGACCGGCGCCGACGCCGCTCGCCACCTTGATGTACGCCAGGTCCTTGACGCCCCGGCCGCTCCCCCACACCAGCTCGCCGAGCGCGCCCAGGTTGGCGTCGTTGTCGACGTGGACGGGGACCCCGAGCCGGGCGGACAGCTCCTCGGCCGGGTTGATTCCGCTCCAGCCCGGCAGGATCGAGGTCGAGCCGAGCGTCCCGGAGGCGACGTCGATGGGGCCGGGCACGCCGAGGCCGACGCCGATCACCTTGTCCCGGCCGATGCCGGTGGCCGCGATCAGCCGGTTGACCAGCTGCTCCGCCCGGTCGAAGCCCTCCGCGGCGGAGGCGTCCACGTCGAGCGGCTCGGCCTCCTCGGCGAGCACCTGGTGGGCGAGGTTGCCGACCGCGACCCGCAGGTGGGTGTGGCCGAAGTCGACGCCGATGACGATGCCCGCGTCGCCGGAGAGCGACACGCTGCGGGCCCGCCGGCCGCCCGCCGAGGTGGGGGTCACCTCGACCGTGCCGCCGTCCTTCAGCTCCCGGACGATGTTGGAGACGGTCGCCGCCGACAGTCCCGTCGCCCGGGCGATCTCCGCCTGGGTCAGCGAACCGGCCATCCGGACGGCCCGCACGACCCGCTCGAGGTTGGCCCTGTGCAGAGACGTCTGCGACCCCGGAGTCTCCATCGACTCTTTCACTCCCACCGTTTTCTCCAACATGTGAACTCTAAGGGGACGCTTTCGCCTTCACTCCCGTCAAGACCCGGAACAGCCGAAGGCCCCCGCACGCGGACGCGTGCGGGGGCCTTCGGGAGCGTGGGAGCGCTCCAGCCGTTCCGGGCGCTACTTCACGGCGCCGGCGGTGAGTCCGGCCACCACCTGCCGCTGGAAGACGACGTACGCGGCGAGCACCGGCAGCATCGCCATCACCAGTCCGGCGAAGAGCCCGGACCAGTCGCCCTTGTAGCCCTGGCTGACCGCGAGCTGCACCAGGCCCTGCGAGAGCACCTTGTGGTCGGGGTCGGTGTTGAGCACCGTCGGCAGCAGGTACTGGTTCCACTGGCCCAGGAAGTTGAAGATGCCGACGCTGATCAGGCCCGGCTTGGCCATCGGCAGCATCACCTGGAAGAAGGTGCGGGTGTGCGAGGCCCCGTCGATGCAGGCCGCCTCCGCCACCGAGGTGGGCAGCGTCCGGAAGAAGGCGGTGAGGAAGAAGACGGTGAAGGGCAGCGAGTACGCGATGTAGACCAGGATCAGCCCGTGGATCGTGTCCAGCAGGGCCATGTTCTGCATCACGTAGAAGAGCGGCACCAGCGCCAGGATGATCGGGAAGCTCATCCCCCCGATGAAGAGGAAGTAGAGGAAGCGGTTCCCGGGGAACTCGAAGCGGGCCAGCACGTACGCCGCCATCGAGCCGAAGAGCAGGGTGCCGACCAGCGAGCCGCCGACCACCACGACGGTGTTCAGGAAGTACTCGCTCATGTGGGCCTGGGTCCAGGCGCGCGACCAGTTCTCGAAGTGGAGCGCGTCCGGCAGCGACCAGGGCGAGGTGAAGATCGCCCGGTCGGTCTTGAAGGAGGTCATCACCGCCCAGAGCAGCGGCAGCACCACCATGATCGCCCAGATGATCAGCACGCCGTGCGAGAAGACGTTGAGGACGGCGCCCTCGCGCTTCTCCCCGGCGGGGGCCGCCGCCTTGCGGACGACCGGGACCTGGTCCGTGCGGATCGCGGGCATCTGCGCGTCCCCGGCGGGCGGGGTGTCGGTGGTCTTCATCAGAACTCCAGCCGCTCGCGCCGGCCCAGCTTCATCACGACCGCCGCGAAGGCGAGCGTGACGAGGAGGAGCGCGACGCCGATGGTCGTGGCGTAGGCGGCCTGACCGTCCCGGAACGCCTTCTGGTACACGTACAGCGGCAGGACGATGGTCGAGTAGTCAGGCCCGCCGCCGCTCGGCCCGACGGTCATGATCTGCACCACCGCGAAGGACTCCGCGCCGAGCGCGAGGATGCCCATGTAGATCCACCCCGACTGCACGGTGTCCCAGAGCAGCGGCAGGGTGATCTTGAAGAAGGTGGTGAAACGGCTGGCGCCGTCCAGCAGCGCGGCCTCGTAGAAGTCGCGCGGAATGGACGCCATACCCGCCGAGAAGAGCACCACGAAGAAGCCGACCGTCGACCAGACGAGCACGACCATCACGCAGATGAGGGCGAGGTCCGGATCGCCGAGCCAGTCCGGCTGGAGACCGCCGAGACCGACCGCCCTGAGGAACGAATTGATGGCCCCGCTGTTCGGGTTGTACGCGAACTGGAAGAGCAGCGCCACGATCACGATCGACAGGACCTGCGGGAAGAAATAGACGATCTTGTAGAAGGACGAGCCGCGGACGCCCGTGACCGCCGCGCCCTTACGCCGCCGGCCCCCGACATTCAGCATGAACGCCAGGAAGAGCGCGAATCCCACCGTCACCAGGGGAAGGACGACGGCGAAGGTCAGGCTGTGCTGGAGCGATTTCCAGAAGATCTCGTCGTCGAGCAGTCTCGTGTAGTTGTCGAGACCGACGAACCCGAATTCGGGACTCAGACCGGACCAGTCCGTGAGCGAGTAGTAGATGGACTGGATGAACGGCCAGATGACGAAGAGCGCGTAGAGCGCCAGGGGGACCACCAGGAACCCCACGATGAAACGGTACTTGCCGTGCTGCATTCCGAACCGACCCCGATCTCCGGCGAAGGGCGCGCGCCGCGGCGCCGCGCGCCGAGGGGCCGGGGCCCGCTCCCGGTCGGCGGGAAGGGGCCCCGGCACTGCTCACTGGTGCTTGTAGTGCTTGATGTTCGGGTCCTTGGCCGCCTCGTCGGCGAACTTCTGGATCTTCTTGATCGTCTCGGCGGGGGTGGCGCGGCCGGCCATCATCTCGCCGATGCCGGCGACGCCGATCTTCTCCTTCTGGAGCGCGACGTACCAGTCCTGGAGACGGGGGTTGACCACGTTGGTGCCGGCCTTCTCCAGGGCCGCCACACCGGACTTGAGGCCCGGGGACAGCTCGATGCCGGTGGTGCCGCCGTTGAGCGCGCTGAGCGACTTCACGGACTGGGTGAAGCTCTTGGAGGACGCCTCGCTGAGCATGATGCGCAGCTGCTCCATGGCGGCCTCGGGGTTCTTCGCCTTCGCCGGGACGATGAAGGGCTCGCCGCCGGCCGCCCAGATGGTGCCGAAGGGCATCTTGTCGGAGGAGTCCAGGCCGGTCGGGGCGGAGACGGCGAGGCCGAAGTCGGCCGGCATGGTCTTCGCGGCCTCGTTCTCGACCCAGGAGCCGTTCGGGATGAAGAGCGCCTTGCCCTCGGTCCAGGCGGTCTGCGACTGGATGTGGTCGAGGCCGGGGGTGCCCTGGAGGATGTAGCCCTTCTTGAAGAGCTCGTAGTACGCCTCGAAACAGGCCTTGACGGCCGGGTGCTCCCAGGCCTTCGGCTCCAGGTTGTCGATGGCGTCCAGGACCTCGCGGCCGCCGACCTTGGCGATCATCGGGTAGAGCGAGAAGGGCAGGTAGTACGGGTGCTTGCCCGCGTACGTCCAGGGCGCGATGCCCTTCTTCTTGGCCTTCTCGCAGACGGCCAGCATCTCGTCCCAGGTCTCGGGGTACTTCGCGTCGAGCGAGTCGAGCGCCTTCTGCGAGTACCACACGCCGTAGACGGTGTAGGCGTAGTTCAGCATCCAGCAGGGCTCGCCGTCGAACTGGCCCATCTCGATGATGCCGGGGCGCAGGGTGTCGCGGACCTTCTTGGCCGGGTCGTCCACGGAGGGCGCGTCGAGGAGCGGGGTCAGGTCGGTCAGCTGCTTCTGTCCGACGAGGACGCCCATGTCCATCTGCTCGGCGCCGGAGTTGTCGATCAGGTCCGGCGGGGTGCCGCCGTTGAACCGGGGCTGGAGCTCGGTGGTGATCTTCTGCGTCGGGGTGAACTTGACCTTGGCCTTCGGGTAGCTCGCCTCGAAGAGCTTGATCGCGTCCTTGGCGTACTGCTGGCCGAAACCACCGTCGAAGAGGACGAAGTCGAGCTCGGCCGACTCATTCACCCCGAGCGGGTTCTTGTCGGACTTGACGCCCTTCTCGACCTTTTCGTTGTTGCTGCCGCCGCCGCTGGCGCAGGCGGAGAGGAAGCCCATCGCCGGGACGGAGATCAGACCGACAGCGGTGGAACGCTTGATCAGGTCGCGACGGCCGAGGCCGCCCTCGTTCGAGCGGGCGGAGGTGGATCCCATGCTCAAGTCCTCGCCTTCATTCAGGACTCAGGCGGTGTACCGGTCACCCGTACTTCGTCTCGCCACCGGCGAAGGGCCCCGCCACCGCGGTCATTTGCAGCTGGGTCGTGCAGGCGTCGGGCCGTCGCCGGAGGTTTCCGACGGGCTGGACGCCGACAGGTATAGTCCACTTCCCGCAGCGGTAGCAAGATCGAAAGCAGCATTCGTCAGGCATCTTTCCCGAGTTGAGACCTCGGGGATTTCCCCGGGGCTTCGCACGGATGCCTGCCCGGTCCGACAGGAACACATCCCTCCGGGATGCCTTCACAACCTGAATGGTCCATTCGCAATCCGGCGAAACGGACCGGCCCGGAAGGAAGTTGCGGGATGGCTGGAACCGCGGGGGCGCGACTGCCGTCTTCCTGTCATGTACGGAGTCGCTGCCGGGCGGGCGGAAACGGGGGAAAACCCGCCGAACCGGGCCGAGTTCGGTGGTGCTTCGTACCTTTCTGTTCCCACATCTGATCTGGAGATCACGTGGCCAAGACTTCTGGCCTGAATCGCACGGGTGTGCTCGCCCGTGTCACGGTCGCCGCGGTGACCGCCGCCCTGGTGGGCACCACGACGGCCGCGGTGGCGGCGGAGCCGGGCCCGGCCTTCAAGCCCGCTCCCGTGCCCGCGCCGGCGCCGGCGCAGCAGTCGGACCGCGCGTCCGCCTTCGCGGCGACCGCGACCACCGGGGCCCCGCTCAACAACCTGTACGGCGTGAACAGCGCCGGCACCATCTGGGGGTACACCCCCGTCAGCGGGGGCGGCATCCAGCGGCTCGCGAACGAGTCGGGCACCGGCTGGACCTCGTACAAGCACTTCAACCAGTCCGACGTTGACGCGCGCGTCAACGAGTACGGCTACAAGTCGTCCGACGGCTTCTACGCCGTCCGCAGCGACGGTCGGCTGAACTACACGGACGGCGGCCCGCTCCGTGACCTCGGCGGCGGCTGGAACATTTACAACAAGGTCCTCTCCGCCGGCAACACGGGCGGCGGCGCGCCCGAGGACATCCTGGCCCGCGACAGCGCGGGCGTCCTGTGGCACTACCTGGGCTACAGCAACGCGGGCCTGACCGGCCGCTACCGCGTCGGCTCGGGCTGGAACGCCTACACCCAGCTCGCGGGCAAGGGCGACATCACCGGCGACGGCCGGGCCGACCTCGTCGCCCGCGACCGCAACGGCGTCCTGTGGCTGTACAAGGGCACCGGCCTCAACAACGCGCCCTTCACCGCCCGCACCCGGATCGGCAGCGGTTGGAACACCTACAACTACATCTTCTCCCCCGGTGACCTGACCGGTGACGGCCGGGCGGACCTGGTGGCCCGCGACGGCTCCGGCGCGCTGTGGCTGTACAAGGGCCGGGGCAGCTCCAGCGCCCCGTACACGGCCCGCGTGAAGATCGGCACCTCGGGCTGGAACAGCTTCCGCGCGATGTTCTGATCCTCCCGGTACGACGGAAGGGCCCCGCTCCTCGTGAAGAGGAGCGGGGCCCTTCCCGCTTGCTACCGGATCAGGGGCGTCAGCCGCGGATCAGGTTGCGGAGCACGTACTGCATGATGCCGCCGTTGCGGTAGTAGTCCGCCTCGCCGGGGGTGTCGATGCGGACGACCGCGTCGAACTCGACACCGGTGTCGGTGGTGACCTTCACCGTGCTGGGGGTGGTGCCCTCGTTCAGCTCGGTGATGCCGGTGATGGAGAAGGTCTCCTCGCCGGTCAGGCCCAGCGAGTCGGCCGACTGGCCGGCCGGGAACTGGAGCGGGAGGACGCCCATGCCGATGAGGTTCGAGCGGTGGATGCGCTCGTACGACTCGGTGATGACGGCCTTGACACCGAGGAGCGCGGTGCCCTTGGCGGCCCAGTCGCGGGACGAGCCGGAGCCGTACTCCTTGCCGCCCAGGATGACCAGCGGGGTGCCGGCGGCCTGGTAGTTCTGCGAGGCGTCGTAGATGAACGACACCGGGCCGTCGGCCTGGGTGAAGTCGCGGGTGTAGCCGCCCTCGGTGCCCGGCGCGATCTGGTTGCGCAGGCGGATGTTGGCGAAGGTGCCGCGGATCATGACCTCGTGGTTGCCCCGGCGCGAGCCGTAGGAGTTGAAGTCACGACGCTCCACACCGTGCTCGGTGAGGTACTTGCCGGCCGGGGTGTCGGCCTTGATGGCGCCGGCCGGGGAGATGTGGTCGGTGGTGACCGAGTCGCCGAGCTTCGCGAGCACGCGGGCGCCCGTGATGTCGGTGACCGGGGTGGTCTCCATCGTCATGCCCTCGAAGTACGGGGGCTTGCGGACGTAGGTCGACTCGGCGTCCCACTCGAAGGTGTTGCCGGTCGGGATCGACAGCGCCTGCCACTGGGCGTCGCCGGCGAAGACGTCCTGGTAGGACTTGGCGAACATGTCCTCGCCGATCGCGTTGGCGACGACGTCGTTCACCTCGGCCTCGGAGGGCCAGATGTCCTTGAGGAAGACCGGGTTGCCCTCGGTGTCGACACCCAGCGCGTCCTTGGTGATGTCCACCTTCATGGAGCCCGCGATGGCGTACGCGACGACCAGCGGCGGGGAGGCCAGGTAGTTCATCTTGACGTCGGGGTTGATGCGGCCCTCGAAGTTGCGGTTGCCCGAGAGGACCGAGGTCACGGCCAGGTCGTGCTCGTTGACCGCCTTGGAGACCTCCTCCGGCAGCGGGCCGGAGTTGCCGATGCAGGTGGTGCAGCCGTAGCCGACGAGGTTGAAGCCGACCTTGTCGAGGTACGGGGTGAGGCCCGCCTTGTCGAAGTAGTCGGTGACGACCTTCGAGCCCGGGGCGAGGGTGGTCTTGACCCACGGCTTGCGGGTCAGGCCCTTCTCCACGGCCTTCTTCGCGACGAGCGCGGCGGCGACCATGACGTACGGGTTCGACGTGTTGGTGCAGGAGGTGATGGCCGCGACCGTCACCGCACCGTGGTCGAGGGTGTAGGTCGAGCCGTCGGGGGCGGTGACCTCGACCGGGTTCGACGGGACCGTGCTGGAGACGGCCGGGGCGTCGGAGGCCGGGAAGGACTCCTTGCCCGCCTCGTCGACCGAGTCGACGTAGTTGCGCACGTCCTGGGCGAACTGCGCGGCGGCGTTCGCGAGGATGATGCGGTCCTGCGGGCGCTTCGGGCCGGCGATCGACGGGACGACCGTGGAGAGGTCGAGCTCCAGCTTCTCGGAGAAGTCGGGCTCGGCCTTCGGGTCCAGCCAGAGGCCCTGCTCCTTGGCGTACGCCTCGACGAGCGCGACCTGCTGCTCGGAGCGGCCGGTGAGCTTGAGGTAGTTCAGGGTCTCGTCGTCGATCGGGAAGACCGCGGCGGTGGAGCCGAACTCGGGCGACATGTTGCCGATGGTGGCGCGGTTCGCGAGGGAGGTGGCGGCGACGCCCTCACCGTAGAACTCGACGAACTTGCCGACGACGCCGTGCTTGCGCAGCATCTCGGTGATGGTCAGCACCAGGTCGGTGGCGGTGGTGCCGGTGGGCAGCTCGCCGGTCAGCTTGAAGCCGACGACGCGCGGGATCAGCATGGAGACCGGCTGGCCGAGCATGGCGGCCTCGGCCTCGATGCCGCCGACGCCCCAGCCGAGCACACCGAGGCCGTTGACCATGGTGGTGTGGGAGTCGGTGCCGACGAGGGTGTCGGGGTACGCCTGGCCGTTGCGGACCATGACGGTGCGGGCCAGGTGCTCGATGTTCACCTGGTGGACGATGCCGGTGCCCGGGGGGACGACCTTGAAGTCGTCGAAGGCGGTCTGGCCCCAGCGCAGGAACTGGTAGCGCTCCTTGTTGCGGCCGTACTCCAGCTCGACGTTCTGCGCGAAGGCGTCGTTGGTGCCGAACTTGTCGGCGATGACGGAGTGGTCGATGACCATCTCGGCCGGGGAGAGCGGGTTGATCTTCGCCGGGTCGCCGCCGAGCGCGGCGACGGCCTCACGCATGGTGGCGAGGTCGACGACGCAGGGGACACCGGTGAAGTCCTGCATGATCACGCGCGCCGGCGTGAACTGGATCTCCTGGCTCGGCTGGGCCTGGGAGTCCCAGTTGCCGAGGGCCCGGATGTGGTCGGCGGTGATGTTCGCGCCGTCCTCGGTGCGGAGCAGGTTCTCCAGGAGGACCTTCAGGCTGTAAGGGAGGCGCGCGGAGCCCTCGACCTTGTCCAGCTTGAAGATCTCGTACGACTCGTCGCCCACGCGCAGCGTGCTGCGGGCGTCGAAGCTGTTCGCCGACACGACAGTCTCCTTCATCAATGTGCGCGTACTACCGTCATGCTGCCGCCACGGCTTCTCGCCGATCCGCTAAGGTAAGGCTAAGTTAGGTAACCCTTACCGGGGAGGCGGCCGCAGTGCGCCGTCAGCAGTTATCTCGATATCGAGATAACTCTAGTGCATCCCCGGCCTTCGGTCATGCCCGGCCGCCCCGCGATCTCACGTGGCGGGCCGGGCGGGCGCGTACGCTCACCGCCATGGGCGACGGCGTGGTGGGGGCGATCCGGGGGCTGTTCCGCGGACGCGGGGAGCGTGGGTCCGGGCCCGGCGCGGGTGACGAGGGCGGCCGGGCACGGGGCGAGGCGGACGACCGGGCACGGGGCGACGGGGACGGCCGGGCGCGGGGCGGCAGGGACGACCGGGCACGGGGCGACGCGGACGGGCTCGCCCGGGTCGACGCGGAGATCACCGCGTTCGGGGAGGCGCTCGCCGCGCACCCCTTCGTACCGGACCACGGGGCGCACGGCCCGGACGTCCTCGCCGACTACCAGCGGGCGCTGGACGCCTACGAGCGGGCCAAACGGGACTTCGCCGGCGACCGGACCCCTCGGGACACCGCCGACGTGCTGCGCGCCCTGGACACCGGGCGGCACGCGCTGACCTGCGTGGACGCGGCCGTCGAGGGTCGGCCCCGCCCGCACCGGCTCCCGCTCTGCTTCTTCGACCCCCGGCACGGACGCGCCGCCGAGGAGGTCCGCTGGGCACCCGCCGGCGGCACGGCCCGGACGGTCGCGGTGTGCGCGGCCGACGCCGTACGCCTGGCGGAGGGCAGGCCGCCGATCGAGAGCGGACTGCGGGAGCCGGAGCCGGAGGCCGTGCCCCGCGCCCGGCGCCGTACCGCTCCGGCGTCCGGGCCGCTCCCGGCCGCACCGGGCGGCGTCGACGTGGGCGCGGACGCCGACGCCTACGCGGCCCGGCCCGGCAGGACCGGGCCGCGGCAGTGGCGGGAGGGCCGGGGCAACGCGGGGGTAGCGCTGTTCCGCACCGGGCCGGACCGGCCCGCGGTGCTGGTGGTCCACCTCGACCGGGCGGACGGCTCCTGGGTCGAGCTGACCGAACCGCCGGTCGACGGTCCGGACCGCCAGCCGCTCACCCACGCCTCCGCGCTGACCCGGGCGGTGGTCCCGGTCCCGTCCGGCGGCGGGGAGGCCGTCCGCCTCCAGCTGCACACCAGGAAGGGGTGGCGGGTCTGGCTGCACCCGCCGGAGGAGGTCCCCCACCTGGACGACGAGCTCGCGTCGACGGGTTCGTACGTCCTGCGCCACTCCGGCGGGCGGGAACCGCTGCGGGTGACCCAGCACGCCGGCTCCGCCTTCACCCTCCACGCCCTGCGGTCGGACCACCGCGCCGGGGAGCTGCTGTGCGAGGGGACGGGCGCGTTCACGGCCGGGGCCGTCCTGCCGAAGAAGCCGGGGCTGCTGTACGTACGGTCGCGCGGCACCTGGACGCTGACGCCCACCGGGGAGCCGAAGCGGCCCTGAGCCGGGATGCCGAAGCGGCCCGAGCCGGGGTGCCGAAGCAGCCCGAGCCAGGATGCCGAAGCGATCCGAGCCGGGGCGTTCCCGCGTCTCCGTTCGGACGCGCGCGCGTTGCCGCGGGGACGGGGCGGGGCGACGATCGGTCCATGTTCAGCGGCGCGCACGTCATCCTCTACACCCGCGACGCGGAGGCCGACCGGGCCTTCCTGCGGGACGTCGTCGGCTTCCCGCACGTGGACGCGGGGCGGGGCTGGCTGGTCTTCCGGCTGCCGCCCGCCGAGATCGCGGTCCACCCGGCCGAGGGCGAGCCGAAGCACGAGGTCTATCTGATGTGCGAGGACCTCACCCGCACCCTCACCGCCCTGGAGGACAAGGGCGCGGAGATCTCACGGGCCATCACCGACCAGGGATGGGGGCTGCTCGCGGCGGTACGGCTGCCGAGCGGCACGGAGCTTCCGCTGTACGAACCGCGACACCCCACGGCCATCGACCTCCCCACCTAGCCCAAATCGGTCATATAACCTCATACGTAACGACACGTCACCCGAATGCCGCACCCCGGTGATCGACTCATCTCATATCTGAGATAACGTGACGGCATGGCAGACGACTACCTCGTACGCATCGGCAAGCTCATCCGTGACGCACGGCAGCACCGCGGCTGGACCCAGACGCAGCTCGCCGAAGCCCTGGCCACCAGTCAGAGCGCGGTCAACCGGATCGAACGCGGCAACCAGAACATCAGCCTTGAGATGATCGCCCGCATCGGGGAGGCCCTCGACAGCGAGATCGTCTCCCTCGGCTACGCCGGCCCGATGCACCTCCGCGTCGTCGGCCGCCGCCGCCTCTCCGGCTCCATCGACGTCAAGACCAGCAAGAACGCCTGCGTCGCGCTGCTGTGCGCCACCCTCCTCAACAAGGGCCGCACGGTGCTGCGCCGGGTCGCCCGGATCGAGGAGGTCTTCCGCCTCCTCGAAGTGCTCAACTCCATCGGCGTCCGCACCCGCTGGATCAACGACGGCGTGGACCTGGAGATCGTGCCGCCGGCCGAGCTGGACATGGAGTCCATCGACGCCGAGGCCGCCATCCGCACCCGCTCCATCATCATGTTCCTCGGCCCGCTGCTGCACCGCCTGGACCGCTTCAAGCTGCCCTACGCCGGCGGCTGCGACCTCGGTACGCGCACGATCGAGCCGCACATGATCGCGCTGCGCCGCTTCGGCCTGGACATCACCGCCACCGAGGGCCTCTACCACGCGCAGGTCGAGCGGGCCGTCTCCCCCGACCGCCCGATCGTCCTGACCGAGCGCGGCGACACCGTGACCGAGAACGCGCTCCTGGCGGCCGCCCGCCACGACGGCGTCACCGTCATCCGCAACGCCTCCTCCAACTACATGGTCCAGGACCTGTGCTTCTTCCTGGAGGCGCTGGGCGTGCGCGTCGACGGCGTCGGCACCACCACCCTGACCGTGCACGGCGTCCCGGAGATCGACGCCGACGTCGACTACTCCCCCTCCGAGGACCCGGTCGAGGCCATGAGCCTCCTCGCCGCGGCCGTCGTCACCGAGTCCGAGCTGACGATCCGCCGGGTCCCGATCGAGTTCCTGGAGATCGAGCTCGCGGTCCTGGAGGAGATGGGCCTCGACCACGACCGCTCCGCCGAGTACGCCGCCGACAACGGCCGCACCCGCCTGGTCGACCTGACGGTCCGCCCCTCCAAGCTGGAGGCGCCGATCGACAAGATCCACCCGATGCCCTTCCCGGGCCTCAACATCGACAACGTCCCCTTCTTCGCGGCCATCGCGGCCACCGCCCAGGGCCAGACCCTCATCCACGACTGGGTCTACGACAACCGCGCCATCTACCTCACGGACCTCAACCGCCTCGGCGGCCGCCTCCAGCTCCTGGACCCCCACCGCGTCCTGGTCGAGGGCCCCACCCGCTGGCGCGCCGCCGAGATGATGTGCCCGCCCGCCCTCCGCCCCGCCGTCGTCGTCCTCCTGGCGATGATGGCCGCCGAAGGCACCTCCGTCCTCCGCAACGTCTACGTCATCAACCGCGGCTACGAGGACCTCGCGGAACGCCTGAACTCGGTGGGCGCGCAGATCGAGATCTTCAGGGACATCTAGGAAGGCGGGCCCGGTGTTTCTTCGCCGGGTCCGCTCCGAAACGGGTCGGGGCTGCCGGACGTCAGATCCGGCAGCCCCGACCCGTACCCGGACGGCTCAGGAATCCCGCAGCGCCGCTGCCGCGTCCTGTAGCTCACAGATCGCGGACAGGCCCTTCAGCAGGGACTCGATGGACGAGGTGATGCGCCGGGTGGGGCGGCGCAGCCGGCGGCTGGCGCTGCCGAACAGACGGATCGTCTCCATCCCTTCCCTCATGGATGCCTCTGCGGCAGCCGCGCCCCAGGGGGCCGACACGAGCTGCTCCAGCACCGCGTCCGCGCCCTCCGGCCACCGGGAGCGAGGAGTCTTGGCCGCCCATTCCATGAACGCCCCGAACGCGCCTGCGCTGGCGCCCAAGTGCTCCTCGAAGCGCCCCGTCGCGTCCTCCAGGTCGCCGGCCGGGCCGTCGAGGGCCTTGGCGAGGCGGTTCAGCACGGCCACCTTCTCGCTCGACGACGTTCCCGGTCGGCCCATGCGGGTCATGTCCTTGGCGAACAGTTCGAGCATCGCTTTGAGGTCCGTCATGGCGGCGTCCACGTCGTCCATGTCTCCGGAGAGCGCCTCCATCTGGGATTCCGATTCCATCACCAGATCGAACAGCCCGGGCACGTCGTCAGAGGCATCCGTGTCCGCGTCCGGCGGAAAGGCCGGCGGCGGGGACGGGGACGACGCGAGCACCCCGTTCTGCGACTCCGCTCCGAGCAGGATCGTCAGCCGCTGCCGAGCGGTGACGATATCGGCGGAACACGACGGGAACGCGATGCGGAATGCCGTACTGGACGGCAGGAAAGTGCCCGCCTTCTCCGTGACGTGGAGGGTACGGCGACCGAGCGCGTGCCGGGCTCCGAGTGCGAAGACGAGTTCCTCGTCTCCCCCTTCAAGGTCCGCCACGACGATCTCCGCCTCGCCCAGCAGGTGCAGCAGTCGGTCCATGGGCATGCCGCTTTCGGCAAGCCTGTCCACGTGCAGGGCGTCGAACCCCATGGACTCGCACACAGGCCTCACGACCTCCTCGTAGAGGACCGTGGACCGGCGCCGCTCGTCGGGGAGGTGAGGGCCGGCAGCGGGAGCAGGGGGCGTATTCCTGCCGATGACAAGGCAAGTGGGCATGGTGGTTTCCTTTCGCGCGGTCGGTGATGCGGAGTTCCGTCCCGCCGACGGCGAGGCGATCGGCGGGGCGATGTCCGGTCAGTCGAAGAGGGTGAGCGCCACTCCGTCGGCGATCTCGTCGGCGAAAACCGGCCGCTCCTCGATGCCGAGCGCGGCCAGCAAATCGACGGTGCGCACCCGGTGACGGCTGCCGACACGGACGGTGGGACAGGGGAAGGCGTTTCGGGCGATCAGCCGGTAGGCAGTGCCCAGGCACATGCCGAACGCCCTGGCCGCCGTACGCAGATCGACGCTCACCGGCAGGTCGAAGATCTCTCGAAAGGTGAGGGGAGTGTCGGGACGGTCGCTCATCCGTTCCTCCGTGCACGTCGCAGGGAGAGCGTGGCGACCTGGCGGCCCCGGCCCGAGTGACCGACGCTCGTGGCCGTGCCGGCGATGCCCCAGGCACGGGCGAGCGCGCCGAGCCGTACCCCTTCGACACGATGCGCGGGTACGGAGATCCGCAGGGGCGCGGAGAGGCCAGGGCCGCGCGGGCCAGGGTCGTAGTCGGCGTGCCAGACCCCTTCTCCGCCCTCGTCGAGGGGGATGCCACCCACGAGGTCCACGTCGTCCACGGCGTTCTCCCGGCGCGCTTCGCGCCAGACTTCCCACGTGCGGGAACAGGCCGATCTCAGCACCGCCGCACCGGGGTCGGAGACGTGTGGGCCAAGCTCTGCCAGTCCTTCGAGATAGCAGGTGACGAGTTCCGCCTCGACGTCCTCGCGATCGACGCGGCAGCACCGGGCGATGTTGAAGGCGGTGCGACACAGTCCGGGGAGTCCGAGCCACACCACCGCCATCGGCCAGTCGGGGCCTCCGGTCCGGGCGCGCTCGGCGATCTGGCGCCACAGAGAAGCCTTCACCGTGGAGCATGCGGTGCGGTCGTACAGCAGCGCGCGAGCCTGGAGGAGGGTGAGGGGCGCCGGTTCCGTACCGTCGAACAAGCGCAGCGGGGGTGCGGGGTCACTGTCCGCGCAGTGGCGCTCGACGGTGGTGAAGAGGCCGGGACGAGAAGGAAACCACATCGGTTCTCCTGGTCAATCGGTTTTCGGGAAAGGGGTCTTGTCGCGCCATGTCTTCAGCGCGCGGGCAGCGAGCTCCTTGCCCGGCATCGTGTCCGGGCCTCTTTCCACGGCCAGGAGCCAGCGGAGAAAGCCGGGTTCCTGAGCGGTCACCAGGCTGTCGAGAAGCGGGGGGACCGCCTGGGGGCGACCGTCGGCGCCGGCCTCTTCCGCACACCAGGCAAGCAGGGTGTCCCGCATGACCACGAAGGCAGCCGCCTCGTTCAGGGACCATCCGACGAAGTGCGTCACGGTCCTCGCCGATTCGGGATCGGCCAGGGCCCACTCGCTCCACCAGGCGAACTCCGCGCGCAGCAGGAGAGGGAAGACCAGGGCGACCGTCAGGCCGGGTACACCATCGGTCTCCGTCCAGGCGCGCATCCGTTTCAGCAGCACCGCCCTGGCCGCGTGGTCTCCGGCGTCGAACCGCCGCGCGAGCGCAGTTGCGACCACCCTCCAAACAGAGAGGTCGTCCGGGCCGTCCCCCGATGTCGCCATGAGCCGTTCCAGCAACCGCAGCGCCTCTCCGTCCGCGATCCCTTCGTGCTCCTGACAGGCGTACGCCACGGCCTGGCGCTGAGAAAGCTGGGACGTGACGCTCCACAGATCGAGCAGCTCGGCCGCCTTCCGGGCTGCCCTCCGGTCGCGGAAAGCCGTCGTCAAGCACCGCGCGATCATCTTCGGGGCGGCGAACGAAGGGGACGACGCCAGTGCGGGCAGGAGATCCAGGGACTGTCCGCCCGTGGCCTCCGCCATGGCGGCCACAGCCCGGCCGGCCCGCTCGACCTCCTCCTCGTGACCGGGGTCGGCCAGCCACGTGTGCACCACGGGGACGAGATCCGCGTGGTCGCGGCACAGTCCCTCCCACACGGCTCCTGCCACGGCGGGCCAGAAGAAGGTCATCGTGTCGATGGCCTCGCTGTCGACGTGGCGCACTCGGTGGGCCCCGAGGATCCGCAGGACGTCGGCCGATGGCCACTGCCGGAATCCCTCGCCCGCACGGCCGTGCGGAGCGTTCGGGCCGGGTTCTCGCTCCCCGTACGGTCCCATCAGCCGCAGCAATTGCCGCGCGCGTTCCGTCACGAGGGTGCGGTGCAGCCCCCCGTAGGCGCTGAGGGAGAGCAGGCAGGCCAGAAGGGCGGGGTCGTTCTGGGTCCGGGCTAGAATCTCGGCGCCCTCGGTCCGGGCGAGGCGGAGCGGAAGCTCCTCGGGAGCGCGGCCGCCCTCTGCGCCCAGGCGGCACAAGGCGTCCGCGGCCTGGGCGGCGTAGCGGGGCGGCAGCCCGTCCGGCAGCAACTCGTCGAGCGTGCCGGGTAGCAGGTTCCGCAACCACCGGGCTCGTGTCGCCTCGTCGGGGCAACCGTCCGCAAGGTGGGCGGCGAAGACCTGCCCGGGGGCCGGCGGGCGGTGGCGCAGGACCGGCATTCCGAGGTGGTCCTCCAAGGCGCTCACCAGGCCGGGGGCCTCCGCCAGCACGATGACCAGACGTGCGCCCGCTTCTGTCAGGAGTCCTTCGAGGCGGCCCAGGTACCACTCCCGGAGGGCGAACGGGTCCGCGGGTTCCGTCATCAGGTACCCGTCGACTCCCTGGGCGCGCGGCGACCACCGGGAGAGGTTGACGGTCCCGTCGATCTGGACGAGCACGGGTTCCCGACGGCCGTGCGCGAGGAGATTGAGGGCGTGCGTCTCCCGCCCCGTCCCGGTCTCGCCCACGAGTACCGCGACACCGGATTCGAGTACGGCGAGGGCGTCCTCGAATCCGGGCGGCGGCACGAAGCGTCGTCGCACCGTTTCCAGGTACCTCGCCCGCACAGGGCCTTGTCGCATCGGCCCCGGCGCCGCACCGCCCTCCGACGAGGGCGCGAGGACCTGCTGCTGGCCACCGGTCACCACTCCGGTGTTGACGGTGCCGTGCGGAGCCACGACCACCATCTCCCGGCCCGTCAGGGCCGCCATGAACCCTTCGAAGTCGCTTCGCTCACCGGCGGGTTCAGCGGTCGCCATCGGTTCCTCCGTCGGTACGGCCGGAGAACTCGACAGTGGTGACGTGCTGGCCGCCGTGGACGATGCCGGTGTTGATGATCCCGCGCTCCGCGCTCAGGACCGTCACGGGCGGGCTCGCCGTCTCGGGGCCGGCGACCGGGGCCGCACGGGGCGCGCGCCCCGGGGCGTCGTCCCCTCGCGTCCGACGGAACGCGAGGACGTTGTCCGGATCGCGGGTCTCTTCTGCTCGCATGTCGCCTTCCTGCCGTGGATGCCCGGGAATTCTTCGGGCGCACTTCGTTCGGACGTTTCGAGACTCCCGTGGATCCGGCTGCGACGCTGTTCCGGAGGACCAGAAAAAGCGTGTCCGGCGTCACGTTTGAAAGGAGCTCCCGGGAGTGCGGGAAAAGAGAAGCGAGCGCGCTACCCCAAGGCAGCACGCTCGCACGTGAACTCGATATTCGAGTATCTAATTGATTCAGATGAAATCGCCGGGAACCCGCCGTCCCAGCGCCCCGATCCGGTCGCGCAGCAGACGGGAGAGCTCCTGGCGTTCCTGAACGGGCAACGTGCCCAGCAGTACGGCCAGCTCCTCCTGCCAGTCGGAGCGCGGCGGGGCCAGCAGGTCCCGGTGATCGACCGCCCAGTCCAGCACCTGCCGCACTTCCCCCGGGTGTCGGAGCAGCCACAGTGCCGCCAGTGAGACCGGGCCCGCCTGGAGGGCTTGGAGGCAGAACTCGTACTCCCCCCGGCGGCTGGTCGTCCAGGAGTAGCGAACCCCTTCGCCCTCCTGGCCGAGCCTCAGCTCTTCACCGCTCTCCCGGAGCCGCACATCGAACACCCGGTAGCTCAGGCCGTATTCCTCCAGGCGCTGGGGAAGACCGAGCCGGCTCATGATCTCCGGTGCGCCCAGTCCGCTGCCCGTGACCTCCTGTGCTTCCGCCAAGTGCCGCAGGGCGGAGGTGAGGTGGGCGCGCACCGTGTGCCAGCCGTATCGGCTCTTCGTCCGTACGACGCGTACGGGATCGTGAACCCACCAGGAGATCCAGAGGTCGACGGATTCCGTGCCGTACACCGTGGGGAGGCCGACCGCCCGGGTGTCCACGTGCTCGGTCGCATCCACCCGGAAGGCGTCGGTGTACCTGCCGGCCAGCCGGGGAGGACCGGCCGCGTCCAAGAGGGGCAGGTGCGCCTCGGTGTCGTCCGGGTCCCCTCGGCGGCCGAGGAGAAAATACTCTCCCTCCTCGTCCCTGAGCACCAGCGACCACTCTTTCGAAGCGAACCAGCGGTGGCCGAGAATTTCCCTCCAGGGCGGCCTCTCCAGCCGATGGAAGAGATCCTCGGGGCTCTCTTCGCTCATGCCACCCTCCTGTATTCACCCTTGCGCCACCGGTGCAGCGCATGACGCGCGGCGGCGAGGCCGGGCCATCCGTCCGCACCCGCCCGGTCCATTTCCACGAAAAGACGGAACTCGCCGGATCTCATGGATTGGGAAAGGGCCGCGAAAAGTTTCTCGACCGCCTTGGACTGCTCCTCGTCCCATCGGCTCGCCTCCGCCCAGTACAGGAGGGCCGTGCACGCACCGCCGAAAGAGCCCTCCTCGTTCAGCGCCCGGCCGGCGAGTTCGACCAGGGCCTGTGCTCCCAGCGTCCACCGGGCGAGGTTCCACATGAACCACTGTGGAGACCAGAGCATCCCGTTGAAGAGCGACAGCACCCGCTCCTGGTCGCAGTGGTCGTCGTCCAGCCACTCCAAGAGCCGACCGAAGACCTTCTCCTCGTTGCCGGCCCGGAACAGGCTCAGGACCGCGGCGTCCACGGCCACCCGCACCTCTAGCTCCTTGGTGTCATGGCTCTGCGACCCGAGGAAGAGCTTGTGGAGAAGGTTCAGGGCGACGTCAGGGCGGGCGAGCCCGAATTCGGCGCCGCAGGCATGGGCCACCGTCGCCCTGAGGCAGGGGTTCGCCGCCGTGCTCCACCGGTCGAGGCGGTACCGGACCTCCGCGACGAGTACAGGGTCCTCGGCCGCGACGCTCAGTGCGTTCGCCGCGACGATCCTGCTGGTCGCCCGCTCTGATCCCGCGAGTTCCTTCAGGTGTCCCAGGGCGTTCCGTCCACCGCCCCAACTCGCGGCCCTCCCCATGGTCCGACCCGCCGCTCCGGCCAGCCCGTCGAAGCGGGGCACGTCCCGCAGCCACTCGACGAGAAGTTCCGACAGCCGCCCGTACTCCCGCCACACGTGTCTGAGCACGGCCTCGGCCTGCCGGTGCCTGACGAACGCCACGGCCTCCACACTGTGCGTGTAGGTGCCCTCCGCGCAGATCTCGCGTTCCTGACGGACCGCGCGCACCGCGTGCAGCCGCTCGGTCAGAGAGCGCCGGAAGACGAACTCCGGATTGGGTCGGTCGCCCCTGGTGGCCCCGTCGGCGTCCGTGCCGGGCAGCACAGCCGTGAACCGATCGCCCGCCAGCTTCGCCAGCCGGTCCGCCTCGTCCCTGACGACCCTCTGGTCCAGCCCTTCGTACACCGAGGCGGCCAGCAGGAAGGCCAGCGAATCCGGATCCTCGTGCAAGCTCCGGATGAGTTCCGGAACCTCCTGCTCGGCCCGGTAACTCAGCCGGAGACCCAGGTCTCCGAGGGCTTCCGGATCACCGTCCGCGGCGACGAGTGCCGTCACCAGTTCCGCCACTTCGGCGGGCGTCAGCTCCGGAACCAGAAGGTCTGCCAGATCGTGGTGGTGGCTCAGTGCGGCCAGCAGCCGGTCCCGTTCCGCCCGGTCCGGCACCATCGCCTCGAAACGGCTGTCGAACACCTGGGAGGGGGGAGGCGGGACGCACACGACGGGATCGATGCGGAGGTCCCGTTCGAGGCGGCGCAGCAGGGCCGCGTCGTCCGGCAGCACGATCACCATGCGTGCGCGGGCCTTCCGGAGCAGCTCGCGCACATGCATCAGAACGACCCGGGAGAGGGGGCGGGCCGGGAAGAGGCCGTCCATCAGATAGCCCCGCGCCGAAGCGTCTGCGGGTTTCCAGCGATCCAGTTCGGTGACGCCGTCCAGCGCCCGCAACGGCGCGTCCGCTCCGCAGCCTGCGCGCAGCAGGTTGAGCGCCACGGTGCGGCGTCCGGCCCCCGGCCGGCCCCCGGCCGGCCCACCAGAAAAAGGGGTCCCTCCCCCAGTCGCCCCAGGGCCGCTTCGAACCATTCCGGCCGTACGAACCCGAACTCGGCGTCCTTCAGTTCCGCGGCCGGGATCGGGCCCTCGCGCACCCTGCCCTCCCTCTGCCGCCCTCCTTCTCGCCCGAGCTCGTTGCGCACGCCTTGCCCACCGCGCATGAAGCCGGTGTTGACGTTCCCTTGGGGGGCGTACACGAACGAGGCCGGAATTCCGCCGAACAGCTCGGCGATGTTCTCCGCCTCGCTCTGCGGCGGCGCTCCCTCCGGCGGTGGCTGCGCCCCTTCCTCCGGCGTCACCGGTGGCCCTCGTACTTGTCACCGCGGACCTGGTCACCCTGGAAACTGCGGATCCGGCCGATCTTGTGGCCCTCCACGTGGTCGCCGGCCACGTGATGGTTGTTCACGCTCTGCCCTCCGTGGACGGTACCGGTGTTGATGTTGCCGCGCGGGGCGCTGTTGTTCGTCGGCCGGGCCGGCGCGTCGTCGCTCCCGGCCGCGTCGGCGGCCTTCCTCCCGGCGGTCGGGGAAGGCTCCCGTCCCGGCTCCCGGCCGAGGACCGGCGTGCCCTCGTAGAGGGGCCCGGACGGCTGCGGAACGTAGATCCACGCCCGCTGGGAGAACGGCTTGCCCTCGACCGTCGCGGCCACCTCGACGAAATGGTCGGGGTGACGCCCGGTGTATCCGCCCGCGACCGCGTCCTCGTAGCACCGCTCGGAGAGGATGGCCGCGACGTGGGTGATGTTCTCGTTGTGGGACGTGAGAACGGCCTTGACGGGACGCGAGTCGAGCAGACGGTGGGTGTCGTTGCGCGCCGTGCCGTTGCCGCCGAACTCGTCCTCGGTCTCCGGCAGCGGACCGACGTTCACGCTCACCCGGAGCCGGATCGGCACCGCCCCGTGGGACAGGACGTTGAAGTCGGTCAGAACCTCCTGGAGCGTGAGCAGGAGGGGGTGGATCACGAAGGGCATGCGCACCGGGTCGAACCCGAGGACGTAGCCGTCCCCGGTGGTCGCGGGAAACGCGCGGTCTTCCCACAGGTCCCCGAGACCGGACCTGACCAGGGCGGTCTTGAGGAGTTCGGGAACGACCCGGCTGACGGCCTCGTGCTCGATCGCCGGACGCCCCGTGAAGTCCTTGGCGTCGACGGCCAGGATGCCCCGATAGGGCGGCAGCGGCCGGCTGCGGGTGTACGGGGCGGCGATCCGCTGGGGCAGCGAACTGCTGAGATCGGACATGTCACTCCTCCGTGAAGTCCGCCCGGTCGCTCTCGGATCGGGCGGGACGTCCCTGTGGGCGGTTCGGACACGTCGAGCTTCACAGCGGGCGCGAAACCGTTCCGTTCCGCAGGACCAGAAAAGGAGTGACGCGGGTCACACGATTCGGTCGCCGACCATCCGGCGCAGACTTTCCGCACCGACCACCTTGATCCGGCGGTTGCCCACCTCCACGCACTCCGGCCCGAGCAGTTCGAGGGCTTTGCTGACGGCTTTGCGCCCCACGTCGATGTGCTGGGCCAACTCCTCCCTGGTCAGGCAGAAGTGGGACTCCTCGCTTCCGGCGACCTCGACGAGGCGGAGCAGAGCCCGGGCGAGACGCTCGTGGACGGCCCCCTCACAGAGCGCCGCCTGTTCACGCATACGATTCCACGCCAATTCGAAAATAGGGCGAGCGAGTCGGTTCTCCTGCACGAATCGACGAAAATCCTGGGCCGGAACAATGTGCGCCCTGCTGTCTCGCAACGCCCACACGTCAGCCATACGGACGCTTCCGTCCTGGAGCGCCATCTCGCCCAGAATCTCGCCCTCCCCCCGGAACCCGAGCAGCCGCTGCCGTCCGTCGGGTTCGGTCCTGACGACTTTCACCAGGCCCTCGACCAGGGCAAGCACATGTGTCCCCTGGTCTCCCTGCCGCAGCAGGGCGCGTCCTGCGAGATAGGTCTGCGGCCGGTACCGCGTCAGTCGCTCCCACTCCTCGCGCGGCACCAGGGAGCGCAGGGGAGGCGAGTGAAGGGAATTTTCTTCGCTCATGCGGACACGCTAGAGGAGGAGCGTTCTGGATAACTCTGAACTCTCCATTTCAGCGCGCTACACGGAGAAAGCGGCCGATTTCTTTCCCTCACCCGCCCGGCATCATGCCGCCGCCCTTCAGGCGTTCGATGTCGGAGGGGCGGACCTTGATGACGAAGAGGGCTATCAGGAAGGAGACGATGGCGAAGGCGGCGGCGACGATGAAGCCGGCGGAGACGCCGGAGGTGAGGACCTCGTCGCCCCAGGGGGGCGGGAGCTGGCCGGTCTCGGCGAAGCGGGCCTTCTCCAGGGGGCCCGCCTGGGCGAGGAAGGCGGGGACCTGTTCGTCGGCCTCGTTGCGGCTGGCGGTGCCGAAGACGGTGACCAGGATGGAGAGGCCGAGCGAACCGCCGACCTGCTGGGTGGCGTTGAGGAGGCCGGAGGCGGCGCCGGACTCGGCGGGCCGGACGTTGGAGAGGGCCATCAGGGTCAGCGAGACGAACATGAAGCCCATGCCGGCGCTGAAGACCAGCATCGGTCCGAGGATCGAGCCCGCGTAGGTGGAGTGGACGTCCGTCAGGGTCAGCCAGGAGAGGCCCACCGCGAGGCAGAGGGAACCGAGGACCATGAAGGGCTTCGGGCCGTATTTCGGCAGGAACTGGGAGGTGAGGCCGGCCACGACCGCGATCACGGCGCTGACCGGCAGGAAGGCCAGCCCCGCCTCCAGCGGGCTGAAGCCGAGCACCTGCTGCACGAAGAGGGTCAGGAAGAAGAACATCCCGAAGATCGCCGCCGCCAGGCAGAGCATCATGCCGTACGTGCCCGCCCTGTTGCGGTCGGCGAACATGTGCAGCGGGGTGATCGGCTGCCGGCTCCGGCGCTCCACCAGGACGAAGCCCACGAGGAGCACCACCGCCGCGCAGAACGAGGCGATCGTCCAGGGATCGCTCCAGCCCTCCTGCGCGGCGCGGATGAAGCCGTACACCAGCGCCACCATGCCGAGGGTCGACGTCAGCGCGCCCGCCAGGTCGAAGTGGCCCGGATGGCGTTCGGACTCCCTGACGTGACGGGGGGTCAGGACGGCGATCATCACCGCGATCGGCACGTTCACGAAGAAGATCCAGCGCCAGTCGAGCCATTCGACGAGCACGCCGCCCGCGAGCAGTCCGATCGCGCCTCCGGCCGCCGACACGCCCGCGAACACGCCGAAGGCCCGGTTGCGTTCGGGTCCTTCCTCGAAGGTGGTCGTGATCAGGGAGAGCGAGGTCGGCGAGGCGATCGCGCCGCCGACGCCCTGGAGGGCGCGGGCCGCGAGGAGTTGCCACCCCTCCTGCGCGAACCCGCCGAGCAGGGAGGCGAATCCGAAGAGCAGCACGCCGAAGATGAAGACGCGGCGCCTGCCGAGGATGTCGCCGGCCCGCCCGCCGAGCAGGAGGAGACCGCCGAAGGTCAGCGTGTAGGCGTTGACCACCCAGGAGAGGCTGGTGGTCGAGAAGTCGAGATCGCTCTGGATGTGTGGCAGCGCGATGTTGACGATGGTGATGTCGAGGACGACCATCAGCTGGCAGGAGGCGATGACGAACAGGGCGATGCCCTTGCCGTCGCCCTTGCTGGTGGGAGTGGGGTCCACCGCCGGGGTCGTCGGCTTCGGTGTACTACTCATGATTCGTTCATGGCGCGTCGCGCCCTCACCGCAGGAGCCGTGGGCCGGTCGGTCCACCTTTCGACCCTAAGCCCGGCCCCCCGGGGCGACCAGTCGATCAAGCACCGCCCGGTTCCTCCAGCACGGCGATCCCGTCGAGTTCGACGAGCGCCCCCTCCTCCCGGAGCCGTACGACCTCGACGACCGTCATCGCCGGATAGTCACGGCCCGCCATCCGGCGCCAGATCCGGCCCAGTTCGGCGGAGTCCGCGTCGTGGGCGGCCAGGTCGGTCGTGTACACCGTGACGCGGGTCAGGTCGGCGGGGCCTCCGCCCGCGTGCCGCAGGGCGGTGAGGAGATTGCCGAGCGCCGTGGCGAACTGCTCGGCCGGCGTCGTGCCGACGACGGCGCCAGTGCTGTCGAGCGCCATCTGCCCCGAGAGGAAGACCAGCCGGGCGCCGTTGGCGGTGACCGCGTGCGAGAAGCCGGCCGGCGGGGCGAGTTCCGCGGGGTTGTGGCGGTGCAGGCTCATCGGGGCGGCTCCTCACGGGGTCGGGAGTCCTATGGGGGCGGGAGTCCTATGGGGGGCGGAGTACTCACGGGGGCGGAGTCCTCATCGGCTGGGAGTCCTCGCGGGTCGGGAGTCCTCACGGGCTGGGGTCGTCACGGCCGGGAGTTCTCACGGCCGGGAGGGGTGGCCGTGCTTCTCCCCTGTTTCCCGCCGTCTCTGTTTCCCACCGTGCCGCCTGGCCGCCCCGGCCGCACGCCGGGGACCTCGGGCGGTACGCCGGGGCGCGGCCGGGGCCCGGCGTCGCGCGGCGGGCCGCGTCCCCTGCCGTACGCCGGGTCGCGGCGGCCGGATCGGGTGAGAATGCGGGCATGTGGGCCCTCTCCGACGCCCCCGGGCGTCCCGGTCACCGTCACCCTCGCCGTCGCCGTCGCCTTAGCTGTCCCCTTTGCCATCGCCGTCCCCTTCGCCGGACCGGGCCAGGTGGTGCGACGAAACCCGGTTATGGCGAATCCGTGATGATCGTCACCGAAACGACAATCCTTCAGGTCGGAGGGCCGGGACCGTGGAGCTGACGCCCTCGGGGCACGTCGACGGCTTCGCCCGCGAGCGGCTGCCACCGGCCGCCCAGTGGCCTCGGCTGGTCTTCGAGCTGCCCGGGCTCGACTACCCCGAACGGCTCAACTGCGCCGCCGAACTCCTCGACCGGACGGCGGAGCGGTTCGGCGCCGGGCGGCCAGCCTTCCACGACGGGGAGGGCGGCACCTGGAGCTACGGGGAGCTGCGCGGGCGCGTGGACCGGATCGCCCGGGTGCTCACCGGCGAGCTGGGGCTGCGTCCCGGCAACCGCGTGCTGCTGCGCGGGCCCACCACGCCGTGGCTCGCCGCCTGCTGGCTCGCCGTCGTGAAGGCCGGCGGGATCGCCGTCACCGTCCCGGCCCAGCAGCGGGCCGCCGAGCTCGCCGTCGTCGCGGGGACGGCCGCCTGCTCCCTCGCCCTGTGCGACGACGGCGCGCTCGGCGAGCTGCGGGCCGCCCGCGTCCCGGGCCTGGCGGTCGTCCCGTACGGCGGCGAGGGGCCCGACGACCTCCTCGCCCGCGCCGGGCGCCTGCCCGCCTGCCCCTACCGCGCGGCGGACACCGCCGCCGACGACGTGGCCCTGATCGCCTTCACCTCCGGCACCACCGGCCGCCCCAAGGGCTGCGTCCACTTCCACCGGGACGTCCTGGCCGCCGCCGACACCTTCTCCGCGCAGGTGCTGCGGCCCCGCCCGGACGACGTCTTCGCCGGCTCCCCGCAGCTCGCCTTCACCTTCGGCCTCGGCGGGCTGCTGGTCTTCCCGCTCCGCGCGGGCGCCAGCGCCCTCCTGCTGGACCGGGCCGGGCCCCAGCAGCTGCTCGCGGCGATCGGCCGGCACCGGGTCTCGGTGCTCTTCACCGCGCCCACCGCCTACCGGGTGATGCTCGGCCTCCTCGACGGCGGCTCCGCCGGCGACCTGTCCTCGCTGCGCCGCTGCGTCTCGGCCGGCGAGAACCTCCCGGACGCCGTCTGGACCGGCTGGTACGCCCGGACCGGGCTCCGGCTCATCAATGGCATCGGCGCCACCGAGCTCCTCCACATCTTCGTCGCCGCCGCCGACGCCGACAGCCGCCCCGGCACCACCGGCCGCCCGGTGCCGGGCTGGCAGGCCGCCGTCCTCGGCCCGGACGGCCGGCCCGTCCCCGACGGCCGGGAGGGGCTGCTCGCCGTGCGCGGCCCGGTCGGCTGCCGCTATCTGGCCGACTCCCACCGGACCGGCCCCCACCGGACGGGCCCCCGCGCGGCCGACCCCCGCCAGACGGAGTACGTGCGGAACGGCTGGAACGTCACCGGTGACCGGTACGTCCGGGAGCCCGACGGCAGGTTCCGGTACGTCTCCCGCGCCGACGACATGATCATCTCGGCCGGGTACACGATCGCCGGGCCCCAGGTGGAGGAGGTGCTCCTCGGCCATCCGGACGTCGTCGAGACGGCGGTCGTGGGCCGCCCCGACCCGTTGCGCGGCCAGGTCGTCGTCGCCTACGCGGTGGTGCGGGACGGGGTCCCGCGCGACGCGGCCACCGCCGCCGCGCTGCGCTCCTTCGTGCGCGCCCGCCTCGCCCCGTACAAGTCGCCCCGCGCGGTCGTCTTCGTGGACGCGCTCCCCCGCACCGCCACCGGCAAGCTCCAGCGCCACCGGCTGCGCGGCTGACCCGGACCGGACCAGGAGGCCCCGGACCGGACCAGGAGGCCCCGGACCCAGCCTGACCGGGCCGGGCCGGGCCTGACTGGACCGGGCAGCACCTGACCGGGCCGGAACAGGCCGGACCAGATCCGGCCGCCGGGGCCGCGCGGCACGGCCTAAAGTGATCACGTGGCCGAGCAGCACACCCCCCGTTCCCTGATCGTCTCGCTCTACGGCGCCTACGGCCGACCGTCGGAGGAGACGCCTATGCCGGTGGCCGCGCTCATCCGGCTGCTCGCCGCGGTCGGCGTGGACGCCCCCTCGGTGCGCTCCTCCGTTTCGCGGCTCAAGCGGCGCGGGCTGCTGCTCTCCCGCCGGACCCCGGACGGCTCGGCGGGCTACGCGCTCTCCCACGACGCCCGCCGGCTCCTGGAGGACGGCGACCGGCGGATCTACGCCCGGACGGAGCCGTCCCTGGCGGACGGCTGGGTCCTCGCCGTCTTCTCCGTCCCCGAGCAGGAGCGGCACAAGCGGCACCTGCTGCGCTCCCGGCTCGGACGGCTGGGCTTCGGCACGGCGGCGCCGGGCGTCTGGATCGCGCCGGCCCGGCTGTACGAGGAGACCCGCCACGCCCTGGAACGCCTGGAGCTCTCCCCGTACGTGGACTTCTTCCGCGGCGACCACCTCGGCTACACGGCGACGGCGGAGGCGGTGGCCCGCTGGTGGGACCTGCCGGCGATCGCGCGGCTGCACGAGGAGTTCCTGACCGGTCACGAGCCGGTCCTCGCGGCCTGGCGGGCGGCCCCCGGCACGGTGGAGGACGCCTACCGGGACTACCTCCTCACCCTCGACGCCTGGCGCCGGCTGCCGTACGCGGACCCGGTCCTGCCGCCCGAGCTGCTCCCTCCCGACTGGCCCGGACAGCGCTCGGCGGAGGTCTTCGCCGAGCTGCACGCCCTGCTGTGGGAGCGGGGCGCGGAGTACGTACGGGCGGTGGAGAAGGACCTGTAGGGCCCGGGAGCGCGCCCGCGCCGTTCCGTTCCGCACGACGGAGCGGCGGAGCGGCGGAGCGACAGGGCAACGGGGCGGCGGAGTGGCCGGCCGCTCTTCCAAGGTCCCGCGCCGGAGGGGACCTGGGTCCCGCGAAGCCGGGCGGGGGGCCTCTGTGGCCGGTATTCGCCCCCCGATAGTGTTGAAACCAGGACGTCTCGCTCCACCCTCCCCCTCCGCCCGGACACCCGCCGCCGCCCGGGCGCCCGCCCTGCCACCGCCCTGTGAAGGGATCCGCCCCCATGTCCGACCTCGCCGGCCCCATACCCGAGCCCCGGGTCGCCCCCTCTTCCGCCTCCGCCCCGCCTTCCGCGTCCGCCACATCCTCCGCCCCGCCCTCCGCCTCCGGCGCGCCCGCGCGCGCCTGGCGCGTCCACCTCCCCCGTACCACCGCCGCCGTCCCGCTGGCCCGCGCCCTGATCCGTACCGCGCTCGGCGAGATCGGCCCCGGCGGGCCCGACCGCGACACGGCGGAGCTGCTCACCGCCGAGCTGGTGGCCAACGCGGTGGAGCACACCTCGGGCGAGGGGCCGATCGAGCTGGTCGTGGAGCTGCTCGCGGCGCCGGACGGCTGTCAGATCGAGGTGCACGACCCCGATCCGGCCCGCCCCGGGCAGCTGGTCTGTCCGGATCCGGACGCCGAGGTCGACCCCTGGCAGGAGCACGGCCGCGGGCTGCTGCTGATCCGGGCGCTCAGCAGCGACTGCGGCCACCGTCCGACCGCGCACGGCAAGGCGGTCTGGTTCACGCTCCCCCGGGTGCCCGCCCAGCGGTGTCCGTCGCGGGCGTGAGCGCGAGGCGGGAGTGGCGGCGCCCGTAGACCGCGTACAGCACGGCCCCGGCGGCGAGGAAGCAGGCGAAGACCAGCCAGGTCCGCCAGCCGGTGCCCCAGATGAGGTAGAGGCAGAAGCCGATGCCGAGGACCGGGCTCAGCGGGTAGAGCGGCACCTTGAAGGAGCGGCCGAGGCCGGGCTCCCGACGGCGCAGCACCATCACCGCGAGGTTGACCACGGCCATGATCGCGAGGGTGCCGATGGTGGTGAGGTCCACGACCACGTCGAGCGGGGCGAAGGCGGCCGGGACGGCGAAGACCGCGGCGACGATCCAGGTGTTGGCGACGGGGGTGGAGGTCTTCGGGGAGACCCGTTCCAGGATCCGGGGCATCAGGCCGTCGCGGGACATCGCCATGAGGACGCGGGTCTGGCCGTACATCACGGCGAGGACGACGGAGGCGATGGCGACGACCGCGCCGAAGGCGATGACGCCGCCGCCGGCGGCGGAGCCGGTGACCCGGTCGACGACGAGGGAGAGCGCGGCGGGCTTGTCCGCGACCTCGCCGGCGCCGATCGCGCCGATCGCGGCGAGGGCGACCGCGCAGTACAGCACGGTGACGAGGCCGATGCAGATGAGGATCGCGAGCGGGATGTTCCGGCGCGGGTCCTTCACCTCCTCGCCGGCGGTGGTGATGGCGTCGAAGCCGATGTACGAGAAGAAGGCGACCGAGGCGCCGGCCGTGATGCCGGCCATGCCCTCGGTGGCGAACGGCGAGAGGTGCCCGGCCTCGAAGGCGGAGAAGCCGATCGCGCAGAAGACGACCAGGATGCCGATCTTCAGGACCGCCATGGCGGCGGTGGCGCGGGCGCTCTCGCGGACGCCGCGGACCAGGAGGGTCGCGGCCATCAGGATGACGGCCACGGCGGGGAGGTTGATCACGCCGCCCTCGGCGGGCCCGGCGGCGAGCGCCTCGGGCAGCCGCAGGCCGGTGAGGCTGTGGAGGAGTTCGTCGAGGTACTGGCTCCAGCCGACGGCGACCGCCGAGACGGAGACGCCGTACTCCAGGAGCAGGCACCAGCCGACGAGGAAGGCGGCCCGCTCGCCGAGGCTCGCGTAGGCGAAGGAGTAGGACGATCCGGAGACCGGGATCGCGCCGCCGAGCTCCGCGAAGGAGAAGGCGGTGAAGACGCAGGTGATCGCGGCGAGGACGAAGGAGACGACCACCGCGGGGCCCGCCTCGGCGACGCTGTCGGCGAGGCCGACGAAGATGCCGGTGCCGACGATCGCGCCGATGCCGAAGCACACCAGCTGGAAGAGGCCCATGGTGCGCTTGAGGCCGTGTCCCTCCAGGTCGGCGCCGGATTCGGCGATCAGCTGCTGGGGGGACTTGATCCGCGAGAACATGCGGCGCTTCTCATCTCTGGTCATGCGGGTCCGGTCGTGCACGCGTCAGGGGGGTCCGGGCATGTGTGCCCGGACCCCCCTGAACGATGCGATCGTAGACCGTACGCCGCATATTCACCCAATCGGGCGTAAAGCTATGCCCCGGCGGTCTGCGGCGCGGGGCCGGCCAGGGTGGCGACGAGGACGGCCTTGATGGTGTGGAGCCGGTTCTCGGCCTCGTCGAAGACGACCGAGTGGGCCGATTCGAAGACCTCGTCGGAGACCTCCAGCTCGGTCAGGCCGTGCCGGTCGTGGACCTCGCGGGCGACCTTGGTGCCGAGGTCGTGGTAGGCGGGCAGGCAGTGCAGGAACTTGACGTCCGGGTTCCCGGTGGCGCGCAGCACGTCCATGGTGACGGAGTACGGGGCGAGGGCGGCGATCCGCTCGTCCCACACCTCCTTGGGCTCACCCATCGACACCCACACGTCGGTGACGACGAAGTCGGCGCCCCGGACGCCCTCGGCGACGGACTCGGTGAGGGTGAGCCGGGCGCCGCTCGCCCCGGCCAGCTCGCGGGCGGCGGCGACGACCTCCTCGGCCGGCCAGTACGCCTCGGGCGCGACGATCCGCACGTCCATGCCGAGCAGGGCGCCGGTGACGAGGTAGGAGTTGCCCATGTTGAAGCGGGCGTCGCCGAGGTAGGCGAAGGTGACGGACTCCAGCGGCTTGTCGCTGTGCTCGGTCATGGTGAGCACGTCGGCGAGCATCTGGGTGGGGTGCCAGTCGTCGGTCAGGCCGTTGAAGACGGGGACGCCGGCGAACTCGGCCAGCTCGTCCACGGTGGCCTGGCTGTCGCCCCGGTACTCGATGCCGTCGAACATGCGGCCGAGGACGCGGGCGGTGTCCTTCACCGACTCCTTGTGCCCCATCTGGGAGCCGGAGGGGTCGAGGTAGGTGGTGGAGGCGCCCTGGTCGGCGGCGGCGACCTCGAAGGCGCAGCGGGTGCGGGTGGAGGTCTTCTCGAAGATCAGGGCGATGTTCTTGCCGGAGAGCCGGCGCACCTCGGTGCCGGCCTTCTTGGCGGCCTTCAGCTCGGCGGCGAGGTCGACCAGGCCGCGGAACTCCTCGGCGGTGAAGTCCAGCTCCTTGAGGAAGTGGCGGCCGGAGAGGTCAGGGGCCATGGCGGGCGCTCCTCGGGTGGGTGGGTACGGGCGGGGACGAGCCGTACGGGACGCTGGAAGTGTATACGTACATCAGCATGCTTATACAGCCCCTCCGTCCTTCCGGCCCCCGTGCCCACACCGCGTCCCCCGCCTCACACCGCGTCCCGCACCACCGGGCAGCTCATGCAGCGCGGGCCGCCCCGCCCCCGCCCCAGCTCGCTCCCCGGGATCTCGATCACCTCGATGCCCCGCTTCCGCAGATGCGTGTTGGTCGTCACGTTCCGCTCGTACGCCACCACCACCCCCGGCTCCACCGCCAGCACGTTGCAGCCGTCGTCCCACTGCTCCCGCTCCGCCGCGTGCACGTCCTGCGTCGCCGTCAGCACCCGCACGTCCTGGAGCCCCAGCGCGGCGGCGATCGCGCTGTGCATCTGCTCCGGCGGATGGTCCGTCACCCGCAGCGCCTGCCCCTCGTCACCCGGCTCGATCGTGTACGAGCGCAGCATCCCGAGCCCCGCGTACTGGGTGAAGGTGTCCCCGTCCACCATCGTCATCACCGTGTCCAGGTGCATGAACGCCCGCCGCTTCGGCATGTCGAGCGCCACGATCGTCCGCGCCGAGCCCGCCGCGAACAGCCCCCGCGCCAGCATCTCCACGGCCTGCGGCGTCGTCCGCTCGCTCATCCCGATGAGCACCGCGCCGTTGCCGATGACGAGCACGTCGCCGCCCTCGATCGTCGACGGGTAGTCCGCCTGCCCCTCCGACCAGTGGTGGAACGGCCCCGCCTCCGGCCCCGTGAAGAGCGGATGGTGCTTGTAGATCGCCTCGAAGTGCACCGTCTCGCGCTGCCGCGCCGGCCACTTCATCGCGTTGATCGACACCCCGTCGTAGATCCACGCCGAGGTGTCCCGGGTGAAGAGGTGGTTCGGCAGCGGACCGAGCACGAAGTCGTCCAGCTCCAGCGCGTGGAAGCGGACCGACGTCGGCTCCCGGTGCGCCGCCAGGAACTCCCGCTTCGTCATCCCGCCCACCAGCGCCTCCACCAGCGCGCCGGTGTCCAGCGAGTCGAACGCCGCCCGCAGGTGGTCGGCGGCGAGCGGCCCGTACTCCTTCTCGTCGAAGACCCGGTCCAGGACCAGCGCCCGCGCCGCCGGCACCTCCAGCGCCTCCCCCAGCAGATCGCCGAAGAGGTGCACCTCCACGCCCCGGTCCCGCAGCACGTCCGCGAAGCCGTCGTGCTCCTGGCGGGCCCGCCGCACCCACAGCACGTCGTCGAAGAGCAGGGCGTCCTTGTTGGACGGGGTCAGCCGCTTCAGCTCCAGATCGGGACGGTGGAGGATCACGCGGCGGAGCCGGCCGGTCTCTGAGTCGACATGGAATCCCATGCGCCCATCCTGACGGAGCGGACGGCCGTGCGCGTGGGACGCGCACGGCCGAATTCCGCACCGGGCCCCGCCCTTACGGGTCTGCCGGCGTACGGGGCTGCCGGTGTACGGGGGGCTTGCCAGCGTACGGGCTGCCGGCGTACGGGGCTGCCGGTGTACGGGGGGGGCTTGCCAGCGTACGGGCTGCCGGCGTACGGGCCTGCCGGCATGGGTCCTGCCGACCCGGGGCCTTCCGGCACCGGCCCTGCCGACACGAGCAGGACCCACACCGGCAGGCCCCGGGGGGCGCCGCCCCGCCGGCCCCTCCCCCGCCAGCCCCCGCTACAGCCTCGGGTCCACCGGCTCCGACTCCAGGGCCAGCACCGCGAAGACCGCCTCGTGGACCCGCCACAGCGGCTCCCCGGCCGCAAGCCGCTCCAGCGCCTCCAGCCCGAGCGCGTACTCGCGCAGGGCGAGCGAGCGCTTGTGGCCGAGGAAGCGCTGCCGCAGCCGCGCCAGGTTCTCCGGACGGGTGTACTCGGGGCCGTACACGATCCGCAGGTACTCCCGGCCCCGCACCTTCACGCCCGGCTGCACCGGGCGGCCCGAGCCGTCCCTGACCAGCGCGGCGAGCGGCTTGACGACCATGCCCTCGCCGCCGGCACCGGTCAGTTCCAGCCACCAGTCGGTGCCCGCGCGGACGGACTCCTCGTCGCCGGTGTCGACGACGATCCGCCGCGTCACCTGGAGCAGGCCCGTCGGATCGTGCTCCACGAGCCGGTCCAGCCACCCCAGCTGCGTGTCGTGCGGGACCTCCGCGAGCGAGCGCCCCCGCACGCCGAGCAGCTGGAAGGGCGCGAACCGCACCCCGTCCAGGCCGTCCGTCGGCCAGCAGTACCGCCGGTAGGCCTCGGTGAACGCGCCCGCGTCGGCCGCCCGCTCCCGCTGCGCCGCGAGCAGCCCGTCGAGCCCCTCGACCCCGCGCGCGGCCGCCGACTCCAGCGCCCGCACGGCCTCCGGGAGGACGGCTCCCGACGCCGCGCCGACCGCCGCGTACTGGTGCCGCAGCAGTCCGCCCGACTTGAGCGACCACGGCATCAGCTCGCCGTCCAGCAGCAGCCAGTCGGTGTCCAGTTCCTCCCACAGGCCGGCCGCACCGATCGCCGTCCGCAGTCGCGCGAGGACCTCCTCGGTGGCGGCGTCGTCGTCGAGGAACGGACGGCCGGTGCGGGTGTGCAGCGCGCCCGTCGGCCCGTCCACGCCGAACCGCTCCCGGGCCGCGTCCGCGTCCCGGCAGACGAGCGCCACCGCCCGCGAACCCATGTGCTTCTCCTCGCACACGACCCGCTCGACTCCGTCCGCCCGGTACTGCGCGAACGCCTCCGCCGGGTGCTCCAGATAACCCTCGGCCCTCGCGGTCGGCGTCGGCGCCATCGTCGGCGGCAGGTAGGCGAGCAGCCGGGGATCGACCGCGAAGCGGCTCATGACCTCCAGGGCCGCCGCCGCGTTCTCCTCGCGGACGGTCACCCGGCCCAGGTGCCGGGTCTCCACCGTCCGCCGCCCGTGCACGTCGGCGAGGTCCAGCGGCCGGCCCTCGTGCCCGCCGGGCGCCTCGGACGACAGCGGCCGGGCCGGCTCGTACCAGACCCGCTCGGCCGGTACGTCGACGAGCTCGCGCTCCGGCCAGCGCAGCGCGGTCATCCGCCCGCCGAACACCGCGCCGGTGTCCAGGCAGATGGTGTTGTTGATCCAGGACGTCGTCGGCACCGGCGTGTGGCCGTACACGACCGTCGCCCGCCCCCGGTAGTCCTCCGCCCACGGATAGCGCACCGGCAGCCCGAACTCGTCGGTCTCGCCGGTGGTGTCGCCGTACAGCGCGTGCGAGCGGACCCGGCCCGAGGTGCGGCCGTGGTACTTCTCCGGCAGACCGGCGTGGCACACCACCAGGCCGCCGCCGTCGAGGACGTAGTGGCTGACGAGTCCGTCGATGAACTTCCCCACCCGCTCGCGGAATTCGGCGGGCTCGCGCTCCAGCTGCTCGACCGTCTCGGCCAGGCCGTGCGTCAGCTGGACCTTCCTGCCCTTGAGCCAGCGCCCCAGCTTGTTCTCGTGGTTGCCCGGCACGCAGAGCGCGTTCCCGGCCGCCACCATGCCCATCACCCGGCGCAGCACGCCCGGCGAGTCCGGCCCCCGGTCGACCAGGTCGCCGACGAAGACCGCCGTACGTCCCTCCGGGTGCGCGCCGTCCACATAGCCGAGCCGCCCGAGCAGCGTCTCCAGCTCGCTCCGGCACCCGTGGACGTCTCCGATGATGTCGAACGGGCCGGTGAGGTGGCGCAGGTCGTTGAAGCGGCGCTCCAGGACCACCTCCGCCGCGTCCGCCTCCGCGGCCGACCTGAGGACGTGGACCTTGCGGAAGCCCTCCCGCTCCAAGCCCCTCAACCCCCGGTGCAGCTCACGCCGGTGACGGGGAATCACGTGATCGGGCATGCCGGCCCGGTCGGCCCGCAGGGCGTTGCGCTCCCGGCACACCGACTCCGGCAGGTCGAGCACGATCGCGATCGGCAGCACGTCGTGCTCGCGGGCCAGCGCCACCAGCTGACGGCGCGCCTCGCGCTGCACGTTGGTGGCGTCGACGACGGTCAGCCGGCCGGCCGCGAGCCGCTTGCCCACGATGTAGTGGAGCACGTCGAAGGCGTCCTTCGACGCCGACTGGTCGTTCTCGTCGTCCGCGACGAGCCCCCGGCAGAAGTCCGAGGACACCACCTCGGTCGGCTTGAAGTGCCGTCGCGCGAACGACGACTTGCCGGAACCGGTGGCCCCCACGAGCACCACGAGGGACAGGTCGGTGACGGGCAGCCGCCGCTTCTCCGCGGTGTCCGTGGTGGTGGTGACGGTCGTGTCGGCACTCATGCCCGGTCCTCCTTCTCCCTCTCGTCGTTCCCGGCCTCCGCGCCGGTCCGGGTGAACACGCCCATCTGCGTGGGCGCCCCCACCTCGGGGTCGTCCGCCCCGACGGGCGCGAACTCCACCCCGTATCCGTACCGCTCGGCCACCCCCGCCGCCCAGGCGCGGAACTCCGCCCGGGTCCACTCGAAGCGGTGGTCGCCGTGCCGGACGTGCCCGGCGGGCAGCGACTCCCAGCGCACGTTGTACTCGACGTTCGGCGTGGTCACCACGACCGTACGGGGCCGGGCCGCGCCGAACACCGCGTACTCCAGGGCCGGCAGCCGCGGCAGGTCCAGGTGCTCGATCACCTCGCTCAGCACGGCCGCGTCATAACCGCCGAGCCGCTTGTCCGTGTACGCGAGCGAGCCCTGCACCAGCTTCACCCGGGCCGCCTGCCGCTCGCCCATCCGGTCCAGCCGCAGCCGGCGCGCGGCGACGGTCAGCGCCCGTACCGAGACGTCCACGCCCACGATCTCCGTGAACCGGACGTCCTTCAGCAGCTCCTGCACCAACTGGCCCTGCCCGCAGCCCAGATCGAGGACCCGGGCCGCGCCGGCGGACCGCAGCGCGGCCAGGATCGCCGCCCGCCGGTGCTCGGCGAGCGGCACCGGCCGCTCCTCGGTGTCGCTCGCCTCGTCCACGGCGTTGTCGACGTCCTCGACGTCCAGCCCGTCGGCCTCGGCCAGCCGCACCAGTTCGAGCCGCTCCGACGCCTCGCGGGCGAGGCTCCGGCGGCGCGACAGGTAGCGGGTGGTGATCAGCTCGCGCCGCGGGTGGGACGCCAGCCAGCCCTCACCGGCCCGCAGCAGCTTGTCCACCTCGTCGGGCGCCACCCAGTAGTGCTTGGCGTCGTCGAGGACCGGCAGCAGCACGTACAGCTGGTTCAGGGCGTCCGCGAGCCGCAGCCCCTCGCCCTCCAGGACCAGCCGCACGTACCGCGAGTCGCCCCACTCGGGGAACTCCGCGTCCAGCGCCAGCGGCTCGGCGTCCACCGTCGTCCAGCCCAGCGGCCCGAACAGCTCCCGGACCAGCGCCGCACCGCCCCGCGCCGGCAGCACCGGCACCTCGATCCGCAACGGCATCGGCCCCGCCGCCCGCTCGGGCAGCGCCCGGCACACCCCGTGCAGCGCCGTCTTGAAGACCTGCGCGAGGGCGACCGCGAGCAGCGAGGACGCGGCGTAGGGCCGGTCGTTCACGTACTGCGCGAGCGCCGCGTCCGGGGCGCCGCCCCGCCCCTTGCCCTTGCCGCGGCGCACCAGCGCCACGGGGTCCACCTCCAGGAGCAGGGCCGCGGTGCACCGCTCCGCGGTGGCCTCGGGATAGAGCACGTGCGCGACGCCGTGCGAGGTCGAGAACGCCTGCGCCCGCCCGGGATGCTTGTGCAGCAGGAATCCGAGATCGGTAGCGGGTCGCTCCGGGTTGCCGGTGGTGCTGATCGTCAGGAACACACGCCCGAGTATGAGCGCCCCCGCCCCCGCCCACCAGGAATTTTCCCCGCCCTCCCCGTCCCCCTCCCCCACCCTCTCCCCCTCCTCCGTTCCCCTCCCCTCCCTACCCCTCCCCCCGCCACCCGGCCAAGGCGGCGATCGTCCCGGGGCCGACGCGGCAGCAGCCGCCGATCAGACGGGCACCGGCCGCCGCCCAGGCTTCGGCGAGGCCGGGGGCCTCGGCGGGGCCGAAGGCCGTGCCGCCGCGCCACGCGCGGGAACGGGCGTCCCAGCGCTCGCCGCTGTTGGGATAGACGACACCGGGCTTTCCGGTCGTCTCCGCGGAGACCGCCAGCGCCCCGAGCGCCTCGGCCGGGTCGCAGCAGTTCACCCCGACCGCCACCACCTGGTCGTTCCCCGCCGCCACCGCGAAGGCCTCGGCCAGGCCCTGCCCCGCCCGGGTCCGGCCGCCCGCCACCGTGTACGAGAGCCAGACCGGCACCCCGCACCCGGCGACCGCCCGCAGCAGCGCCTCCGCCTCGTCGGCGTCCGGCACCGTCTCCAGTGCCAGCACGTCCGGCCCCGCCGCCGCGAGGGCCTCCACCCTCGGGCGGTGGAAGCGCTCCAGCTCCCGGACCGAGAGCCCGTACCGCCCCCGGTACTCGCTCCCGTCCGCCAGCATCGCCCCGTACGGCCCCACGGAGGCCGCCACCCAGCCGCTCCCCCACCCGGCCTGCCCGGCCAGCGACACGCTCCGGCGCAGGAGCGCCGTCGTGGCCGCCCGGTCCAGGCCCGGCGGGCGAAGCCCTCGTAGGTGGCCTGGTAGCCGGCCGTGATCAGCACCTCGGCGCCGGCCCGGACGTAGGCGGTGTGGGCCGCCTCGACCTGTTCGGGCGCGTCGGCGAGCAGCCGCGCCGACCAGAGCGCGTCCGACAGGTCGCAGCCCTGGTCCTCCAGCTGGTTGGAGAGCCCGCCGTCGAGGACCAGCACCCCGTCGGCGAGCGCCTGGGCGAACGTCCGGGCCGGTGCCATCGGCTCAGCCCAGCTGCGGCGCGACCTGGGCGGAGATCAGCTCCAGGTGGTCCAGGTCGTCCAGGTCCAGGACCTGGAGGTAGACCCGGGAGGAGCCGACCGCCGCGTAGCGGCCGAGCTTGTCGGCGACCTCGGCGGGCGAACCCGCGAGGCCGTTGGCCTTCAGTTCCTCCACGTCCCGGCCGATGGCGGCCGCGCGGCGCGCCACCTCGGCGTCGTCCTTGCCGACGCAGACGACCAGCGCGTTGGAGTACACGAGGTCGCCGGCCGACCGGCCCGCCTCCTCGGCCGCGGCGCGGACGCGGCCGAACTGCCGCTCGGTGTCCTCCAGGGACGCGAACGGGATGTTGAACTCGTCCGCGTACCGCGCCGCCAGCCTCGGCGTGCGGGTCGCGCCGTGGCCGCCGACCAGCACCGGGATCTTCCGCTGGGCGGGCTTGGGCAGGGCGGGCGAGTCGGCGAGACGGTAGTGCCTCCCCTCGTAGGAGAAGGTCTTGCCCGTCCCGGTCTCCCACAGGCCCGTGACGATCGCCAGCTGCTCCTCCAGCCGGCCGAACTTCTCCTTGGGGAACGGGATGCCGTAGGCGGTGTGCTCCTCCTCGAACCACCCGGCGCCGAGGCCGAGTTCGATCCGCCCGCCGGACATCTGGTCGACCTGGGCCACCTGGATGGCGAGGACGCCCGGCAGCCGGAAGGTGGCGGCGGTCATCAGGGTGCCGAGGCGGATCCGCGAGGTCTCCCGGGCGAGGCCCGCGAGCGTGATCCAGGCGTCGGTCGGTCCGGGCAGACCGTCGCCCGAGCCCATGCGCAGATAGTGGTCGGAGCGGAAGAAGGCGTCGAAGCCGAGCTCCTCGGTGGCGCGGGCCACCCTGAGGAGGGTGTCGTAGTCGGCGCCCTGCTGGGGTTCCGTGAAGATACGAAGATCCATGCCTCCATCCTGCACCTTCGGTGCGTGTCGAGCCGTTCGTGTCAAGCCGCGCGTCAAGTCGCGCGTCAGCGTGCGGGTCCGTCCGGCACGGTCGGGTGAATATCCGTCCCCCTGGCGGGACGCGTCACCGCTGGCCAGTGACCGTGACCGGGCGCCGTCGTTGGCTCGGGCGGAGCCGGACCGCCCGGCCCGCGTGCCGGCGGCCGCAGCCGGTGCGTCGTTCTTCTCCCGTGGTCCCGTCCGAGCCGGCCGGGGTCCGGGTCGAGGAGGCCGCGATGTCCCAGGAAGCCGCGTCGGAGCAGGCACTGCCCGAACAGCACGTGCCGCAGTCCGTGCCCGAGCAGCAGGCTCCGGGAGCCCCGAAGGGGCTGCTCCAGCAGATGGAGGAGCTGATGGCCGCCCTCTCCGCCGACCTCTCCCAGCTGGACGCCGACCTCCAGTCCACGGCGGAGCGCCTGGAGCCGGAAGCCGCAGCCGACGCGTACGACAACGGCCGGAACCACGGACACGGGCACGGCGGGCACGATGGGCACGGCCACGGTGACAGCCCCGCCGGTGACCCCAGCAGCGGCCACGAAGCCCGCTGACCGACCGCTCCTCTCTCCCCTCTGCCCTTTCTCCCCTCTCCCCTCACCCCTCTCTTCCCCTCGCTCCCCGATCGCCGTTCCCGTCTCCGCTCCCCGGCCCGGGCCCGGGACCGTCACCGGTCCCGGGCCCTGTCGCGTTCCTGGTCCCGTTCCCGTCCCGGCTCCCGTTCCCGTCCCGGCTCCTGCTCGCGCTCCGCCTCCCGCCTCCGCTCCGGCTCCCGGCCGGGCTCGGGGGCCGGGCGGGGGGTGGAGGGCCTGGGGCGCGGGGTGGTCGGCAGGGGGCCCGCCCGGCCCCGGGGCGGGTCGGGAGGACGGGCCCGGCCCTGTTCTCGGACGTCGAGGCGGCGGAGCATGCCCCGGACCCGGTCGCCGGCCTCGTCGGCGGCGTCGATCGCCTCCATGCACTGCCAGTACAGCCCCTCGTCGTCGGTGACCGAGGCCACCCCGACGAGGGCGATGCCGACCTCCCCGAGGAGCTCCCCGAGGGCGGTGAGCGCCGAGCGCGGGTCACCGACCTCGGTCAGCCGGGCGGCGCGCGGTCCGGCCGCGCCCCATGCCGGGTACTCCCCCGCCTCGCTCAGCCCCCGCGCCTCGCCCCGCAGTTCCAGCGGCCCGCAGAGCGCGAGGTGACTCCCTATGGCCTGGGCGAGGGCCCGGGCCTGCCAGGCTTCCGCCACGATGTCGTGTGCCGTCCCGCTCTCGGCCAGCGCGTGCAGGCCGGCCTGGACGAGCCGCTCCGCTTCCATCAACTCCGCCCCCGTTCTTACGACTTGCCGTCCCTCAATCCACTACCCAGAGTGAGGCCGCCTGAGCCCCGGCACCAGAGGAATTCGGAAATCTGTGGACAGGCATCTCGATCAGGATGAAGCGATCACTCCGAAGAGTGACGATCCCCCTCGGCGGCGCCCGACTCGTCCGTTCCGTCCCGTCTGCGGGGTGGGAAGCGGAGCTCGTTCCGGTCGATCTTGGCGGCGAGCGCGGCCAGCGGGTCGATCCCCAGCACTTCGCAGAACTGGAGGAGATAGGCGAGGACGTCGGCCACTTCGTCCGCGACGCGGTGGGCCGAGTCCGGGTCCTCCATCACCTTCTCCGCCTGCTCGGGGGTCAGCCACTGGAAGATCTCCAGGAGTTCGGCCGCCTCGACGCTGAGCGCCGCCGCCAGGTTCTTGGGCGTGTGGTAGGGCTGCCAGTCGCGCGCCGCCGCGAAGGCGGCGAGGCGGCGCTGGAGCCCCGCCACGTCGTGTTCGGTGTCCGTCACGGGGTCAGGTCTACCACCGTCACCCCCGGTGTCCGCCGGGCTTCCGCCGCGGTGCCCTCGCGGACCGACCCCGCGAGCCGGATGTGGCCGTCGGCGGCGATGGCGGCGGCCAGGCCGAGGAGGGCGGAGCACTGGCGGGCGTCGAGCCCCCGGTCGAGGTCGTCGGTGAGGAGGGCGAGGCACTGCATGGCGTCCGGGACCTCCGCGATGCGGTCCATGGCGAGGACGCCGGGGCCGGTCAGGAGGGTCAGCGCGAGGGCGAGGTAACGGAGTTCGCCGTCGCCGAGGCGGCCGAGCGGGGTGGCGGGCCGGGTGCCCCGGGCGAGGAGGGCGCGGACGGTGCCGTCGGCGAGTTCCTGCGTCCCGACGCCGGTGACGGGCCCGGCGCAGCCCGCGCCGGCGACGGAGGCGAGGCGCTGGTGGCGGCGCGGGCAGGCGGTGTGGGTGCGGTGCAGCACCTCGGCGAGGTTGGCGCAGTCGCGCAGGAGCCGGCCCTCGCCGGCCGGGACGGGGGCGCGCATCCTGCCCGATTCGGGGGCGCAGGGGAAGAGGGAACGCAGGCCGACCACCGCCTGTTCGGCCGCGGCGAGCACCTCGCGCTGCCCTTCGGTCGCGCCCGCGACCCGCAGCGGGAGGAGGGCGGTGCCGAGGAGGTCGTCGGGCAGCGGGGCGCGGGTGACGGGGGTGGCGCCCGCGGTGAGCCAGGCGGCCTGGACGGTGGCGCGGCCGGGGTCCCGGAGAGCGGTGGTGAGGAGGGTGCGGCCGTGCCGGGTGAGGCGTTCGCCGACGATGCGGAGCTGCGGTTCGGCCTGGACGGCGAGGTCCAGCCGGACCGGGCCGACGGGCCCGTCGACGGTGCAGCCGATGCGGAAGCCGCGGCGTCCCTGGGAGTCGGGCTGGGCGCTGTCGGGGACGCGGGCGCCGGGATCGGGGAAGACCTCGGCGAGCGGATCCCCCGCGCCGAGCCGCGCGAGCGCCTCGTAGGCGCCGAGGACGGTGGACTTGCCGCTGCCGCTGGGGCCGGTGAAGAGGGTGACGGGCCCGAGGCGGTACGCGGCCCGCTGCCGTCCGGCGTATGCGGAGAGCCGCAGTTCCGTCACGACGGGCCGCGGCGCCTCCGACGGCCCGGCCCCCGCGGTGCCCCCGTCGGTACGCGGACGGGGGCGGGCCCGGGAGCCGGTGCGGGCCCCGGAGCCGTCACCCGCGCCGCCGCCCCTGCGGGACTGCGGAACGGTGCTCGGACCCGTACTCGGGGCCGGGTCCGTACCCGCGCCGGGGCCCGGTTCCGCACTCGCACCCGCACCCGCACCCGCACCCATACGAGCTCCGCCGTCACCGCCGTCACCACCGCCACCTGGCTTCGAGGCCGAAACCGAAGTCGTAGCCGGAGCCGGAGCCGGAGCCGAAGTCGCGGCCGGAGTCGTAGCCGGTGGTGGGGTCGGGCGGGGGTGGGGCACGGTGTCCGGGCGAGGGGCCGGGGGTGCGGGCGTGCGGGAGTCGGGCGTGCGGGCGAGGGCGGGGCCGCCGGTGAGGTCCATGATCGGACCGTACGCAGGGGCCGGGCTGACGAACCGTTACGCCGAGATGACCTTCCTACGATCGGGGGACGCCCGCGCGCGGGGCGCCGACGGGCTCGTCGTCCTCGTCGCCGGCCGGACCGTCGCCGGTGCTCTCGACCTCGGTCCCGGGAGGGGCCAGCAGGAAGACGTTGCGGTCGACGCGGTGCATGCCGCTGCCGAGGCCGAAGACGACGCCGCTGCTGAAGTCGAGGACGCGCTTGGCGACTTCGGGGTCGGCACTGGTGAGGTCGAGCAGGACCGGGATCTGGGCGATGAGGTACTCGGCGACCTCGCGGGCGTCGGCGAAGACCTGGACCCGCAGCACGACCATGCGGCGCTGTTCGGCTGACTCGTACTGCTCGGGGATCGTGCGGTGGTCGACCCTGGACGGCCATTCGTCACGGCCGCGCAGTGGGAGGACCTGGGCCAGACCCTCCCACTGCTCGTCGGTGACGTCGTACCTCTCGTACCTACTCATGGACCCATCCTCCCGCCCCTCACCCGTTCGGCCCAACAACGACACGGGCGAACGGGTGACGGGCGGGCCGCGGCACGGTCACGGGCGCCCTGGCCTCACGTGAAGACCATGGCCAGGCGGCGCAGGCCCTCGGCGATCTCGGCGGGGGTGTGGGTGGTGAAGGAGAGGCGGAGGGAGGCCGGGTCCGGGGTGCCGGAGAAGAAGGGGGCGCCGGGGACGTAGGCGACGTTGCGGTCGACGGCGGCCGGGAGGAGGGCGGTGGCGTCGCGGCCCTCGGGGAGGGTGGCCCAGACGAACATGCCGCCCTCGGGCCGGTTCCAGCGGCTGCCCTCGGGGAGGGCGGCGGGCAGGCCGTCGAGCATGGCGTCGCGGCGGGCGCGGTACGCGGCGCGCATGCCGGCGACGTGGGCGTCGAGGTCGCGGTCCCGGAGGTAGCGGGCGACGGCGGCCTGGTCGACGGTGGAGGTGTGCAGGTCGGCGGCCTGCTTGGCGATGACACAGGCGCGCCGGAGCACGGCGGGGGCGCGCAGGTACCCGAGGCGCAGACCGGGAGCCATGACCTTGGAGAAGGAGCCGAGGAGGACCGTGCGGTCGGCGGCGGCGGGGAGCCCGGCGAGGAGGGGCACGGGCTCGCCGTCGAAGCGGAGTTCGCCGTACGGGTCGTCCTCGGCGATCCAGAAGCCGTGCCGGGCGGCGGCCTCGGCGACGGCGGTGCGGCGCGCGAGGGGCAGGGTCCGGCCGGTGGGGTTCTGGAAGGTCGGGATGACGTAGAGCAGGACGGGCTTCTCGCGGGCGGCGATCTCGTCGAGGGCCTCGGGGATGATGCCGTCCTCGTCGGTGGGGACGGGGACGACGCGGGCGCCGGCGAAGCCGAAGCACTGGAGGGCGGCGAGGTAGCAGGGGTCCTCGACGAGGACGACGGCGCCCGGTTCGAGGAGCGCCGTGGCGAGCAGGGTGAGGGCCTGCTGGGAGCCGGTGGTGACGAGCAGGTCGTCGGCGGCGGTGGCCAGCCCCCGGGTGGTCAGCCGGGCGGCGACGGCCTCGCGCAGGCTCGGGTCGCCCTCGGTGGTGGAGTACTGGAGGGCGGAGCCCGGGGCGTCCGTGAGGACGGCCTCGTAGGCGGCCTTGATGCCCTCCATGTCGAAGAGTTCGGGGGCGGGCAGGCCACCGGCGAACGAGATGACCTCGGGGCGTGCCGTGAGCGCCAGGATCTCCCGCACCGGGGAGGAGGCGACGTTGCCCAGCCGGGCGGCGAGGGGAGGCGTGGGCGCGACGTCGGCGGCGGACCGGGAGGCGGCGGGCCGGGAGGTGGCGGGCTGCGCGGCGGCAGGCTGGGCGGCGGGCTCGGGCACCAGGGCGACAGGAGGCATGCGCTTCAGTGTAGGGAGCATCCTTTCGCTGTCCAGAAGCATCCGACCCTCGGACTCCCACTGCCACAAGGGGAGTTGGAGGCTCCGCTGACGGCGAACGTGCGGGTGTACGGAATGCGGTGGGCGTCGAGCGCGCGCCGGGTGGCGTCGGCGCGGGCCCCGGCGCCCGGGAGGGCCGGATCGTGGAGGACACCGGCGACGGAACCGCTGTGCGAGATCTGCACGCCGACCGCGCCGGTGCGGCGCGCCAGGACCACGAGCGCCTCGAACTCCGGGTGCCGCAGCACGCGTTGGGCCCTCCGGGCGCTGGCGGTGGCGACCCGGCCGAGGAGCGCGGCGTCACCGTCGGCGACGGCGCGCCGGAGCCGGTCGCGGAGCCTGGCGTAGGCGCGCAGTTCGGCGCCGGTGGCCGCGGGGGCGGGCAGGCCGAGCGTGTCGACGGCCGCGCCCCCGCCGAGCAGGCACCCGACGACGAGGAGCGGCGGGAGGGCCGGCCCGAGGACTTCGAGGACCCGGCCCTCCCGCTGGGCGAAGAGGACGGGCCGCGCGCCGAGCATGAGCGGGTCGCTGGCACGCTCGGCGCGGACGGCGAGCCGGGCGGTGGTACCGGGGTCGAGGCGGAGCCCGTACGCGTCGGCGACGGCGCGCACGCTCGCGAGGACGTCGCTGGTGGAGCTGCCCATGCCGAGCCCGAGCGGGACGTCACCGGTCAGCCGGAGGGTGCCGCCGTGCGCGGGCCGCCCGGTGCGTTCCGCGCACAGGGCGACGGCGAACCGCGCGGCCCGGGCCGCCTTGGTACGGCCGCCGGGGACGACGGCGACGGCGTCGGGCGGGGTGCCGGGGCGGGGGGTGAAGTCGGCCCGGGTGCCGGGGGTGTCCACGGGGAGGGTGACGAGGCCGGCGCGGGGGCGCCCGTCGGTGTCGAGGAAGACGCCCTGGAGGAGTTCGCCGTGGTGGGAGGGGGCGTGACCGGTGCCGGGGGTGGGGACGGTGCCGGGGGTGGGGACGGTGCTCGTGCTCGTGCCCGTGCTCGTGCCGAGGGCGTGCGTGGGGGCGGAGGTGGAGGAGGAGGCGGAGGTGCTTGTGGTCACGGAGGAGAGTCTGGCCTCCGGGGCGGGACGGTGGGGCGGTGGGGGCGTGACGCCCGGGGGCGGAGGAACCCACAGCCGCGTGCCGCTCGGAGGCCGCGTGGCGGCCAGGGGCGGAGGAACCCACAGCCGCGTGGCGCTCGGAGGCCGCGTGGCGCTCAGGGGCGGTACGGGTCTCCTCCGCCGGCGGTCGCGTCAGCCGGCCGGCCACCATTCCGGGCCCTCGGGGGCGTCCTTGACGTAGAGGAGCGCGTCCTTGCGGGTCAGGTGGGCCGGGTCCAGCGGGGCGTAACCGTACCAGGGGGACCGGCGGGGCTCGGGGCGTGCGTCGCCGAACGCGGCGGCCAGCCGGCGGACGTCGACGGCGTACCGGTCGCCGGGGAGCGCGTGGAGGAGCCCTTCGACGGTGTCCGGCGGCGGGTCCTGGACGCCCCGGTGGCGGATGGTGCCGAGGGCGGTCGCCACAAAGGCGTACGCCTCGCCCAGCCGGGAGTGGGCAACGGCGCCGGCGCTCCACCACTCCACCCGCCGCCCGTCCAAGGTGAGGGCGCTCCGCTCGCGCTGGAGGTGGGCGTTGTGGGCGAACGCCAGGGTGGGGCCGCGTTCGGTGAGGGCGAGCAGGTTGGCGGCCATCATGGAGGCGCGCAGGGTCAGCAGCCGGCCGAGGCGGGCGGGCGAGGTGTCGGCCGTCCCGGCGTGGTAGCGGAGGAGGCCGGTGGCGGTGCGCGCGTAGAGCAGCGCCCGGTACCGCTCCTCGCGTTCCCGCTCGTCCTCCGGGTCCGGGGCCTCCGCGTCGAGCAGGACGGTCAGGTCGTCGGCGATCAGCCGCAGCCGTTCGGCTCCGGCCGTCCGGCCCACGGAACGGGAGGGGTCCCGCATCGCGGCGGGTTCGGTCCAGCGGGCGTCGTCGCCGAGCAGGTCGTCGAGCTCACGGGCGGTGCAGGGCAGGAGGGCGGCGTCGGTCCGGTCGGAGAGGTGGGCGTGGAGGGCGGTGAGGGCCGCGCGGGGGCTCTCCGCGCCGCTCATCTCCAGCGGCCCGTCGAAGCCGGCGAACCGCACCCGTTCCGCCACCGGACGGCCGGCGTTGTGGGCGCGCATCCAGGCGACCAGGGCGCGGTTGGCCAGGGAGCGGCCGAAGCCGTGGCTGAAGCCGCGCTCCATGACCTCGTCGAGGTCGCCGGTCCCGGAGGTGACGTAGTCGTCGACGATCAGGCCCGCCAGGCAGTCGCTCTCGATCGCGACGGTCCGGTACCCCTCTTCCTCGACGAGCTGCCGGAAGAGGACGTTCCGCGCGTCGAGGAGGACGTCCTCGCCGTGGGTGGGCTCGCCCAGGGCGAGGAGGCGCGGACGGGTGCCGAGCATCTCCATGACGTTTCTCGCGTCGACGGGCCGGGCGACGGCCTCGACCGCGGGGGCGGCTGGGCCGGCGGGCCGGCCGGCAACCGCGCCGGTGAGCCGATCGGCGACTGCGCCGGTGAGCCGATCGACGGATCGGTCGGTGGATGGGTCGGTGGATCGGTCGGTGGCAGCCATGTTCTCGGCCCCTTTCCAGGGTTCCGGCCCGTCCGTCTCCGGGCGCCTCGACCATGGAACGTATACCTGAACATCCCGTTGAACTTTTGCACGGAGAACACCGGCGTCCACGCCCTATAGTCTCAAACATGGCATATCTCCGACCGGCCGATCTCGCCCGGGAGCACGGGATCTCCCCGCAGGCCGTACGCAATTACGAGCGCGACGGCCTCCTCCCTCCGGCCGAGCGCACGGACAGCGGCCACCGCCGCTACACCGAGCGGCACGCGGCGGCGCTGCGGGCGTACCGGGCACTCGTCCCGGCGCACGGATACGCCGAGGGCGGGGCCATCATGCGGGCGGTCGTCGCGGGGCGGCTGGACGACGCGCTGGCCGCCGTCGACCGGAGCCATGCCGAACTCCTCAGGGACCGGGGCACCCTGGACGCGGTGGGCGAGGTCGTATCCCGCCTGGCGAAGCGCCCGGACGGCAGCGGGCGCGCGCCGGGGACCAACCGGCCCTTCACCGTCGGCGACGTGGCCCACCGCCTCGGCGTCAGCGTGGCGACCGTCCGGAAATGGGAGGCGGCGGGGGTACTGAACCCTCGGCGCGACCCCGGCACCGGACACCGCGCCTACGACGCCGACGACGTCCGCGACGCGGAACTGGCCCACTTCCTCCGGCGCGGCCGTCACCCCCTGGAGCTGATCGCCACCGTCGTCCGGCAGGTCCGGGCGGCCGGGGACACCCCGGCCCTGGAGGCGACCCTCGCCGACTGGCGCCGCCGCGTCACCGCCCGGGGCCTAGCGATGCTGACGGCGGCCTCCCTCCTATCCGACTACCTTTCCTCCGAAAAGAATTGACGCTCTATCAATTACAAGTCATGCGTCAGGCGCCTCTGACGGCCGCGGTCCTGGCATGCCGGCGTCAGCCCCGAACCTCACCGGGAGACGAACGCCGATCTGACCCCGCCCGCCCACGACCTGGTGCGCACACCGCACAGCACCACCCCGCGCAGGAACCGGGCCGACCGGAAGAGCCGACACCTCCACCAGGAGACCCGGTTCCTGCGCGGGATGGTCCACAGCGCGCACGAGCGTCTGGACGAACAGCAGGCTCGGTCCGGCAGCGGGAACACTCCGGCGCCGCCGACCGGCTCGTGTACCGCGCCGAGATCGACCGGTGGCCCTCGGACTTCGGCTCCCTGCGGGCGGAGCAGGACGAGCCCCCAGAAACACTCGCCCGGCTGACGACTGACGGCGGAGCCAACAAACGCCGAACGCCGAACGCCACGTCCACGACGCGCCTTCCGGCTCCTCGCGCAGTCCCTTGGAGACTCCTGCCAGATCAGCACGCTCAAGGGCTACGCACTCGCCCACCAGGAACACACTGAGTACCCCACCCCCTCCGCTACTACCAACGGCGAGGGCGCACGCAACGCCTGACGACCAGACGACGGCGAACCGCCGCCCAGCCCCGGCCAGACGTCAGCCCTGAAGGGCCACGCACTCCCCGATCAGCGGCTCCAGGCGCAACCGGGTCTCCTCCCGGTCGAACCCCTGGAGGGCGTCAAGGCAGACGACAGCCCAGCGGGCCTCGTCCTGATCCTCGTGCCGGTCCTCGGCCTCGTCCTCAATCCCGACCGCCACGGCGGTAGCAGGGGCGGCCCAGCGCCGGTTGGACGGCGCCGAGCGGAGGGCAGCGAACCGAGCAGCCCGTCGTCGGCCGGCCACCACTGCCCACCGCTTCGCGCTCTCCGTGGCCCGCGCGAAAACCACAGCTCCGACACCCGTCCCGGTCAGGCGTCCTTCTTCACCGGCTCCAGGATCGCGACGCACTCCACATGGTGGGTCATCGGGAACAGGTCGAAAGCCCGCAGTGTCCGGACCCGGTAGCCGCGCTCCGCGAAGTAGGAGATGTCGCGGGCGAGGGCGGCCGGGTCGCAGGCGACGTAGGCGATGCGGCGGGCGCCGAGGGAGGCGAGGTGGTGGACGGTCTGCTTGCCGGCGCCGGCGCGCGGGGGGTCGAGGACGATGAGGTCGACCTCGGTGATGCCGGTGCGGGGGAGGACGGACTCGACCTTGCCCTGTTCGACGCGGACGCGCGGGAAGGCGGCCAGGTTGTGGCGGGCGTCCTCGACGGCGCGCTTGCCGGACTCGATGCCGAGGACGGCGCCCGCCTCGCCGACGCGGTCGGCGAGGGCGCCGGCGAAGAGGCCGACGCCGCAGTAGAGGTCGAGGGCGGTGTCGCCCTTGCGCGGGAGGAGGCCCTGCATGACGGCCTTCATGAGGGTGTCGGCGGCCTTCGGGTGGACCTGCCAGAAGCCGCCGCTGCCGACGCGGTGGGTGCGCTCGTCGGCGCGCTCGCGGACGAAGGCGCGGCCGTGGACGCGGTGGACGCCGCCGTCCTTCTCGTCGACGCGCAAGACGGAGACCGGCTTGTCGAGCTCGACGAGCGGGAGGCGGGCGCCGGGGCGGGGGGTGAGGATGACCTGGCGGTCGTTCGAGCCGGAGGCGGCGATGGCCTCGACGGTGGCCATGCCCTCCCAGGTGCGGGATTCGACGCCCAGCTCGGAGACGCCCTGTGCGGCGATCATGCAGTGGTCGATGACCTCGACCTCGTGCGAGCGGTGCTTGCGCAGGCCCGCGCGGCCTTCGGTGTCGATGGCGTACTGGACGCGGGTGCGCCACTGCGGGACCTCGCCCGCCGGGAGCTTGTCGCCCTCCGCGGGGACGACGGTGCCGTCCCAGCCGGCCTCCTCCGGGGTGAGGCCAGCGAGCCGCTTGAGCTGCTCGGCGATCACCTCGCCCTTGAGGCGGCGCTGGGCGCCCGGCTTGGCGTGCTGCCAGTCGCAGCCGCCGCACTTGCCGGGGCCGGCGAAGGGGCACGGCGCCTCGATGCGGTCCTTGGACGCCTCCAGGATCTCGACGGCGTCGGCGCGCAGGAAGCGGCTGCTCTCGTCGCCCTCCGTGACGCGGGTACGGACGCGCTCGCCCGGCAGCGCGTGGCGGACGAAGAGGACGCGGCCCTCCTCCGTGCGGGCGATGCAGTGGCCGCCGTGGGCGACCGGGCCGACCTCGACCTCGTACTCCTCCCCGATCAGGGACTTCACAGGGGTGTTCTGCATGATCGGGGGCTCCAGTGACAGAAGGGAGGAAAAGAAAGGGGGCCGCTGTTCGCACAGCAGCCCACCAGTCTAGTTGCTCTTCGCGGTCGGTTCCTTCTTGGCCTTCTCGACGGGGCCGCGGCGGACCGAGCCCGGCGCGTTCCACTCCTGGCGCTTCCTCGCCCGCTTCTTCGCGGCCTCGGAGGACTGGAGCTGGTAGGGGACGGAGGTGACCATCACGCCGGGGGTGAAGAGGAGCCGGCCCTTGAGGCGGAGCGCGGACTGGTTGTGGAGCAGGTGCTCGTACCAGTGGCCGACGACGTACTCGGGGATGTACACCGAGACGGCGTCGCGCGGGCTCTCCTTGCGGAGGTTCTTCACGTACTCGATGACCGGCCGGGTGATCTCGCGGTACGGCGAGTCGAGGATCTTCAGCGGCACGTTGATGCCGCGCCGCTCCCACTCCTCCTTGAGCGCCCTGGTCTCCGCCGGGTCGACGTTGACGGTCAGCGCCTCCAGCTCGTGGGCGTGCAGCAGCTTGGCGTAGGCGAGGGCCCGGAGGGTGGGCTTGTGGAGCTTGGAGACGAGGACGACGGACCGGACCCGGGAGGGGCGGACGTACTCGTCGGGGCGCTCCTCGGCGGCGGCGATCTCCGCGGCGACGGAGTCGTAGTGGCGGCGGATCGCGGTCATCGTCACGTAGAAGATCACCATGCCGAGCAGGGCGACCCAGGCGCCGTGGGTGAACTTGGTGGCGAGGACGACGACGAGGACGAGGCCGGTGAAGAAGGCGCCGAAGGCGTTGATCGCGCGGGAGCGGATCATGTGGCGGCGCTTGGCGGGGTTCTTCTCGGTCCGCAGGTGGCGGTTCCAGTGCCGGACCATGCCGATCTGGCTGAGCGTGAAGGAGACGAAGACGCCCACGATGTACAGCTGGATGAGGCGGGTGGAGTCCGCGCCGTAGACCCAGACGAGGAGGGCGGCGGCGCCGGCGAGGAGCACGATGCCGTTGGAGAAGGCGAGCCGGTCGCCGCGGGTGTGCAGCTGGCGCGGCAGGTAGCGGTCCTGGGCGAGGATCGAGCCGAGGAGCGGGAAGCCGTTGTACGCCGTGTTGGCGGCCAGGAAGAGGACGAGCGCGGTGGCGGCGGCGAGCAGGACGAAGAAGAACGTTCCGTCGCCGAAGACGGCGGCCGCGACCTGGGAGATGACCGGGTCCTGGACGTAGCCCTCGCCGGCCGGGACGCCGTTCACCAGCAGGTCCTCGGCGGGCTTCTCGGCCATCCGGACGTCGGTGGCCTGGGCGAGGAAGATGATGCCGCAGAACATGGTGACGGCGAGGCCGCCCATGAGCGCGAGGGTGGTGGCGGCGTTCTTCGACTTCGGCTTGCGGAAGGCGGGGACGCCGTTGGAGATGGCCTCGACGCCGGTGAGGGCGGCACAGCCGGAGGAGAAGGCGCGCAGCAGCAGGAAGACCAGGGCGAAGCCCGCGAGTCCCGGGTGCTCCGGCTTGATCTCGAAGTCGGCGGTGGGGGCCTTCATGGTGTCGTCGAGGACGAGACCGCGCCAGGCTCCCCAGGCGATCATGCAGAAGACGCCGAAGACGAAGACGTACGTCGGGATGGCGAAGAGGCTGCCGGACTCCTTCACGCCCCGGAGGTTCATCAGGGTGAGGAGGACGATCACGCCGACGGCGCAGGCGACCTTGTGCTCGACGACGAAGGGGATGGCGGAGCCGAGGTTCTCGATGCCGGAGGAGATCGAGACGGCGACGGTGAGGACGTAGTCGACGAGCAGGGCGCTCGCGACGGTGAGTCCGGCCTTCGGCCCGAGGTTGGTGGTGGCGACCTCGTAGTCGCCACCACCGCTCGGGTACGCGTGGACGTTCTGGCGGTACGAGGCGACGACCGTGAACATCAGGACGACGACGGCCAGCGCGATCCACGGGCTGAAGTGGTAGGCCGACAGACCGGCGGCGGAGAGGACGAGGAGGACCTCGCCCGGTGCGTACGCCACCGAGGAGAGCGGGTCGGAGGCGAAGACGGGGAGGGCGATCCGCTTGGAGAGCAGGGTCTCCCCGAGCTTGTCGCTTCGCAGGGCCCTCCCGATCAGGATCCGTTTGGGCACGTCGGTCAGTTTGGACACAACAGAGGATCGTAAGCGTTCGAAAACAGCCATTCGCACCGCGACCCCCAATCCATACGGAATCTTTCCGGCTGCCCCTCGGATGCAGTCCGGTTCCGCGTTGCGGCTTAAGCTCGGACCGGGCAACCCGGCAGGGTGTTGTCCGCCACGGCCCGGGCCGATCGGGCGAGGAAAGTTGTGAGCAAGGTGTTTGCGCAGGTCAGCAAGGCGATCAGGAGTGCGGGGTAGCGGGGACGTGCACATCGTCATCATGGGCTGCGGGCGAGTGGGAGCCGCTCTCGCGCAGACCCTGGAGCAGCAGGGGCACACCGTCGCCGTCGTGGACCAGGACCCGACGGCTTTCCGCCGTCTGGGCTCCGGCTTCGGCGGCCGGCGGGTCACCGGCGTGGGCTTCGACCAGGACACGCTGCGTGAGGCGGGGATCGAGGAGGCCGGTGCCTTCGCCGCGGTGAGCAGCGGCGACAACTCCAACATCATCGCGGCCCGGGTGGCGCGCGAGATGTTCGGCATCGAGAACGTGGCGGCGCGGATCTACGACCCCCGGCGCGCCGAGGTCTACCAGCGCCTGGGCATCCCGACGGTGGCGACGGTCCGCTGGACCGCCGACCAGATGCTGCGCCGGCTGCTGCCCTCGGGCGCGGAGCCGCTGTGGAGCGACCCGAGCGGGGGCGTCCAGCTCGCCGAGGTGCACACCTCCCCGGCGTGGATCGGCCACAAGATCAGTCGGCTCCAGGACGAGACCGGCGTGCGGGTCGCCTTCCTCACCCGGCTGGGCGAGGCGGTCATCCCGAGTTCGCAGACGGTGCTCCAGGAAGGCGATCTGGTGCACGTGATGATGCGGACGGACGAGATCGCGAAGGTCGAGGCGGCCTTCGCGGAGGGCCCCGAGGAGGGCGGTCACTGATGCGTGTCGCGATTGCGGGCGCGGGCGCGGTGGGCCGTTCCATCGCGGGCGAGCTCCTGGAGAACGGCCACGAGATCCTGCTCATCGACAAGGCGCCGACCGCCATCTCGGTGGAGCGGGTGCCGCAGGCGGAGTGGCTGCTGGCCGACGCCTGTGAGATCACCTCGCTGGACGAGGCGGCGCTCCAGCGCTGCAACGTGGTCATCGCGGCCACCGGTGACGACAAGGTGAACCTGGTCGTCTCGCTGCTCGCGAAGACCGAGTACGGCGTGCCGCGGGTGGTCGCCCGGGTGAACAACCCGAAGAACGAGTGGCTGTTCAACGAGGCGTGGGGCGTGGACGTGGCCGTCTCCACCCCGCGTCTGATGTCGGCCCTGGTGGAGGAGGCGGTGAGCGTCGGCGACCTCGTGCGGCTGCTCCGCTTCAGCCACGGCGACGCCAACCTGGTGGAGCTGACGCTGCCGCCGGAGTCGGCGGTGGCCGGTACGCAGGTGGGCGAGGTCGCCTGGCCGCAGGACACCTCGCTGGTGACGATCATCCGCGGTTCGCGGGTGCTGACGCCGAGCCCCGAGGAGACCCTGGAGGCCGGCGACGAGCTGCTGTTCGTGGCGGCGCAGGCGCGGGAGGAGCAGCTGGAGGAGCTGCTCCAGGTCCGCCGGGAGCCCACGGAGTAGAAGCCGGTACCGCCCACGGAGCGATACGCACGCGGAGCGGTACGCACACGAGGCGGTACGCGCACGGGGCGGAGCCGCACAGAAGGCGGAGCCGCACGGTACGCGGAAGGGCCCGGGACCATCGCAGGTCCCGGGCCCTTCCGCGTACCTCCGCGCGCTCCTAGGAGGCGTCCGGTCCCCCGGCGGCGCGGGCCGCGGCGGCCTTGCGCTCCTCCTCGGCCTTCTCCTCGGCCTCCATCTCGGCGAAGACGTCGATCGGCGGCGGCGCCTTGGCGAGGAAGACCCAGGTGAGGTAGACGGCGAGCAGGAAGGGCGGGATCTTCAGCGCGACGAGGACCCAGCCGAGCTGGGTGGTGTCGGCCCACCAGTAGAGCGGGAAGAGGATCGCGCACTTGGCGAGGAGGATCAGGCCCCAGGCCCAGCTGGCCTTGGCGTAGGCCTTCTTCCGTCCCGGGTTCCGGGTCCGCCAGGAGAGGTTCTCCTTGAAGACCGGGCCGAGGATGAGGCCGATCAGCGGGACGCCGGCGAGCGTGGTGACGATGTACGCGAGGGCGAGGCCCAGGGTGTACAGCATGCCGGGGAGGTAGAAGTCCTTGGCGTTCCCGGTCATCATCGCGAAGACGACGCCGAAGGCGACGCCGAAGACGCCGCTGAAGGCGTGCTTGACGGTGTCGCGGCGGACGAGCCGGACGGCGACCAGGAGCAGGGAGACGCCGAGGGCGGCGATGGCCGAGCCCTGCAGGTTCTTGTTGATCGTGTAGATCGTGACGAAGAGCAGTCCGGGCAGGACCGTCTCGACCATGCCCCGGACGCCGCCGAACGCCTCGAAGAGCGCGGCCTCGGTCACCGCCTTGTCGGTCCGGGCGTCCTGGTCCGGGATCGGCGGTGCGGTGGTCGGCTTGTCGACGGACGTCACCGGCTACTCCTGTCCGAGCGGTCGGAGCTCGTATTTGGGGTTGAAGAGGACCCGCCGGCCGTGGCTCATGGAGATCCGGCCGGAGGCGATCAGCTTGCGGCCCGGCTCGATGCCCACGATGGAGCGCCGGCCCAGCCAGACGACGTCCAGCGGCGCGGTGCCGTCGAACAGCTCGGCCTCCAGGGCGGGGACACCGGCCCGGGGGCGCAGCGTGACCGTGCGCAAGGTACCAGTCACCTTGACGATCTGGCGGTCGGAACAGTCGGAGATCCGCGTGCAGCCCGAGGCCGCCGTGTCCTCCTGGAGCTCCTCCGACTCCAGGTCCTCCGGCGAGGAGGAGAGCCGGTCGAGCATCCGGCGGAACCGGCCTGCCGGCTTGTCGGTACGGGGTGCAGCACTCATACCCAAAAGCGTACCGGCCGCGGCGGACGCGGGAGGAGGCTCGTCTCAACGTTCGAAGCGGTAGCCCATCCCCGGCTCGGTGACGAAGTGGCGGGGGTGCGAGGGGTCGGCCTCCAGCTTGCGGCGCAGCTGCGCCATGTACACCCGCAGGTAGTTGGTCTCGGTGCCGTAGGAGGGTCCCCAGACCTCCTGGAGGAGCTGCTTCTGGCTGACCAGGCGGCCGCCGTTGCGGACCAGGACCTCCAGGAGGTGCCACTCGGTGGGGGTGAGCCTGACGTCCCGTCCGTCGCGGTGCACCTTCTTGGCGGCGAGGTCGACGGTGAAGTCCTCGGTCTCGACCACGACGGCCCCGTCCTCGGCGCCGCCGACGGGCTCGGCGCGGCGGACGGCGGCGCGCAGCCGGGCGAGGAGCTCGTCCATGCCGAAGGGCTTGGTGACGTAGTCGTCGGCGCCGGCGTCGAGCGCCTCGACCTTCTCGTCGGAGGTGTGCCGGGCGGAGAGGACGATGATCGGGATCCGGGTCCAGCCGCGCAGCCCCTTGATGACGTCGACGCCGTCGAGGTCCGGCAGGCCGAGGTCGAGGACGACGACGTCGGGGTGGCGCTCGGCGGCGAGCCTGAGGGCGGTGGCGCCGTCGGGGGCGGAGTCGACCTCGTACTTCCGCGCCTTGAGGTTGATCACCAGGGCGCGGACGATCTGCGGCTCGTCGTCGACCACGAGGACCCGGGTCATGTCGGGGGCCTTCCTTCTGCTGTACGGGGACGGGTGCGGGGTGCTGGTACGGGTGCGGGCCCCGGGCGCGGGGGCGGGCGCCGCCGTACGGAACGGGGTGCGGGCCCCGGCGCGGGGGCCGGGCTCGGGTCAGGTCACCGCGTGGGCCGGCAGGTCGGCCGGGGGCGCCGGGGGGCCTCCGGCGGCGGCGCGCAGGGTGAGGACCATGGTGAGCCCGCCGCCCGGGGTGTCCTCGGCGCTGATGGTGCCGCCCATGGCCTCCACGAAGCCGCGGGCGACCGCGAGGCCGAGGCCGACGCCGGAGCCGCGCGGGGCGTCGCCGAAGCGCTGGAACGGCTCGAAGATGCCGTCCTTGGAGTCCTCGGGGACGCCGGGGCCACGGTCCACCACCCGGAGCTCGACGCGGTCGCCCAGGGCGCTGGCGCCGACGGCGACGGGCACGCCGTCGGGACTGTACTTGACGGCGTTCTCGACGATGTTGGCGACGGCCCGTTCCAGGAGGCCCTTGTCGACCTCGACCATGGGCAGGGTCTCGGGGACGTCGGCCTCGGCGCTGCCGTCCGGCACTCCGCCGAGGGCCATGGGGACGACCTCGTCGAGGTCGACGGCGCGGATGAGCGGGGTGACCGTGCCGGTCTGGAGGCGGGACATGTCGAGGAGGTTGCCGACGAGGTGGTCGAGGCGGTCGGCGCCCGCCTCGATGCCCGCCAGGAGTTCGGCGCGGTCCTCCTCGGACCATTCGACGTCGTCGGAGCGGAGCGAGGAGACGGAGGCCTTGATGCCGGCGAGCGGGGTGCGCAGGTCGTGGCTGACGGCGGCCAGGAGGGAGGTGCGGATCTTGTTGCCCTCGGCGAGCTTGCGGGCCTCCTCGGCCTCGCCGACGAGGCGCTGCCGGTCGAGGACGACGGCGGCCTGAGCGGCGAAGGCGCCGAGCACCCGGCGGTCCTCGGCGGGCAGCACCCGTCCGCTCAGGGCGAGGGCCAGGTGGTCGCCGACGGGCATGTCCACGTCGGCGTCCTCGGGACGCGCCGCCGGATGGGGGCCGACGGCGGCGGCCCGGGTCCAGGGCTCGCCGCCGTCCGCCCGCTCCAGCAGGGCGGCGGACTCCATGGAGAAGGTCTCCCGGACCCGTTCCAGGAGGGCGTCGAGGCTGGTCTCGCCGCGCAGCACGCTGCCCGCGAGGTAGGAGAGCACCTCGGACTCGGCGCGCAGCCGGGCGGCCTGGTGGGTGCGGCGGGCGGCGAGGTCGACGACGGAGGCGACGGCCATGGCGACGCCGAAGAAGACCGCGATGGCCACGATGTTCATCGGGTCGGCGATGGTGATCCGGTGGATCGGCGGGGTGAAGAACCAGTTGAGCAGCAGCGAGCCGACGGCGGCCGAGGCGACCGCCGGCAGGAAGCCGCCGAGCAGCGCCGAGCCGACGGTGAGCGCCAGGAAGAGCAGCATGTCGTTGGCGAGCCCGAGGTCCGCGTCGGTGTGGGTGAGGACCAGGGCGAGCCCGATCGGGGCGGCGACGCCGACGAGCCAGCCGCCGATGAGCCGCGAGCGGCCGAGCCGGGCGCCGCGGGCGACCGGGAGGCCGCGGCCCTTGGCGACCTCGCCGTGGGTGACGATGTGGACGTCGAGGTCGGGGCCCGATTCGCGGGCGACGGTCTGGCCGACGCCGGGGCCGAGGACGTACTGCCAGGAGCGGCGGCGGCTGGAGCCGAGGACGATCTGGGTGGCGTTCACGCCCCGGGCGAAGTCCAGGAGGGCGTCCGGTATGTCGTCGCCGACGACGTGGTGGAAGGTGCCGCCGAGGTCCTCGACGAGGGTCCGCTGGACCGCCAGCTCCTTGGGCGAGGCCGAGGTGAGGCCGTCGCTGCGGGAGATGTAGACGGCCAGGACCTCGCCGCCGGCGCCCTTCTCGGCGAGCCGGGTGGCGCGCCGTATCAGGGTCCGGCCCTCGGGGCCGCCGGTGAGACCGACGACGATCCGCTCGCGGGCCTGCCAGGTGGAGCGGATGTTGTGCTCGCCGCGGTACTGGCGGAGGTACTCGTCGACCCGGTCGGCGGTCCACAGCAGGGCCAGCTCGCGCAGGGCGGTGAGGTTGCCGGGGCGGAAGTAGTTGGAGAGGGCCGCGTCGACCTTGTCGGGGGTGTAGACGTTGCCGTGGGCCATGCGGCGGCGGAGCGCCTCGGGCGACATGTCGACCAGTTCGATCTGGTCGGCCCGCCGGACGATCTCGTCGGGGACGGTCTCGCGCTGCCGGACGCCGGTGATCGCCTCGACGACGTCGCCGAGCGATTCGAGGTGCTGGATGTTGACGGTCGAGACGACGTCGATGCCGGCGGCGAGGAGTTCGGCCACGTCCTGCCAGCGCTTGGGGTTGCGGGAGCCGGGGACGTTGGTGTGGGCGAGTTCGTCGACGAGGGCGACGGCGGGACGGCGGGCGAGGACGGCGTCGACGTCCATCTCGGTGAAGACGCCGCCGCGGTACTCCAGCTCGCGGCGGGGCAGCTGCTCCAGGCCGTGCAGCAGGACCTCGGTGCGCGGCCGGCCGTGGTGCTCGACGAAGCCGACGGCGCAGTCGGTGCCGCGCTCGACCCTGCGGTGGGCCTCGGCGAGCATGGCGTAGGTCTTGCCGACGCCGGGTGCCGCGCCGAGGTAGATCCGAAGCTTGCCACGTCCCATGGACCGACCATACGTCCGGCCGATCGGACATTCCGCACCCGGAGGAACACCCCGGTGCGGTATTGACGTGATTCTGATGCGCGATCTCCGCGTCAGGGGGCGGCGCCGTGTCGAGAACGCGGATCCGGCTCCGACCCATGGGTGACGGCGGGCCGCGGGGCCCGTCGCGACACGCACGAGGAGCACTCCATGAAGTACATGCTGCTGATGCAGTCCGGCCCGCGGACCCTTGACGTCCCCTCGATCGCCGAGTGGGCGCCGGAGGACGTCCGGGCCCACGTCGACTTCATGATCACCACGAACGGGAAGCTGACGGCGTCGGGTGAGCTCGACCGGGCGGAGGGGCTGGCGGCGCCGGAGACGGCGCGGATCGTCCGGGCGGGTGCGGACGGCGCGCCGCCGGTGGTGACCGACGGCCCCTTCGCGGAGACCAAGGAGTTCCTGGCCGGCTGGTGGATCGTGGAGGTCGGGTCCGAGGAGCGGGCCCTGGAGATCGCCGCCGAGGTGTCGGCGGCGCCCGGCCCGCGCGGGGTGCCGCTGAACATGCCGATCGAGGTCCGCGGGATCCCCGCGGGCCCGCCGGAGGTCTGAGCCCGGCGGCCCGGCCTGGGACCGGCTCAGGCCTCGATCATCTCGCCGTCGCGCAGTTCGAGGACCCGGTCGGCCAGGCCGAGGAGCTGGTGGTCGTGGGTGGCGACGAGGGCGGTGCAGCCCTCGCTGCGGACCACGGCCCGGAGCAGCTCCATCACGGCGAGGCCGGTCTCGGCGTCGAGCTGGCCGGTCGGCTCGTCGGCGATGAGCAGGGCCGGCTTGTTGGCGAGGGCGCGGGCGATGGCGACGCGCTGCTGCTGGCCGCCGGAGAGCTCTCCGGGGCGCTGGGCGGCGTGGTCGGCGAGGCCGACGAGGGCGAGGAGCAGGGCGACCCGCTCCTCGCGCTCGTCGGGGTCCGCCTTGCGCAGCCGCAGCGGGACGCCGACGTTCTCGGCGGCGGAGAGGATGGGCAGCAGTCCGAAGGACTGGAAGATGAAGCCGATCCGGTCCCGGCGCAGCTCCAGGAGGCCCTCCTCGCCGAGCGTGGAGAGGTCGGTGCCGTCGATGACGATCCTGCCGCCGTCGGCGCTGTCGAGGCCTCCGACGAGGTTGAGCAGGGTGGTCTTGCCGGAGCCGGAGCGGCCCTTGAGGGCGACCAGCTCGCCGCGCGGGATGTCGAAGGAGACGCCCTTGAGGGCGTGGACGGCGGCCTCGCCCTCGCCGAAGGACCGGCGCAGGTCCTCCACCCGGATCATCGGGCCCCCGGCGGGGTCCTCGACGACGGCCGTCACGGACTGCGTGCTGTTCTCGCTCACCCTGCGCTCCCCCTCCTCGAACACGTGCGCTGGCCAGTATGGTCGGCCGCCGCCGCCGAGACCAGAGTCCGGCCCCCGGAGGAGACCCCGATCTTCGGACGGGCGGCCCCGGTCTCCGGACGGGTGTGGACCCGGTCTCCGGACGGGTGTGGAGCCGGTCTCCGGACGGGTGGAGCCGGTCTCCGGACGGGTGGAGCCCGTAGGGGCCCGCTCGGGGCCGCGTACGGGCCTTCCGGCCGCCGGCCACCGCGCGCCCGCAGAGAAGGCCGGCGGGGTCTCGCCGCGCGCCGGCGGAAGAAGACCGGTGGGTCTCGCCGCGCGTCCGCGGCAGAAGACCGGTGGGATCACCTCGCACCGGCGGAAAAGACCGACGGGACCACTTCGTCCCTGCGGAAAAAGGCCGGTGGAACCACCTCGCCCCTGCGGAAAAGACCGGCGGGACCGCCTCGCGCCCGTGGGAAAAGGCCGGTGGGCCGCCGTCCGTACGTCGTGCGTACGGACGGCGGCCCACCGGGCCGGGTGTCCCGAAGGGTTGCCCGGTGCGTCAGCGGATCTCGGAGATCTCCGGGCCGCGCTGGAGCTGGCCCATGCCGCCGGAGAAGCGGGACCCGGCCTGCTCCTCCTGCTGGACGCCGTCCGGCACCATCTGCGCGTCGTTCGGCAGCTTGAGGACGATCGGGTCGCGCGGGGCCATCGGGCCCTCGCCGCGGGCGACCACGGTGTCCCGGACGATCTGCTCCAGCAGACCGGCCGCCTCGGGCTGGACCGCGCCCTGGCCGGAGATGACACCGCGCAGGAACCAGCGCGGGCCGTCGACGCCGACGAAGCGCACGATCTGCACGCCGCGGTTGCCGTCGGGCAGCTGGACGGGGACCTGCGCGCGCAGCTCCCAGCCGAGGGGGCCCTCGACCTCGTCGATGGCGCCGCCCTGCTGGACGATGCCGGTGGCGATCTCCTCGCGGACCTCGCCCCAGATGCCCTCCTTCTTGGGCGCCGCGAACGCCTGGAGCTGCACGGCGCTGTCGCGCAGCACGATGGTCGCGGCGACGATCGCGTCCCCGGCCACCTCCACGCGGAGTTCCATGCCCTCGACACCGGGCACGTAGAGGCCGCCGAGGTCGACGCGGCCCTCTTCGGGCTTGGCGACCTCGGAGATGTCCCAGGGCCCGTCGGGCCTGGGCGCCGGCGGAAGGTTCACCTTGCGCGGCCGGTCGGCCGCGTCCGCGGCGTCCTCGCCGTCCACGGCGTCGACGACCTGCTCGGCCTCGCCCGCCGTGTCGGCGGCACCGCTCTTCTTGCGACGTCCGAACACGTCACTGTCCTTCCCGGTCGGATACGACCGAAGCGTATCGATTCCCACCCGTCGTGCCGTCCACGGCGGCATGACCGCCGGTGGACCCGAAGCCCCCTTCGGCCCGCGCCGAGCCGGGAAGCTCCGCCACCTCGTGGAAGCGCACCTTCTCGACCTGCTGGACGACCAGTTGGGCAATCCGGTCGAACCGTTCGAACCGGACGCTCTCGCGCGGGTCGAGATTGACCACGATCACCTTGATCTCTCCACGGTACCCGGCATCCACCGTCCCCGGGGCATTCACGAGCGCGACTCCGCAGCGGGCGGCCAGTCCCGAGCGGGGGTGGACGAAGGCGGCGTAGCCGTCGGGGAGGGCGATCGAGACCCCGGTGGGCAGCACGGCGCGCTCGCCGGGGGCCAGCACGGCGGCCTCGGTGGTGACGAGGTCGGCGCCGGCGTCGCCGGGGTGGCCGTAGGCCGGGATCGGCACGTCCGGGTCCACCCGGCGGATCAGCACGTCGACGGGAGGGCGCATCAGGGGTTCACCTCGAAGGCGCGGGCGCGCCGGACCTGGTCGGGATCGGACATGGCGGCCTGGATCTCCTCCGGCCTGCCGTTGTCGATGAAGTGCTCGACCTTGACCTCGACGAACATGGCGTCGGCACGGACGGCGACGGGGCCGTCGGGGCCGCCGATGCGGCCGGTGGCGGTCGAGTAGATCTTGCGGCCGTGGACCGCGGTGACCTCGGCCTGGAGGTGGAGGACGGTGCCGACCGGTACGGGCCGGCGGAAGTCGGTCTCCAGGCGGCCGGTCACGGCGATGACGCGGAGCAGCCAGTTCAGGGAGCCGAGGGTCTCGTCGAGCGCGGTGGCGAGGACGCCTCCGTGGGCGAGGCCGGGGGCGCCCTGGTGGTCGGCGGTCACGGTGAACTCGGCGGTGACGGTCACGCCGTCGCCCGCGCGGGCGTCCAGGTGGAGCCCGTGGGGCTGTCCGTCGCCGCACCCGAAGCAGTGGCCGTAGTGCGAGCCGAGCGGCTCGCCGGGGGCGGGCGCGTCGGGGTGGCGGGTGGGCGCCACGGCGTCGGCCGGGGGGGTGAGGGCGGCAGATGTTGCAGTCACAGGCGCAGACCTTACCCGCGCGGCCGGGCGCGGGTCTCGCCGTGCCAAGCTTGGACGCATGCAGCCTTCCGCACCGTCCTCGCCCTCCGGAGTCCCCGCCCCCGGGTCGTCCGCGTCGCCCTCCGCGTCCCCGGCTGCGCCGGGTTTCGACGAGCGGCTGACCGTGCCCGGTTCGTGGTGGTTGATCGTCGGACTGCTGGCGGTCTCCGGCGGGCTGGTCACCCTCCCGCTGGGGACGGTGCCGATGCTGGGCGGTCTGATCGTGGCGGGAGTGGCGGCCGGTGTGGCGGTGTCCTCGTACGGCTCGGCCCGGATCCGCGTGGTGGCCGGTTCGCTGGTGGCGGGCGACGCCCGGGTGCCGGTGTCGGCGCTCGGCGCGGTCGAGGTACTGGACGAGGAGGAGGCGCGCGCCTGGCGCATGCACAAGGCGGATCCGCGCGCCTTCATGCTGATGCGCAGCTACGTGCCGCGGGCGGTGCGGATCGTGGTCACGGACCCGGCGGACCCGACGCCGTACCTGTACCTGTCGAGCCGTGACCCGGAGGGCCTGGCTGCCGCCGTGGAGGCGGTACGGGGCGAGGGCTGAGCCCCCGGGGGCCGCGAGGTCCGTCCCGGAGCCGCTCCGGCGGCCCGGGGCGGTCTAGAAGCCGAGCTCCTTGGGGTTCTCAGGCTGCTCCAGCGGGGGGAGCTCCACGAGCCTGTCCCAGGGGACCTGGCGGGCTCTGAGGTCCTTGCGGATGTGTCCGGCGAGCTTCTTGGTGTCGCGCCGGTTCATGACCGCGCCGACGGCCGCGCCCACCATGAACGGGGTGAGGTTCGGCAGGTTGCGCACCATGCGCTTCATGATCTGCTGGCGCAGTTCGCGCTTGAGCTGCCCGCCGAGGGCCGCGTTGACCGTCGTGGGCTTGGTGGGGTCGATGCCCCGCTCCTCGGCCCAGGAGGTCAGGTAGGCGGCCGAGCGCTGGGGCAGGGTGCCGGGCGGCCGCAGGCCGTAGACCTCGTGGAGTTCGGCGATGAGCTTGAGCTCGATCGCGGCGACGCCGGTGATCTCCGCGGCCAGTTCGGCCGGCATGGCCGGCGGGACGGGGAGCATGGCGGCGGCGCCGATGCCCGCGCCGACGGTCGAGCTCGCGTTGGCCGCGCCGAAGACCAGCTTGTCGGCCAGCTCCTCGGGGCCGAGCCCGGGGAACTGTTTGCGCAGGGTCGCGAGGTCGCGGACGGGGACGCGCGGGGCCAGGTCGATCAGGCGGTCGGCGAGATAGCCGATGCCCGCCTTGGCTCCGTCGCCGCTCCGCTTCACGCCCTGCTTGACGCCTTCCACGCTGCGGCGGACGGCGTCGATGCGCGAGGCGTCGATCCTGATGCGGTCGAGCTGCGCGCGGGCCGGGTTGGCCAGCCGCCTGACGGCGTCCAGCCTGCCGTGACGGCCGTCGTCACGGCCCTCGGGCGCCTCGGGGTCCGAGGAGCCTTCGGGGTCCCGCTCCGCGGGGAGCGGTGCCTCGCCCCGCCCCGGGACGACGGCAGCTTCGAGCGAGGCCGTGGGGCCTCGCTCGTCGTCCGCCACGCCGAGGGAGGGCAGGGGGGCGGCCTGCTCGGCGTCGGGAGCCTCCTGGGCACCCTCCGTCGGGCCTGTGCCGCCCTTGTACGTCCGGGGCTTCACGGGAAGCCTCAGACGCCGCTTCCGGGACGGTGTGTCGCCTGCCACGGCCGCGCCTGACTCAGTCGCAGTCGCGGCAGATCGGCTGGCCGTTCTTCTCGCGCGCCAGCTGGCTGCGGTGGTGCACGAGGAAGCAGCTCATGCAGGTGAACTCGTCGGCCTGCTTGGGCAGGACCCGGACGGCGAGCTCTTCGTTCGAGAGATCGGCGCCCGGGAGTTCCAGGCCCTCGGCGGCCTCGAACTCATCGACGTCGACGGTCGAGGTCGACTTGTCGTTCCGACGAGCCTTGAGCTCCTCGAGGCTGTCCGAGTCGACGTCGTCGTCGGTCTTGCGTGGGGTGTCGTAATCCGTTGCCATGTCGCTCTCCCCCTCTGGGTGGTTGCGGTGTCTCAGCGCACGTAACGCGTGAGAGGTCGGACTTGTGCCCGACCTGAGGCGCAGATTTTGCCTCACATCAAGGTCTGTTACTCAATCGACACCCGTCCCGGGCACTTCGCGAGTGATCGGGTACGAGTGGCGAAGCGGACCGTACACGGTCCTCGGGGCGTTCGTGTGGAGCGCCACCCCGTGTACTTTCCGCCGGTCCACGCCCGGGAAACCCGGACTTTTCCGGGTTTTCCCCCGGAATTCCCGGTCACGGAGCGCGATCCTTCGGGTACACACGCTTGTGATCGATCACACACGGCCGTCTCAGGGCGGGAGTCCCGGAATTCCGCTCAAAGCGAACAGATCGGGCTTCGTCCCTGCAGTCTGTCAGATCGGCAGAGTGACACGCATCACCAGACCGCCGCCCTCACGGGGCTCCGCGCTGATGCGTCCGCCGTGCGCCCGGGCCACCGAGCGCGCGATCGACAGGCCGAGGCCGACGCCCTTGTCGCTGCCGGTGCGCTCCTGGCGGAGTCTGCGGAACGGCTCGAAGAGGTTGTCGATCTCGTACGCGGGGACCACGGGGCCCGTGTTGGACACCGTGAGCACCGCCTGGCCTCGCTGGACCTCGGTGGCGACCTCGACCCAGCCCCCGTCCGGGACGTTGTACCGCACGGCGTTCTGGAGCAGGTTCAGGGCGATCCGCTCCAGCAGCACGCCGTTGCCCTGGACGACGACCGGGGAGCGCTCGCCGCGGATCTCCACGCCCTTCGTCGCGGCCTCGCCGTGCACCTGGTCGACGGCCCGCTCGGCGACCTCGGCGAGGTCGACGGGTTTGCGCTCGACGATCTGGTTGTCGCTGCGGGCGAGCAGCAGCAGGCCCTCGACCAGCTGCTCGCTGCGCTCGTTGGTGGCCAGCAGCGTCTTGCCGAGCTGCTGGAGCTCCACCGGCGCCCCGGGGTCGGAGAGGTGGACCTCCAGGAGCGTGCGGTTGATCGCCAGCGGGGTGCGCAGCTCGTGCGAGGCGTTGGCGACGAAGCGCTGCTGGGCGGTGAAGGCGCGCTCCAGCCGTTCCAGCATCTCGTCGAAGGTGTCCGCCAGCTCCTTCAGCTCGTCGTCCGGGCCGTCCAGCTCGATCCGGCGGGCGAGGTCGGAGCCGGCCACCTGGCGGGCGGTCCGGGTGATCCGGCCGAGCGGCGAGAGCACCCGGCCGGCCATGGCGTAGCCGAAGGCGAAGGCGATGATGCTCAGCCCGAGCAGGGCGAAGAGCGAGCGGCGCAGGAGGTCCTCCAGCGCCCGGTCCGACTGCTGGTGCAGGCAGACGGAGACGGCTTCGTTGAACTGCTCGCCGGTGCCCTTGTCGGGCAGCACGCACCACGAGGTGGTGGGCTGGATCTCGCCCCTGACGATCCGGAACGGCAGCTGGGCCGCGCTGTCGCCGAGGGCCTGCGCGGTGAAGAGGTAGATGATCGACAGCAGCAGGATGCCGGCGATCAGGAACATGCCGCCGTAGAGCAGCGTGAGCCGTATCCGGATGGTCGGCCGGAGCAGCGGCCTGACCGGGTCCCGGGGGTCCCAGGTGGGCTTCGGTGGCGCCTGCGGGTGCGGCGCCGGGGTCGCGGCCACCGGGTCAGATCCGGTAGCCGGAGCCGGGGACGGTGACGATGACGGGCGGCTCGCCCAGCTTGCGGCGCAGGGTCATGACGGTGACCCGGACGACGTTGGTGAACGGGTCGGTGTTCTCGTCCCAGGCCTTCTCCAGGAGCTGTTCCGCCGAGACGACGGCGCCTTCGGAGCGCATCAGCACCTCCAGGACGGCGAACTCCTTGGGGGCCAGCTGGACCTCCCGGCCGTCCCGGAAGACCTCGCGGCGGTTGGGGTCGAGCTTGATCCCGGCGCGCTCCAGGACGGGCGGCAGCGGCACGGAGGTGCGGCGGCCGAGGGCGCGCACGCGCGCGGTGAGCTCGGTGAAGGCGAAGGGCTTGGGGAGGTAGTCGTCGGCGCCCAGCTCCAGGCCCTCGACCCGGTCGCTGACGTCGCCGGAGGCGGTGAGCATCAGGATGCGGGTGGGCATCCCGAGCTCGACGATCTTGCGGCAGACGTCGTCGCCGTGGACCAGGGGGAGGTCGCGGTCGAGGACGACGACGTCGTAGTCGTTGACCCCGACGCGCTCCAGGGCGGCGGCGCCGTCGTACACGACGTCGACGGCCATGGCCTCCCGGCGCAGTCCGGTGGCCACCGCATCGGCGAGCAGCTGCTCGTCCTCGACGACGAGTACGCGCACGTCGTTCTTCCTTCCCTCGGGGCTCCGGTCCGGGTGGACCGGTGGGCGATTCTGAGCACTGACTGTGCGTGTCCATCCTGCCCCGTACGCGCGTAAACCGGCTGTAAGACGGCGGTGCGCGGGCTTCCTCCGGAGCGTCCCGCGGCCTCCGGCGGGGCGGCGCGGAAGGCCACGCGGAAGGTCACGCGAAAGGCCGTGTGGAAGCCCGCGCGGAAGCCGGGGGGAAGCCGCGTGGGAGCCCGCCCGGAAGGCGGCACGAAGAATTCACCTGATTCGGGAGTCAGTTGAGGTTTCCGTGCGAGGAGGGTTGGGGAGGAGGTTTCCACACCCCGCGATCACGCCCTGTCTGTGGCACGCCCACGGCTCTTCCGTCCCCCGGGAGCGACACAGAGCGTGATCCATCCATCCTCGGCACACCCCCGTGCCGCCGGACCCACGAGGAGGGGCGCATGGACGCGTTCACCGCAGGACTGCTGCACCGCATCAGGACCACGCAGTCGGACCTCACGCGGGCCCGCGAGACCGGCGACGAGTACCTCGCGGAGGTCGAGCAGGCCGAGCTGGAGGACCTGCACCGACTGGCCGCGGAGCACGGCGTGGAGGTCGCGACGGTCTGCGCGCAGAGCGCCTGAGCGGCGGCACTCCCCCGGGAGTGCCGCGGCGGTGCCCCGGAACCGTCCCGGTTCCGGGGCACCGCCGTGTCGGGGGCCGGTCTCAGTCGTGCCAGGCGCCCAGCCGGTCGAGCAGGTCCTGGAGGGGTTCGAAAAGCCCCTCGGGGGCCGCTACGGCCAGTTCGCCGGACTCGGGCTCTCCGGGACGCCCGCCGGTGCGCGCGCCCGCCTCGCGGGCGATCAGGGCCCCCGCGGCGTGGTCCCAGGGGTTGAGCCCGCGCTCGTAGTACGCGTCGAGCCGGCCGGCCGCCACGTCGCAGAGGTCGATGGCGGCCGAGCCGCCGCGCCGGATGTCGCGGACCAGCGGCAGGACCTCGCGGACGACCTCGGCCTGGCGGGCACGGCGCTCCTGGACGTAGCCGAAGCCGGTGCCGAGCAGGGCCTGGTCGAAGGGGGGCGCGGTGCGGACCGCGAGCCGGCGCTCGCCCAGGTACGCGCCGCGGCCGAGGACGGCGTGGCAGGTCTCACCGCGCAGCGGGGCCTCGACGACGCCGACGACGGTCTCGCCGTCCAGTTCGGCGGCGATGGAGACCGCCCAGGACGGCAGGCCGTAGAGGTAGTTCACGGTGCCGTCGAGGGGGTCGATGACCCAGCGGACGCCGCTGGTGCCGGGGGAGGCCGCGCCCTCCTCCCCGAGGAGGCCGTCCTGAGGGCGGTGCTCGGAGAGGAAGCCGGTGATCAGCTTCTCGGCGGCGATGTCCATCTCGGTGACGACGTCGATGGCGCTGGTCTTGGTGGCGGCGACGGCCAGGTCGTCGGGCCGGCCGTCGCGCAGCAGGGCGCCGGCCCGGCGCGCGGCCTCCAGGGCCAGGGCGAGCAGTTCGTCGAGCAGGGGTGCGGGGGCGGGGGTCACGGCGTGGCTCCTCAGGCGTAGGGGCTGTCGGCGCCGGCGGCGGCGGGGCGTTCGGTGCGGGCCGGGCAGCAGCCGATCGGGCAGAGGTCATGGGAGGGGCCGAGGGCGCCCAGCGCGCACCGCTCCGGGCGCGTGCCGCGCTCGGCGGCGGCCCGTTCCAGGAGCAGCTCGCGGACGGCGGCGGCGAAGCGGGGGTCGGCGCCGACGGTGGCGGAGCGGCGGACGGGGAGGCCGAGCTCGGCGGCCTTGGCGGTGGCCTCGGTGTCGAGGTCGTACAGGACCTCCATGTGGTCGGAGACGAAACCGATCGGCACCATGACGGCGGCGGGGGCCCCGGCGGCGTGCAGCTCCTCCAGGTGGTCGCAGATGTCCGGTTCCAGCCACGGGATGTGCGGGGCGCCGCTGCGGGACTGGTAGACGAGCTTCCAGGGGTGGTCGGTGCCGGTCCGCTCGCGCACCGCGTCGGCGACGGTCCGGGCGGTGTCGAGGTGCTGGCGCACGTAGGCGCCGCCGTCGCCGTGGTCGGCGAGGGGGCCCGAGGAGTCGGCGGCGGAGTCCGGGATGGAGTGGGTGGTGAAGGCGAGGTGGGCGCCGGCCCGGAGGGGTTCGTCGAGCTCGGCGAGCGAGGCGAGGACGCCCTCGACCACGGGCTCCACGAAGCCGGGGTGGTTGAAGTAGTGGCGGAGCTTGTCGACCCGGGGCAGCGGCAGGCCCTCGGCCTCCAGGGCGGCGAGCGCGTCGGCCAGGTTCTCGCGGTACTGGCGGCAGCCCGAGTAGGAGGCGTAGGCGCTGGTGGTGAGGACGGCGATGTGGCGGCGTCCGTCGCGGACCATCTCGCGCAGGGTGTCGGTGAGGTAGGGCGCCCAGTTCCGGTTGCCCCAGTAGACCGGCAGACGCAGGCCGGCCGCCTCGAAGTCGGCCCGCAGCGCGTCGAGCAGCGCGCGGTTCTGGCCGTTGATCGGGCTGACGCCGCCGAAGAGGAAGTAGTGCTGCCCCACCTCCTTGAGGCGCTCCTTGGGGATGCCTCGGCCGCGCGTCACGTTCTCCAGGAACGGGACGACGTCGTCCGGGCCCTCGGGGCCGCCGAAGGAGAGCAGCAGCAGGGCGTCGTACGGGGCGGGATCGTGCTGATCGGACATGGCACCGATCCTGCCACCCGGCTCCGGCCTGCCGGGGCGCGGCCCGTCGGGAATTCGGGGATGACCCCGGCGCTTCGAACCCTTAGGCTTTAGCCGTAAATTACACGTGTTGACCGCGACGTCGGCCGGCACCCGCGTCGCAGAGCCGGAGAACCCCTTGCCCAGTCCCTACCGCGCGATCTTCGCGGCGCCCGGTACCGCCTCGTTCTCCGTCGCCGGCTTCCTGGGCCGGATGCCGCTGTCCATGATGGGCATCGGCATCGTCACGATGATCTCCCAGGTCACCGGCCGGTACGGGCTGGCCGGCGCCCTCTCGGCGACGCTCGCGATGTCCGCCGCCGTGCTCGGCCCGCAGGTCTCGCGGATGGTCGACCGGTACGGCCAGCGCCGGGTGCTCCGCCCGGTCACCCTGATCTCCATGGTCGCCGCCGCCGGCCTGCTGCTCTGCGTGCAGCAGGGGGCGCCGGACTGGACGCTCTTCGCGTTCACGGCCGTGATCGGCGTCGTGCCGAGCGTCGGGGCGATGACCCGGGCCCGCTGGGCGGGCATCTACCGGGGCGACGCGCGCTCGCTGCACACCGCGTACTCGTGGGAGTCGATCGTCGACGAGGTGTGCTTCATCTTCGGCCCGATCATCTCGATCGGCCTGTCGACCACCTGGTTCCCGGAGGCCGGTCCGCTGCTGGCGGGCGTCTTCCTCGCGATCGGCGTCTTCTGGCTGACCGCCCAGCGGGACACCGAGCCGGAGCCGCACCCGCGGTCCGCCGCCAAGGCCGGTTCGGCGCTCCGCTCCCCCGGCCTCCAGGTCCTCGCCCTGGCCTTCGTGGCGACCGGCGCGATCTTCGGCTCGGTGGACGTGGTGACCGTGGCCTTCGCCGAGGAGCGGGGCCAGAAGGCCGCCGCCAGCCTGGTCCTCGCGGTCTACGCGCTGGGCTCCTGCCTGGCCGGCGCGGTCTTCGGACTGCTGCACCTCAAGGGCGATCCGTCCCGCCGGTGGCTGCTGGGCGTCTGTGCGATGGCCGTGAGTATGATCCCCCTCCTACTGGCCGGGAACCTGCCGTTGCTGGCCGTGGCGCTCTTTGTCGCGGGCCTCTCCATCGCGCCGACGATGGTGACCACCATGGCCCTCGTCGAGAAGCACGTACCGCACACCCAGCTGACCGAGGGCATGACCTGGACGGGCACCGGCCTCGCGGTCGGCGTGGCGCTGGGCTCCTCGGCCGCCGGCTGGGTGGTCGACGCCTCGGGGGCGGAGGCGGCGTACGTGGTGCCCGTCGTCTCGGGCGCGCTCGCGGTCGTGGTGGCCCTCCTCGGCCACCGCCGGCTGCGCAGGCCGGTGCCGAACCGGGAGGGGCGAGATGAGCACGAGGACAGCGGGACCGACGGGGCCGGGGAGCGCCGGGACGGGCAGCCCGTGGCGTAACTGGGCGGGGAACGTCACCTCCCGTCCGGTGCGGGAGGTGAGCCCCGCCTCGGCCGAGGAGCTGGCCGCCGAACTCCGCCGGGCCGGCAGGGACGGGCTGCGGGTGAAGACGGTCGGCACCGGCCACTCCTTCACCTCGATCGCGGCCACCGACGGCGTGCTGATCCGCCCCGACCTGCTCACCGGGATCCGGCGGATCGACCGCGGGGCGATGACGGTGACCGTGGAGTCGGGCACCCCGCTGAAGCGGCTCAACGTGGCGCTGGCCCGGGAGGGCCTGTCGCTCACGAACATGGGCGACATCATGGAGCAGACCGTCGCCGGGGCCACCTCGACCGGCACCCACGGCACCGGCCGCGACTCCGCCTCCATAGCGGCCCAGATCCGAGCCCTGGAGCTGGTCACGGCCGACGGGACGCTGATGACCTGCTCGGAGAAGGAGAACCCGGAGGTCTTCGCGGCGGCCCGGATCGGCCTGGGCGCGCTCGGCGTGGTCACCGCGATCACCTTCGCGGTGGAGCCGGTCTTCCTGCTCACCGCGCGGGAGGAGCCGATGCGCTTCGACCGGGTGATCGCCGAGTTCGACCAGCTGCACGCGGAGAACGAGCACTTCGAGTTCTACTGGTTCCCGCACACGGACAACTGCAACACCAAGCGCAACAACCGCAGCGTCGGCCCCGCCGCCCCGCTGCCGCGCCTCGGCGGCTGGTTCGAGGACGAGTTCCTCTCCAACGGGGTGTTCCAGGCGGCCTGCTCGCTCGGCCGCGCGGTGCCGCCGGTCATCCCGGCGATCGCCCGGATCTCCAGCCGCGCGCTCTCCGCCCGCACGTACACCGACATCCCGTACAAGGTCTTCACCTCGCCGCGCCGGGTCCGCTTCCTGGAGATGGAGTACGCGCTGCCGCGGGAGGCCGCGACGGCGGCGCTGCGGGAGCTGAAGGCGATGGTGGAGGGCTCGCCGCTGAAGGTGAGCTTCCCCGTGGAGGTGCGCACCGCGCCCGCCGACGACATCGCGCTCTCCACGGCCTCCGGCCGGGAGACGGCCTACGTCGCCGTGCACCTGTACAGGGGGACGCCCCACCGCGGGTACTTCACCGCGGTGGAGCGCATCATGACCGCCCACGGGGGCCGGCCGCACTGGGGCAAGGTCCACACCCGGGACGCCGCCCACCTGGCGGAGGCGTATCCGCGCTTCGCCGAGTTCACGGCCCTGCGCGACCGGCTGGACCCGGACCGGCTCTTCGCCAACGACTACCTGCGCCGGGTCCTGGGCGACTGACGGGGGCTCACTCCGCCGCGCCGCCGGACGGGGTGGCCGCGGGGGCGTCCCCGGGGGCCGGGTCGGCGGTGGGGGTCCCGGCGGGCGCGGGCGGCGTCTCCGGGGCCGTCGGATCCGTCGCGTCCGTCGGGGGCGCCACGGGCTCCCGCGTGGGGTCCGTGCCGCCGTCGGCGGAGCCGGTCGGGTCCGGGGCCGGCGCGGTCGTGGGGTCGCCGGAGGGCGTCGTGCCCCCGGAGCCGGGAGTGGCGCCGGTGGACGGGGTGCCGGCGTCCGTGCCGGTCTCCTGTCCGGTCTCCCCCGGCGCGTCCCCGTCGGGGGTGCCGGTCGGCGCGGGGGCCCGCGGGTCCTGCCCCTCCTCCTGCTGCCCGGGGGCGTCCTGCCGGCCGGTGTCGCCGCCGCCGCGGACCACGGAGCCGAAGGTGGTGGTGCCCTTGGTGCCGCTGAAGTCCTCGCCGGAGACCAGCTCGTAGGTGGTGATGCCGCCCATGGTGACGCCGAAGACGAGCGCGGCGGCGAGCACCGGGCGCCTCCAGCCGCGCAGCCGGGTGCCGTGGGTGGTGGCGTCGCCGAACTCCTCGTCGTACGGGAACGGTCCGGCGGTCCCGGGGACGGTGCCGAGCATCAGGGTGTGGCGGTCGCCCGCCGGGGGTGCCACGGGGACCTGACGCGCCCTCGGCTTGGCCGCGACGGTCACGTCCCGCACCTGCTCGCCGGTGCGCTTGAAGAGCTGCTGGAAGAGCGGGCCGCCGCAGGTCGCGACGACGCTGATCACGCCGGCGCCCAGGATCGTCCCGTAGACGCCGAGGGTGGAGGCGAGTTTGGCGGCGATGACGGCGGCGAGGGCGCTGCCGGCGACCTGAGGCACGCTCAGGTCGATCTTCCGCTTCGCCTCGGCCCCGGGCTCCGGAGACCCGCTCCCGGGGTCCGGCGTCCGTATCTCCGGCTCGTCCGTGTCGGTCGGCTGCCTGTGGCGCATCTCCACCCTCTGCTTGCTCATCTGTTCCACCGTGCACCCAGAAGGGACACCTGAGCGAAGCGAATAGTTCCGGTTCAGGGGGTTCTGTGAAGAGTGCCACGCGAGAGGATTGAGGAGGGGGGCCCAACTCCCGCGCACCCCGAGAAGTTGGGCGGCGCGCCGGTCCACCCGAGTGGCCCGAATGGAGTACATTGACGAACCCTGGGTCCGAACGCCTTCAGGGCGCCCGGAAACAGAGCCGCTACACAGTGTGACACCCAGTCACTATGGGTAGTGAACAGGTAACCGTGCCATAACGGCGGACCAGGGTCCACGCCCGACACGCCGGGCAACTCGGCAAGGTAGTGGCAGGCTGCACCCGGGCAGGCCACACTCGACTAGCGGAAGCAGCGACGCACGTGACGTCGGCAGGCACCACCCGGGAGGTCCCCATGCCCGAACTGCGTGTCGTGGCCGTCTCCAACGACGGCACACGACTGGTGCTCAAGGCTGCCGACAGCACGGAGTACACACTTCCGATCGACGAGCGGCTGCGGGCCGCCGTGCGCAACGACCGCGCGCGCCTCGGCCAGATCGAGATCGAGGTCGAGAGCCACCTCCGCCCCCGCGACATCCAGGCGCGGATACGAGCCGGTGCCTCCGCGGAGGAGGTCGCCCAGCTCGCCGGCATCCCCGTCGACCGCGTCCGCCGCTTCGAGGGCCCCGTGCTCGCCGAGCGCGCCTTCATGGCCGAGCGCGCCCGCAAGACCCCCGTGCGCCGGCCCGGCGAGAACAGCGGCCCCCAGCTCGGCGAGGCGGTGCAGGAGCGACTGCTGCTGCGCGGCGCCGACAAGGACACCGTGCAGTGGGACTCCTGGCGGCGCGACGACGGCACCTGGGAGGTGCTGCTCGTCTACCGGGTCGCCGGCGAGGTGCACACCGCCAGCTGGACCTACGACCCGCCGCGCCGGCTCGTCCAGGCCGTGGACGACGAGGCGCGGGCGCTGATCGGCGAGACCGACGACACCCTCGCCGCCGCGCCGGAGCCCAGCTTCCCCTTCGTGCCGCGCATCGCCCGGCTCCCCCGGGACCGGCCGCTGGACCGCACCCTGGACCGGCCGCTCGACCGCGCCCTGGACCGGCAGCTCGACCGGACCCCGCTGACGGCCTCGGCGGAGCCGGAGGAGGAGCGGGACTCGCTCACCAGCCTCCTGGAGGCGGTGCCGAGCTTCCGCGGCGACCTGGTCGTCCCCGAGCAGCCCGACACCGAGCCGTCCGACGAGGCCGAGGCGGAGGAGCCGCCGGCTCCCGCCGCCTCCGCCGGGGCGGGCGCGGCCTACGCCGACGTCCTCATGCCCCGCGCCGTCTCCGGCCACCGCGACCGGCTGCACGGCGCCACCGACCGGCAGGCGGAGGCCGACGGCGTCCGCCCGGGCCGCCGCGCGGCGGTCCCCAGCTGGGACGAGATCGTCTTCGGGACGCGCCGGAAGAAGCAGGAGTAGTCCCCGTACGGAAGCGGGGCCCGCTCCGAGCGGATCGGCGCGGGCCCCGCTTCCGCGTCCTACCGCGGGTCCGGACCCGTGGCGACCGGGCGGGACGGGTCCGAGGACCACTCCGACCAGGAGCCGGCGTAGAGCGCCGCCGGAATGCCGGCCAGCTCCAGGGCCAGCACCTCGTGGGCGCCGGAGACTCCCGAGCCGCAGTAGACGCCGACCTCCGGCGCCTCGGCCGCGCCCAGCGCCGCGAACCGCTCGCGGAGCGCGCCGGCGGCGAGGAAGAGGCCGTCACCCGCCACGTTCTCCGTCGTCGGGGCCGAGTGGGCGCCGGGGATGTGGCCGCCGACCCGGTCGATGGGCTCCACGTCGCCGCGGTACCGCTCGGCGGCCCGGGCGTCCAGGAGCAGCCCCGAACGGGCCAGCGCCGCCGCCTCGTCCGCGTCGAGCAGCCGCAGCCCGCCGGGCTTCGGCGCGAAGTCGCCCGGCTCGGGCTCCGGGACCGCCGTCGACAGCTCCCCCGTCCAGGCCGCCAGGCCGCCGTCGAGCACCCGCACGTCCGGGTGGCCCGTCCAGCGCAGCAGCCACCAGGCACGGGCGGCGCCCCAGCCGAGCCCGCCGTCGTAGACCACCACCGGGCGGTCGGCACGGACCCCCGCCCCGCGCATGACGGCCCCGAAGGCGTCCGGGTCCGGCAGCGGGTGCCGGCCGCCCTCGCCGGGCGGTCCGGCCAGTTCGGCGTCGAGGTCCACGTAGACCGCGCCGGGCAGGTGCCCTGCCTCGTACGCGGGGCGTCCGGGCGGGCCCCCGAGGGTCCAGCGCACGTCCAGGAGGACCGGCGGCCGGGCTCCCGCCGACTCGCTCACGAGTTCGCTTGCGGAGATGATGGGCTTCATGGGGCCATCCTCGCGCAGCCGCGCGCGTGCCGGGGACGGACCCGGCGTCCTCCCGGAGGATCGCGCCAGACGGGGCGCGACCGGGGCGCGCCGTGCGCGGCCCGGCGAGGCCACCGGCGGCGGGGCACGGTCCCGACCAGGTCCGAGGAGAGGGTGACGATGACCGAGGCGGCTCGGCGCAGCCCGGGGACACCCTGCTGGGTGAGTCTGATGGTGCACGGGATCGACGCGACGCAGGAGTTCTACCAGGCGCTCTTCGGCTGGCGGTTCGTCCCCGGCCCGCAGCAGCTCGGCCCCTACGTGCGTGCCCTGCTGGGCGGGCGCGAGGTGGCCGGCATCGGACAGCTGCCCCCCGACCGGCACCTCGACACGGCCTGGACCACCTATCTGGCCACCCCGGACGCCGACGAGACCGCCGAGTCCGTCCGCTCCTGCGGCGGGACGGTCGCGGTGGGGCCGCTGGACGCGGGCGAGGCGGGCCGGCTGGTCATCTGCGCCGACCCCGCCGGGGCGGTCTTCGGCGTCTGGGAGGCGGAGGCCCACCACGGCACCGCGCTCGCCGGGCCGGCCGGGACGCCGGTGTGGAACGAGCTGCTCACCTACGAGACGGCCACGGTCGGCAAGTTCTACCGCTCGGTCTTCGGGTACGAGGTCGAGCCGGTGGTCTCGGCCGACTCCGACTACGCGACCCTGCACGTGGACGGGCGCCCGGTCGCCTCGCTGCACGGGGTGGGCGAGGCGCTGCCCCGGGACCGGGGCCCGCACTGGATGACGTACTTCGAGGTCGACGACACGGACGCGGCGGCCGGGCTGGTGGCGGAGCTGGGCGGCAGGGTGCTGCGGCCGCCCCGGGACGGCACGGCCGGGCGGCTCGCCCTGGTCGCGGACCCGGAGGGCGCGGTCTTCACCCTCGTGAGGTCCCGCGCGCGTTGACGGCGCTCCCGGCCGCCGATGACCGCCGGGCCGTCACGGACGGCCCCGGTCGCGCCCCCGGCCCCGGTCGCGCCCTCAGCGCCGGGTGCGGGCGAAGCCCCGGCGGACCCGGGACGGGCCGGCCGTGACGGGCTCGCCGCCCGGGAGGCCGAGCTGGGTGAGCCGGGCGGTGCCGAAGTGGTGGGCGACCCCCGGGTCGGCGTGGTGCGCGGCCAGGTACAGCTCGGTCTCGGCCCGCAGGCCGGGGTGGCTCTTGTGCCGCATGCAGTAGCTCACCGCCCTGACCAGCGGGGCGAGCGAGTCCGGGGCGGGTCCGGGCACGGCCGGCGCGCCGCCGTCCTCCAGGGCGGGGACGAGGTGGTCGACCACCGTGAGCGGGATCCGGTTGCTGTTCTCGAAGGGGGTCAGCCGCTCCAGGAGCTCTTCGGTGCCGACCCGGGCGACGGGGATCCCGTAGTAGACGGCGGCGGTGAGCATCGCCGTGGAGAAGCAGCCGACGACGAGCCGCGGCCGGCAGCGCTCGTAGAAGGTCTCGGCGAGCAGCGGCACGTCGAGGACGGTGAGCCGCACCCCGGTCTCCTTGGCCGCCTGGCGCAGGGCGGTGGAGTAGCCGGCGGGGGCGGTGGGGTGGGGCTTGAAGACGATGCTGCGGTGGCCGAGGGCGGCGGCGCCGCGGAGCATCCGCACGTGCAGTTCCTCCTCCTCCTCGACGGTGAGGAGGCCGAGCGCGGCGAGGTACTGGCCGAGGAGCAGCGCGCCGGGCCGGGCGGCGACGGCCTCGGCGACGGCGGGGTCCTCGCCGGCCTCGGCGGCGATCTCCGCGAGGACCGCGCGGAAGGCGGCGTCGGGGACCAGCTCGGACGGGGTGCCGTACTCGGTGAGGAGCATCGGGGTCAGGCCGGGCACCAGGTCGAGGTGGAGGAGCCGGCGGATGCGGCAGGCAAGCGACTGGGCGACGTCCGTGCGGGTGGGGCCGTAGCTCATCAGCCCGTCGGCGTAGACCTCGACGGAGCTCTCGGCGAAGCAGGCGCCGAGCGCCTTGGCCGGGTTGACCTGGATGGACTCCACGATCAGCTCGACGCGGGCGGCGCCCAGGTCCCAGGCGGTGCGCAGCACGCGCTGCCAGAGGGGGGTCTCCTCGGGGCGGGGGGCCCAGGCGGCCGGGTGGTACGGGTGGATCGTCTCGTTCCAGTCGAGGACGCCGTCGAAGCGGGCGGCGATCCGGGCGTAGCCGGTCATCGTCTCCAGGCGGAGCGCGGTCTCCGGGATCTCGGCGTTGTGCGAGAGCAGCAGGAGGCGGCGGGCGTCGCCGGGGGCGCCGTACAGTCCGGCGTCGATCGCGGCGGCGACGGTCGCGGCGCCGTAGAGGGTGGAGACCTGGAAGATCTGGACCGGGCGCGGGCCGGTGGCCGTGTCGGTGGTCATGGTCAGAGGGTCCTTCCGGTCTCGCGCAGGCTCCGCAGGAGGGTGGCGCGGGGGGTGTCCATGGTGGCGAGGGTCTCCTCGAGGACGTCCTGCGGCATGCGGTGCAGGGCGTCGGCGACGTCGGCGCGCAGCCGCTCGGCGACCTCGGGCTCGTACTTCCCGGCCTTGTTCACGTGGAAGGCGATCATGGCGCAGTAGGTGCGGACGGCCTTGGGCAGGAAGCGGCCGGCGTCGCGGTCCTGGGAGACCTCCTCCAGGAGGAGGTCGTAGGAGGGGATGAAGTCCAGCTGGCGGTTGTCGCTGATCTGGGTGAGCGAGGTGGTGACGCCGCGCCGGTAGAAGACGCCGTGCAGGGAGAGGGCGGCGTAGGTGCGGGCCCTGAGGTGGAGGCGCCAGACCCAGAGCCGGTCCTCGGCGGTGCGCAGCCTGGTCTCGAAGCGGGACGCGCCGTCCTCGAAGAGGGTGCGGCCGTAGACGCCGAAGGGGACGAAGGGGTAGTCGACCATCGTGATCATGCTGGCCGGGGCGATGCCGTCGCGGGGGTCCATGACGGCGTCGCGGACCTTGGCGGGGGCGTACTTGATGTTCCGCTTGCGGCCCTCGGCGAGGACGTGGTCGGTGCGGGCGAAGTCGACGCCGAGGCGCTCGGTGCCGTCGACGGCGGCGCGGAGGTGGCCGGGGGCGTACCAGTCGTCGCCGTCGAGGAAGGTGACGTAGTCGCCGGTGGAGGCGTCGATGCCGGTGTTGCGGGCCTGGGCGACGCCGAGGTTGGTCTCGTGGCGGATGACCCGGGCGTTCGGGATCCGGTCCTGCCAGCGGTCGAGGACGTCCGGGGTCTCGTCGGTGGAGCAGTCGTCGATCAGGAGGAACTCGAAGTCCGGGTCCGCGTTGAGGGCGAGGCTGCGCACGGTGTCGGGGGCGTACGGCCCGACGTTGTGGAAGGGGACGACGACGGAGAGTTTGGGCACGCGGAGAATCCCCACACTGGATCGGAGGCGGACACGGATGGAATCGGGGTGTCTTCCGGCTGTCAGGCGCCGGTACGGCGGGGAGCGTAATCGGCGTCCTGAGCACCCGGACGAGCCTCGTGTGGACGGCCGGTGAACTCTTGCCGTCCCGGGTGCGAACCGCTCCGGGTCCGCCGTGCGCGGCGCCGGGCGAGGAGCGCGGTGGCGAGCAGGGCGAACAGCGCGGCGCCTCCGGCGGCGGCGCCGAGCCGGACGCCGGGGGGCCGGAAGGAGCAGCTCACGCGGGTCGCGCGGCCGTCCAGGGGGACGGCGAGCAGGCCCCGGTGGGAGCGGGCGGAGACGGGTTCGGCGTCGCCGGCCGCGCACCGCCAGCCGGTGGCGCGGGGGACGGCGACGACGGCGGTGCCGGTGCTGCCGGGGGGCAGTTCGGCGGTGAGGCCGTGGCCGGTGGTGGTGACGCGGGTGGCGCCGGTGGCGGTGAGCCGGGTGACGGCGGCGGCGAGGCGGGAGCGGTCGAGGCAGCCGACGGACTGGCGGGGCAGCGTGGTGCGCCCCTCGGGCAGCAGCTCGACGCGGACCCGGCCGCCGGGCGGGACGGTGCCGAGGGCGCGCATCGGGGCGCGGACGGCGGGCGGACGGCCGTCGTAGTCGGCGGGGGCGGCGCCGGCGAGGGCGGCGGTGCCCTTGAACTCGGGCGCCCAGAACCAGACTTCGGAGCCGGCCGGGCAGCGGGCGGTCAGGGTGGTGCCGGTGCGGCGGACGGCGGGCAGCGCGTAGACGGAGGAGCCGAGGAGGAGTTCCTGGTTGCGGAAGGCGGAGTCCGCGGGGTCCACGGTCGCGTTCCTGGCCGGGTGGACGGTGACGAGCGGCGGTACGGGGGTGAGGGTGGCGGTCGCGCCGCCGCGGGGCGCGGCGTCCTGGCGCACCGGCTCGGTGGCCTCGGAGCGGATCCGGGCGCCGATGGAGAAGATCGCGTCGGTGACGGGGTTGTCGAGGGTCTCGGGGTGGCGGCCCTTGGCGTAGTGGCCGAAGCCGAGGGAGTCGAGGGTGCGGGAGGTGTTCTCGGTGGTGAGGCTGGAGTAGGCGTCGGCGCCCTCGCCGCCGAGGAGCAGGGGTTCGTTGCCGCCGGGCAGCGGGCCGGGGTCGGTGCGGTACGCGGGCCAGGCGTCGGCGCGGGCCACCTCGGCGGCCACCGCCCGCTGCCAGGCGCCGATCCGGGGCGCCCAGGCGACGTCGGCGCGCTGCTGCCACTCGGTGCGCATCCCGCTGACGGCGCTCTCCCCCGCCTGGGCGGCGAGCAGGAGGACGGCTCCGGCGACGGGCAGCGCCCGGGAGGCGGCGGGCCGGCCGGCGCGCGGGGCGAGGGCGCAGGCGGCGAGGGCGAGCAGCAGGGCGGCGGCCGCGGCCGGGTAGCTCCAGGCGTCGATGTCGGCGCTGCTCCGGGCGGCGAGGGCGAGCGCCCCGAGCAGGGCGGCGGCACCGAGCAGGGCGGCCGGGCGGGGCACGCCGGGGGCGGCGGAGAACCAGGCGGCGATCAGCAGCAGCCCGCAGAGCACGAAGGCCTGGCGGTACGGATTGCCGTTGGGCGAGGCGCCGGCGTGCCAGAGGAGGTGGGTCGGGCCCCACTGGAGGGAGAGCGTCACCAGGACGGCCGGCGCCGTCCAGCCGAGCCGCACGCGCGGGGCGACCGCCCGGTTGAAGGGCAGTGTGAGGGCGAGGAGGAGGGCGGGCGTGCCGATGAAGAGCGCCGGGGTGTCCACGTTGGCGGTGGCGGGCAGGAAGCGGCCGAGCAGCTCGGGCCAGGAGGCGGGCGCGAAGACCGTCTCGGGCGTCGGGTCGGCGTACTTGGTCCCGCTGAAGACGACGAGGACGAGCGGGGCGGCGAGCCCGATGCCCAGGCCCACGGTCCACCCGGCCCGCAGGAGGGCGGCGAGCCGCCGCCGGGCGGTGGTCCCGGAGGCGCCGGGGGTCTCCGGGCCACCGGCGGTCCGTGGGGCGGGGGCGGTCTCCGGGTCGGCGGTGAGCAGCCGGACCGCGAGGAAGAGGGCCGCGCCGAGGGTGGCCATGTAGGCGGTGTAGAAGTTGGCGGTCCACGCGGCGGCGACGACCAGCGGTCCGAGCACCGGCCGGCGGCCGGCGCGGGCCCACTCCGCGACCAGGCAGAGCAGCGGGAAGGCGATCAGCCCGTCGAGCCACATGGGCACGGAGGCGCCGTGGTTGAAGGTCCATCCGGAGAGCGCGTAGGCGGCTCCGAGGAGCGCGGCGAGCGGCCACGGGCCGCCGGGCCGTCCGGCCGGGCGGAGCCGGATCAGCAGGGCGGCCATCGCCGCGCCCGCCGAGGTGATCTTGAGTGCGGTGATGACGTACAGCGCGAGTTCCGGCCGGTCGGCCGGGAAGAGGACGACGAGGAGCGAGAAGGGGCTGCTCAGATAGGTGCCGATGTCGCCGAGGAAGCCCGCGCCGAAGCCGGAGTTCCAGTTGAGGAAGGCGTCGCCGTGGGTGTCGCCGAGCAGGAAGGCCCGCCAGTAGGCGTGGTACGGCAGGTACTGCTGGCCGAGGTCGACGACGTTCCGGGTGTACGGGCCGAGGGGGTGGCTGCGGGCGAGCGCGGTGGCCAGGACGAAGACGGCGGCCGTGAGCGCCCCGGCGCCCGCGGGCGCGAGGAGCAGCGGGTTCCGGGAGGGGCGGGGGCCGCCGCGTACCCCGTCCCGGGCGGGGGCGGGCACGGGTGGGGCGGCGGGTGGCACTGGTCCTCCAGGGAGCACGCGGCTCGTCGGTCACCCGCGGCGAGCGCACGGCGGGACGAACCCATTACTCCTGGTTCGAGCGTCCCGAAGTGGATCACCGGACGTTCTCCCGGCAGCCTCCGGGTGAACACCCGGTGTCGTCGGCGCCGTTCGGGTGACCCCCGGAGCCGGGCACGACCGTCCGGGGCCCGGGGGCTCAGTGGGGGGTGACCGGCAGCACGTCCGGGGAGAGGGACGCGGCGCGGGAGCTCGCGCTCGTCATCCGGCGCCGGTGGTGGCGCCGGCACAGCACCTCGTACCCGACGACCTCCGCCGCGGTGTTCACGTCGCCGACGACGACCTGCTCGCCCTCGACGACCATGTGGCCGCCGACGGTCCGGGCGTTGTGGGTGGCGCGGGCGCCGCACCAGCACAGCGCCTCCACCTGGAGCTGCTCGATCCGGTCGGCGAGTTCTATGAGCCGCTGCGAGCCGGGGAAGAGCTTGGTGCGGAAATCGGTCGTGATGCCGAAGGCGTACACGTCGAGCCCGAGGTCGTCGACGATCCTGGCGAGCTGGTCGATCTGGACCGGGGCGAGGAACTGCGCCTCGTCGACGATCACGTAGTCGGCCTTGCCGCCCTGGGAGAGCTGGTCGACGAGGTACGCGTAGAGGTCCATGCCCTCCGGCGCCTCGACCGCCTCGGTCACCAGGCCGAGGCGGGAGGACAGCTTCCCGGCGCCCGCCCGGTCGTCCCGGGTGAAGATGACGCCCTGGAGGCCGCGCGCGTCCCGGTTGTGCGCGATCTGGAGAGCCAGCGTGCTCTTTCCGCAGTCCATCGTTCCGGAGAAGAACACCAGCTCGGGCATGACGGGTCGGGGACCTTTCGGGTCGGGGTACGGGAGGATCGGGTTGCGGGAGGGGGTGGCGGGGCTGCGGCTGCGGACGTCAGGTGCGGACTTCGAGGAGCGGCACGAACTGCTCGGCGGGGGTCATCGAGCCGTGCATGCCGGCCATCCGGGTCTCCAGCGGCTCGCCGACGGACGCGACGAGCGCCACGTCCTCGTGGGCGGCGGCGACGACGTCGCCGATCCGGCCGTACACCCGCTCGTCGACCGTGTCGCCGAACCAGCCGAGGGCGATCGCCTCGTCGCGGCCCGCCACCCAGAACTGCTCGCCGAGGACCTCGCGCCAGCAGGTGAGGACGTCGGCCTCGGCGCCGGGGACGGCGTAGACGTGCCGGGCCCGGCCCTCGCCGCCGAGGAGGGCGACGCCGGCGCGCAGCTCCCAGTCCTCGTCGACGTCGATCCGGTGCTCCTCGTCGAAGGGGACGTCGACCATGCCGTGGTCGGCGGTGACGTACAGCGCCGAGCGGGCGGGCAGCTGCTCGGCGAGCCGCCGCACCAGCCGGTCGACGAGCATCAGCTGGCCGCGCCAGGCGTCGGAGTCGAGGCCGAAGCGGTGCCCGGCGCCGTCGAGCTCGCTGTAGTACGTGTAGACCAGCGAGCGGTCGCCGCCGGCCAGCTGCTCGGCCGCCAGGTCCATCCGCTCCTCGCCGGAGAGGCGCCCGTGGAAGGTGCCGCCGCTGAGCGCGATCTGGGTGAGCGGGGTCTGCTCGAAGATCGGGGAGGACACCTGCGCGGTGTGGATCCCGGCCTCGTGGGCCTGCTGGAAGACCGTCGGGTACGGCTGCCAGACCTTCGGCGGGGTCCAGGGGCGCCACTTGAGCTGGTTCATCAGCTCGCCGGTCTCCGGGTTGCGGACCATGTAGCCGCCGAGGCCGTGGGCGCCGGGGGCGCGGCCGGTGCCGACGGAGGCCAGCGAGGTCGCGGTGGTGGCGGGGAAGCCGGCGGTGATCGGCCGGCCGGTGCAGCCGCGCGAGGTGCCGAGCAGCGAGGTCAGGTACGGGGCCTCGTCCGGGTGGGCCAGGATCTGCTCCCAGCCGAGCCCGTCGACGAGGAAGACGCAGACGCGGTCGGCCGGGGTCAGCTCGGCGATCCGCGCGTCGAAGCCGGGCACGCCCTGGCCGGCGACGAGGGTGGGCAGCAGGTCGCCGAGGGAGCCGGAGCCGTACTCGGGCACCGGCGCGGTCTCGGGGGCGAGCGGGACCGGGTCGTCCGGCCAGCCGTGGGCGACGGAGGTGGGCTGGGCCATCAGCGGCCGGCCGTCGGGGCGGTGCCGGCGGTGGCCTCGGAGAGCGCCTGGGCGAAGGTGAGGGTCTGCCGGACGGTGTCCGGGCCGTCGCCGGCCTCGCTGACGCGCAGGCTGAGGTCGTCGGCGGTGGCGTTGCCGGTGTAGCCGTGGTCGGCGTCGCAGTTCGGGTCGCCGCAGGCGGCCGGCTCCAGGTCGATCCGGGAGACGGCCCCCCAGCCGATGGTGAGGACGACCTCGCGGGGCACGGTGCCCGGGGTGTACGACTCCGGGTTGGCGACGACCCGGCTGACCACGACCGACGAGATCCGGTCCAGCTTCACGGACTCGGTGGACGTGGTGGCGTACGGGCTCGGCGAGCTGTTGTCGGCCGCCTGCTCGTCGGTGTGGCTGACGATGAAGCGGCTCGGGGTCAGCACGAGGACGGTGACGTGGCGCCGGACCTCGTTGGCGTCGAAGGTGGTCTCCTGGTGGACCACGTACGACGCGACGTCCTCGCCGCCGACGGCGGCCTCCACCGCCTCGGCCACGAGTGCCGGGTAGTAGCCGCTGCGCTCGATCGCCGCGCGCAGCCCCTGGGTCGTCGTACCGCTCTTCACCATGGACTCCATCCTACGGGGCCGGAGGCACCCCCCGGCCCTTCAGTAGCTGGGCAGGCGGCGGGGGCCGAGGTCGGTGGTGGGCGGGGGCGGGGCGAGCCGGACCGCGGCTCCGAGGACGGAGACGCCGGTGGGGGCGACCACGGCCGGTTCGAGCGCGACGGAGACGATCTCCGGATGGTCGTCGACCAGCCGGGAGACCCGGAGCAGCAGCTCCTCCAGGGCCGGGGTGTCGACGGGGGCCGAGCCGCGCCAGCCGAAGAGCAGCGGGGCGGTGCGGATGGAGCGGACCAGCTCGGCGGCGTCCCGGTCGGTGGCCGGGACCAGCCGGTGGGCGGTGTCGCCGAGCAGCTCGGAGGCGGCGCCGGCGAGCCCGAAGGAGAGCACGGCTCCGACGGCGGGGTCGATGGCGGCGCGCACGACGGTGTCGACGCCGCGGGGCACCATCGCCTGGACGACGGGCTGGAGCTCCTCGGGCTTGCCGAGGGCCTCGGTCAGCTCGGCGTAGGCGGTGCGCAGCTGCTCCTCGGTCGCCAGGTCGAGCCGGACGCCGCCGAGGTCCGGGCGGTGGCGCAGGTGCGGGGCGGTGGTCTTGAGCGCGACCGGGTAGCCGAGCCGGGCGGCGGCCAGGGCGGCCTCGTCGGGCCCGGGCGCGGGCAGGGTGGGGCGGACGGCGATGCCGTACCGGCCGAGCAGTTCGCCGGCCTCGTCGGTGGTGAGGGTCACTCCGCGGGACTCCTGCCCGGCGCCCCGCTCGCCGAGCACGCGGTCGATGAGCGCGGCGGCGCCGGCCTCGTCGATGGCGTCGTACTCCGGGACCCGCCCCGGGTCGGCGGCCTGTCGCCGCCACTGCCCGTACCGCACGGCCTCGGCGAGCGCCCGGACGGCCCGCTCGGCGGCGGGGTAGGCGGGGATGTTCCGGACGGGGGCGGCCTGCTCCGGCGCCTCCTGCGCCTCTCCCGCTCCTCTTGCCTCCTGCGCCTCCGGTGCCTCCGGTGCCCTTGGTGTCCCCGGCGCCTCCTGCGGTACGGGGACGGGCGCGGCGGCGGTCGGGCGGCGGGTGCGGGAGGGGACGGGGCGGGTGCTGGTGGCGGCGGACAGGGCCTCGGCGAGGCCGCCCATCTCGACGTGCACGACGACGACCGGCTTGGCGGCGCCCGCGGCCCCGCTGCCGGCGACGGCCTCGCGGAGGGAGGCGGCCAGCACCTCGGTGGTGCCCTCGATGCCGACCCAGGGGATGGCGGTGACGACGACCGCGTCGCAGGCGTCGTCGGCGAGGGCGGCGGCGAGCGCGTCCCTGAAGTCGGCGGGGGTGGCGGCGGTCGTCAGGTCGAGGGGCCGCTGCGGGCGCAGCCCCTCGGTGAGGCAGGCGTCGTACGCGAGGAGGCCGAGGGACTCGGAGTTGCCGAGGATCGCGACGCGCGGTCCGGCGGGGAGCGGCTGGCCGGCGAGCAGCACCCCGGCGTCGACGAGTTCGGTGACGGTGTCGACGCGGATGACGCCGGCCTGGCGGAGCAGCGCGTCGACGGTGGCGTGCGGGACGCGGGTGACGGGGACGCGGTGGCCGGGCGGGGCGCTGCCGCTGTGGCGGGCGCCCTTGACCACGACGACCGGTTTGACGGCGGCGGTGCGGCGGGCGAGCCGGGTGAACTTGCGGGGGTTGCCGATCGACTCCAGGTAGAGGAGGACGACGTCGGTCGCGGGGTCGTCGTACCAGTGCTGGAGGACGTCGTTGCCGGAGACGTCCGCGCGGTTGCCGGCGGAGATGAAGGAGGAGAGGCCGGCTCCGCGCCGGTGCAGCCGGGCGAGGAGGGCGACGCCGATGGCGGCGGACTGGGTGAAGAGGCCGATGCGGCCGGCGGCGGGCATCTCGGGGGCGAGGGAGGCGTTGAGGCGGACGTCGTCGGCGGTGTCGATGATGCCGAAGGCGTTGGGGCCGATGATCCGCATGCCGTACGAGCGGGCCTGGCGGACCAGGGCCCGCTGCCGCGCGCGGCCCTCGGTGCCGCTCTCGGCGTATCCGGCGGAGAGGACGACCAGGCCCCGCACGCCGTGTTCGCCGCAGTCGGCGACGACCTCGGGGACCCGCTCGGCCGGGACGGCGACGACCGCGAGGTCGACGGGGGCGCCGACGGCCGCGACGGAGGGGAAGGCGGGCACGCCGTCGAGCTCGCCCTCCCCGGCGCCGAGCCCGGGGTTGACCGCGTACACCCGTCCCTTGAAGCCGGCGTCCAGCAGGTTCCGCAGCACGGTCCTGCCGACTCCGCCGGGGGTGCGTCCGGCGCCGACGACGGCGACCGAGGCGGGGGCGAGGAGCCGCTGGACGGAGCGGGCCTCGGCGCGCTGTTCGCGGGCGCGCTGGACGGCGAGGGAGCGGTCGGTCGGCTCCAGGTCGAGGTGGAGGCGGACGGAGCCGTCCTCGAAGCTGCGCTTCTGGGTGTACCCGGCGTCCGTGAACACCTTGATCATCTTGGTGTTGGCGGGGAGCACCTCGGCGGCGAAGCGGCGGATCCCGCGCTCGCGGGCGACGGCCGCGATGTGTTCGAGGAGGGCGGAGGCGACGCCGCGGCCCTGGTGGGCGTCCTGGACGAGGAAGGCGACCTCGGCCTCGTCGGCCGGGGAGGAGGCCGGCCTGCCCCGGTCGTCGATCCGGTCGTAGCGGACGGTGGCGATGAACTCGCCGCCGACGGTGGCGGCGAGGCCGACCCGGTCGACGAAGTCGTGGTGGGTGAAGCGGTGGACGTCCTTGGCGGAGAGCCGGGGGTAGGGGGCGAAGAAGCGGTAGTACTTCGACTCGTCCGAGACCTGCTCGTAGAAGCTGACGAGCCGGTCGGCGTCGTCGGCGGTGATGGGCCGGACGCGCGCGGTGCCGCCGTCGCGGAGCACGACGTCGGCCTCCCAGTGGTCGGGGTAGGCGTGCTCCTCCGGGGCCGGGCGGCCGCCCGCTCCCCCGCCCGCTCCGCCGCCCCGTCCGTCCGGTCCGTCCGCCTGCTCCGACGTGCTCCGCATGGGGCAAAGCCTACGGCCGGGGTGCGACAGCGGCACCGCTCGCGCGCCCACTCCTCTGCGGTGCACGGCTCGCGCGCCCTCCGCGCCGCGTGCAAGGTAAGGAGGGCCGAACGTCGCACGGATGCGGGACGAAGGTCGGCAGGAGCACGCCGCACGCCGTGAGAGACTGGTCTAGACAACCGCTGAAGACCTGAAGGGCAACACCATGGCTGAGCGCCGCGTCAACGTCGGCTGGGCCGAGGGCCTGCACGCCCGCCCCGCCTCCATCTTCGTCCGTGCCGCCACGGCCTCCGGTGTCCCCGTGACCATCGCCAAGGCCGACGGCAACCCGGTCAACGCCGCGTCGATGCTCGCGGTGCTCGGCCTGGGCGCGCAGGGCGGCGAGGAGATCGTGCTCGCTTCGGACGCCGAGGGCGCCGAGGCCGCGCTGGAGCGCCTCGCCAAGCTCGTGGCCGAGGGCCTCGACGAGCTCCCCGAGACGGTCTGACTCCCCGAGGCGGTCCGACCCGGCGGGTCGATCCACGGCTTCTCCTGACGGCCGTGTTCCCGGAATTCCCGGCGGACACGGCCGTCCGGCATTTCCAGAGCCATCCCTTTCCCTTTTCGGGCAGCACGAAAAGCGCCTCGGAATAGCCATTCTTTGTATACGGTGTCCGTGTTAATTCCGGACGCTCGCCGTGTTGACGGCATGTTGCGAAACCCTCACACGGCCCCGCTCGGGCCTTTTCAGCCGGTGCAGCGGGAGGGCGTGCTCGGCGTGCAGGGCGGTCAGCGCGCGGGCCCGCTCGGCGTCCCCGCGCGCGACGGCGTCGACGATCGCCCCGTGCTCGGCCCAGGCGTCCACCGGCCGCTCCGGCAGGTCCACCGCGTACATCCAGGCGATCTTGTGGCGCAGCTGGGTGAGCAGCGCGGCGAGCGCCGGGCTGCCGGAGGCCTGCGCGAGGGTCTCGTGGAACCAGCCGCCGAGCGCCCCGAGGTCCTCGCCCCGGCCCCGGCGGGCCCGCTCCTGCCCCAGCCTGACCAGGCCGCGCAGCACCTTGAGGTGGGCGTCGGTGCGCCGCTGGGCGGCCCTGGCGGCGCCGAGCGGTTCGAGCAGCGCCCGGACGTCGAGGAGGTCGGCGGCCTCCTGGTCGGTGGGTTCGGCGACCTGGGCGCCCGCGTGCCGTCGGCTGACGACGAAGCCCTCGGACTCCAGGGTGCGCAGGGCCTCGCGGACCGGGACGCGGGAGACGCCGTAGCGGCGGGCGAGCTGGTCCTCGGTCAGCCGGCTGCCGCGCTCGAAGATCCCCGAGACGATGTCGTCCCGGATCGCCGTGCATACCGATTGCGCGGGAACCCGCATGTCCGACCTCCGTTTTCGCTCCGTGCGCACCGAATTCGAGCGGCGCTGTTTCCGCGACTCTATTGCAGTGCGCCGGAAATTCCGATGCCCCCTCGGAATTCGGCCGGTCCCGGAGGGCGGCCGTACCGGTCACCGGGCGACGAAAAGGCCCCGGCTCGTGGGAGCCGGGGCCGTTTCGGAGCGGGGTGGCGGGTCAGAGGCTGACGCCGCGGGCGCGGAGGTACGCGACGGGGTTGATGTCGGAGCCGTAGTCGGCGGTCGTCCGGGCCTCGAAGTGGAGGTGCGGACCGGTCGAGTTGCCGGTCGAGCCGGAGACGCCTATCTGCTGGCCGGGCTCGACGGACTGGCCGACGTAGACGCCGATGGACGACAGGTGGCCGTACTGGGTGTACGTGCCGTCGTTCATCCGGATCACGATGTTGTTGCCGTACGCGCCGCCCCAGCCGGCCTCGACGACGGTGCCGGAGCCGACGGAGACGACCGAGCTGCCGTAGGCGGCGTGGAAGTCGACGCCGGAGTGGCTGCCGGAGGACCAGAGGGAGCCGCCGGTCTTGTAGCCGGTGGAGACGTACGAACCGGCGACCGGGAGGTTGAAGGAGGCGAGGCGGCGGCGCTCGGCCTCGCGGGCCGCGCGCTCCTTGGCCTCGCGGATCTCCTGGGCGCGGGCCTCGGCCTTGCGCTTCGCCTCGGCGCGCGCCTTGGCCCGGGCCTCGGCCTCGGCGGCCTCCTGCTCCTGGGCGGCGGCCTGCGCGCTGACCTGGTCGGCGAGGGAGTCGTCGGCGATCACCTGGGTGAGGCCGGTGTCCTCGGCGGAACGGTTGTCCGTGTCGGCGGCGAGCGCCGGGGAGGCGAGGGAGCCGACGACGCCGGTGGTGGCGAGGGCGGCCACGCCGGCGATGCCGGCGCTGCGGCGAGCCAGTCGGCTCGCACCACGGTGCTTCCCGGTGGCACGGGTGAACGCCAAGACGGTTCCTTTCCTTCCTTCTCGCCTACCGGGTTAGCTGACGGGTTCGGAGCAGGAAGGTCTCCTACGGGCCCCTCCGCACGGCGAAGGCGTCCGATTCACCCCAGGGACTGCGTGGGTCCCCGGCTCCCCAGGCTCGCGCCTGACGGGGACTCGGCGATGCTGTCCGGGTGCCGCGGGTGCGGCGCGTGCGTCGGGTCGGACAGACGGACCGACGCTAGGCCGGGCGGATGTCAATCGCCAAACAGACTCGCCTTTTTGTAAGACATGCCACAGGGCATACGATCATCCTTGACTTCATAACGGACAAAGCGGAGGTCTCCGGTGCTTCCACGCATCGGAGACCTCCGCCGGAGCCGACGGGGGGTCAGCTCACCACGGTCACCTCGCCGATGCCGAGGGCCCGCACGGGCTCCTCGATCTGCGCCGCGTCGCCCACCAGGACGGTGACGAGCCGGTCCGCCGGGAAGGCGCTGACGACCGCGGCCGTGACCTCGACCGTGCCGGTCTCGGCCAGCCGCGCGTACAGCCGGGCCTGGTAGTCGTCCGGGAGGTGCTGCTCGACCTGGTCGGACAGCGTCGCGGCGACCGAGGCCGCCGTCTCGTACTTGAGCGGGGCCACGCCCACCAGGTTCTGCACGGCGACGTCCCGCTCGGCGTCCGTCAGACCGCCCTCGGCCAGCGTCCGGAGCACCTTCCACAGGTCGTCGAGGGCCGGACCGGTGTTGGGGGTGTCGACCGAGCCGCTGATCGCGAGCATCGAGGCGCCGTGCCCCTCGCCGTCCGAGCGGAGCACCTGCCCGAAGGCGCGCACGCCGTACGTGTACCCCTTCTCCTCGCGCAGGACGGCGTCCAGACGGGACGTCAGGGTGCCGCCGAGGCAGTAGACGCCGAGGACCTGCGCGGCCCAGACGGCGTCGTGGCGGTCGGGGCCGATCCGGCCGATGAGCAGCTGGGTCTGGACGGCCCCGGGGCGGTCGACGATGACGACCCGTCCGGTGTCGTCGGCGGTGATCGGCGGCATCGGGCGCGGCGCGGCCGGCTTGCCGGTCCAGCCGCCGAGGGTCTCGGCGAGGACCTCGTCGAGGTCGACGCCGGTGAGGTCGCCGACGACGACCGCCGTGGCGGCGGCGGGGCGCACGTGCGCGTCGTAGAACGCGCGGACGGCCTCGGCGTCGATGGCCTCCACCGTCTCCTTGGTGCCCTGGCGCGGCCGGGACATCCGGGCGGTGGCCGGGAACAGCTCCTTGTAGAGCTGCTTGGCCGCGCGCCTGCTGGGGTTGGCGGCCTCGTGCGGGATCTCGTCGAGCCGGTTGTCCACCAGGCGCTTGACCTCGTCGGCGTCGAAGGCCGGGGAGACCAGCGCCTCGGCGACCAGCCCGAGGGCCTTGCGGAGCCGGGAGACCGGGACCTCCAGGGAGACCCGGACGCCGGGGTGGTCCGCGTGCGCGTCGAGGGTGGCGCCGCAGCGCTCCAGCTCGGCCGCGAACTCCTCGGCGCCGCGCTCGGTGGTCCCCTCGGAGAGGGCGCGCGCCATGATGGTGGCGACGCCGTCCAGCCCCTCGGGCTCGGCGTCCAGCGGCGCGTCGACGAAGATCTCGACGGCGACGACCTGCTGGCCGGGGCGGTGGCAGCGCAGCACGGTCAGGCCGTTGTCGAGCGCGCCGCGCTCGGGGGCCGGGAAGGCCCACGGCCTGGCCGCGCCGGCCTGCGGCTGCGGGTGGAAATCCATGCTGGTCAGAGACACGGCGGCGTCGGTCACTGGTCCGCTCCCTCTTCCTCGTCGCTGTTCTCGTCGGCCTCCGCGCCCTCCACGGGCTCGTAGACCAGCACCGCGCGGTTGTCCGGGCGCAGCCGGGCCGCGGCCACCTCGCGCACCTCGTCGGCGGTGACGGCGAGGACGCGGTCGACCGCGGTGAGGGCGAGCTGCGGGTCGCCGAACAGCACGGCGAAGCGGCACAGTTCGTCGGCGCGGCCGGCCACGGTGCCGAGCCGGTCCAGCCACTCGCGCTCCAGCTGGGCCTGGGCGCGCTCCATCTCCTCGGCGGTCGGGCCCTCGGCCGCGAAGCGGGCGAGCTCCTCGTCGACGGCCGCCTCGATGGCGGGGACCTCGACGCCGCCGGAGGTCTTGACGTCCAGCCAGCCGAGGGAGGGGGCGCCGGCGAGCCGGAGCAGGCCGAAGCCGGCGGCGACGGCGGTGCGGTCGCGGCGGACCAGCCGGTTGTGCAGGCGGGAGGACTCGCCGCCGCCGAGCACGGTGAGGGCGAGGTCGGCGGCGTCGCACGCGCGCGTGCCGTCCTCCGGCAGCCGGTAGGCGGCCATCAGGGCGCGGGCCGGGACGTCCTCGACGACGACCTCGCGCAGCTGCTCGCCGATGACCTCGGGCAGGCCGCCGTCGCGCGGGGCGGGCTTGCCGTCGTGGCCGGGGATGGAGCCGAAGTACTTCTCGACCCAGGCGAGCGTCTGCTCCGGGTCGATGTCGCCGACGACCGACAGGACCGCGTTGTTGGGCGCGTAGTAGGTGCGGAAGAAGGCCCGCGCGTCCTCCAGGGTGGCCGCGTCCAGGTCCGCCATCGAGCCGATGGGGGTGTGGTGGTACGGGTGGCCCTCGGGGTACGCGAGCGCGGTGAGCTTCTCGAAGGCGGTGCCGTACGGCACGTTGTCGTACCGCTGGCGGCGCTCGTTCTTCACGACGTCGCGCTGGTTCTCCATCGACTCGTCGTCGAGGGCGGCGAGCAGCGAGCCCATCCGGTCGGCCTCCAGCCAGAGCGCGAGCTCCAGCTGGTGCGTCGGCATGGTCTCGAAGTAGTTGGTGCGCTCGAAGCTGGTCGTGCCGTTGAGCGAGCCGCCGGCGCCCTGCACCAGCTCGAAGTGTCCGTTCCCGTGCACCTGCTTCGAGCCCTGGAACATCAGGTGCTCGAAGAGGTGGGCGAGACCCGTGCGGCCCTCGACCTCGTGGCGCGAGCCGACGTCGTACCAGAGGCAGACCGCGGCGACCGGGGTCAGGTGGTCCTCGGAGAGGACCACCCGCAGGCCGTTCGCCAGCCGGTGCTCGGTCGCTGTCAGGCCGCCGGAGCCGGCCTCGGCCGTGGCCGTGTGACCCATGGGCATGTACGTCCCTTCGATCGCGATCTGAAAAGTCCTGCCACTGTATGCAAGCGCGCCGACACCTGGCGAAGTTCCCGCGCCCCCGAGATGTCCCTCGTCCGGGTCGCGGTCCACGTTGTCGGTGGCACGGTCCACAATGGTCCGCGTCAGATCAAGCTTTGTCGGAGAAGGAGCCGCAGCCGCGATGGCCCGCCGCAGCACGAAGACACCGCCGCCGGACGACGCGTACGAGGAGAGGATCCTCGACATCGACGTCGTCGACGAGATGCAGGGCTCCTTCCTCGAGTACGCCTACTCGGTCATCTACTCGCGCGCCCTGCCGGACGCCCGCGACGGCATGAAGCCGGTCCAGCGGCGCATCGTCTACCAGATGAACGAGATGGGCCTGCGCCCCGACCGGGGCTTCGTCAAGTGCGCCCGCGTGGTCGGCGAGGTCATGGGCAAGCTGCACCCGCACGGCGACGCCTCGATCTACGACGCCATGGTGCGCATGGCGCAGCCCTTCTCCATGCGCCTGCCGCTGGTCGACGGCCACGGCAACTTCGGCTCGCTCGGCAACGACGACCCGCCGGCCGCCATGCGGTACACCGAGTCGCGGATGGCCCCGGCCGCCCTGCTGATGACCGAGTCCATCGACGAGGACACGGTCGACTTCGGGCCCAACTACGACGGCCAGGAGCAGGAGCCGGTCGCGCTCCCCGCCGCGTACCCGAACCTGCTGGTGAACGGCGCTTCGGGCATCGCGGTCGGCATGGCGACCAACATGCCCCCGCACAACCTGGGCGAGGTGATCGCGGCCGCCCGCCACCTGATCCGCTACCCGAACGCGGACCTGGACGCCCTGATGCGCTTCGTCCCGGGCCCCGACCTGCCGACGGGCGGCCGGATCGTCGGCCTGAACGGCATCCGGGACGCGTACGAGTCGGGCCGCGGCACCTTCAAGATCCGGGCCACCACCGCGGTGGAGACCGTGACGGCCCGCCGCAAGGGCATCATCGTCACCGAACTGCCCTTCACGGTCGGCCCCGAGAAGGTCATCTCCAAGATCAAGGACCTGGTCGGCTCGAAGAAGCTCCAGGGCATCGCCGACGTCAAGGACCTCACCGACCGGGCCCACGGACTCCGCCTGGTCATCGAGATCAAGAACGGCTTCGTGCCCGAGGCCGTCCTGGAGCAGCTCTACAAGCTGACGCCGATGGAGGAGTCCTTCGGCATCAACAACGTGGCCCTGGTGGACGGCCAGCCGCTCACCCTCGGCCTCAAGGAGCTCCTGGAGGTCTACCTCGACCACCGCTTCGCGGTGGTCCGCCGCCGCTCCGAGTACCGCCGCGGCAAGAAGCGCGACCGGCTCCACCTGGTCGAGGGCCTGCTCGTCGCCCTCCTCGACATCGACGAGGTCATCCGCCTCATCCGGGAGAGCGACAACTCGGCGCAGGCGAAGGAGCGCCTGATGGAGCGCTTCTCGCTGAGCGAGATCCAGACCCAGTACATCCTGGACACCCCGCTGCGCCGGCTCACGAAGTTCGACCGCCTGGAGCTGGAGACCGAGCGCGACCGGCTGACCGGCGAGATCGACGAGCTGACCGGCATCCTGGACTCCGACTCCGAGCTGCGCAAGCTGGTCTCGGCCGAGCTGGCGGCGGTCGCGAAGAAGTTCGCCACCGACCGGCGCACGGTCCTCCTGGAGTCGGCGGGCGCCCCGGTCACGGCCGTCCCGCTGGAGGTCGCCGACGACCCGTGCCGGGTGCTCCTCTCCTCGACCGGTCTGCTGGCCCGCACGGTCTCGGCCGAGCTGCCGCCGGCCGATCCGGACGCGAAGCGGACCAAGCACGACGTGATCGTCTCGTCGGTGGCGGCCACCCAGCGCGGCGACGTGGGCGCGGTGACCTCGACGGGCCGCCTGCTGCGGATCGCGGTCATCGACCTGCCGCAGCTGCCCGACACGGCCGCCGCGCCGAACCTGGCGGGCGGCGCGCCGCTGAGCGAGTTCCTGTCGCTCGACGGGGACGAGACGGTGGTCTGCCTGACCACGCTGGACGAGTCCTCCCCCGGCCTGGCGCTGGGCACCCTCCAGGGCGTGGTCAAGCGGGTGGTGCCGGACTATCCGGCGAACAAGGACGAGCTGGAGGTCATCACCCTCAAGGACGGTGACCGGATCGTGGGCGCGACCGAGCTGCGGACGGGCGACGAGGACCTGGTCTTCATCACCTCCGACGCGCAGCTGCTGCGCTACCCGGCCTCCCAGGTGCGCCCGCAGGGCCGCCCGGCCGGCGGCATGGCGGGCATCAAGCTGACGGCCGGCGCCGAGGTGCTGTCCTTCGGCGCGGTGGACCCCGCGGCGGACGCGGCCGTCTTCACGGTGGCGGGCTCGACCGGCACCCTGGACGGCTCCGCGGCGACCTCGGCGAAGCTGACGCCGTTCGACCAGTACCCGCGCAAGGGCCGGGCGACCGGCGGCGTGCGCTGCCAGCGCTTCCTGAAGGGCGAGGACGCCCTGCTCCTGGCCTGGGCGGGCGCCCTGCCGGCCCGTGCCGCGCAGAAGAACGGCACCCCGGCCCAGCTGCCGGAGCCGGACCCGCGCCGCGACGGCTCGGGCACCCCGCTGCCGACGACGGTGGACGTGGTGGCGGGCCCGGCGGTCTGATCCGGCCCCGCACGGCACCGCGTGACGACGCGAAGCCCCCGCTCCTGACCGGAGCGGGGGCTTCGTCGTGTGCGCCCGGCCGCGGGCCGCGTGCTCGGGCGCCGCGCCGGGCACCGGGATCCGTGCCCGGGCGCGGCGCCCGGCGCCCGTCAGGCGCGGGCGGCCTCGGAGGCGGCTCCGGGGGCGTACACCGCCTCGATGCCGGCGAGGATCAGCCGCAGTCCCTCCTCGAACCGCTCGTCGTAGCCGGCGAAGATCTCCGCGCCCGCCGCCGCCGCGAGCGGGTACGCGGCCAGGCGCCGGGCCCGCTCCTCGATGTCGAAGCCCTCGCGGAGCTCGCCCGGCCGGTCCTCGGTGCCCTGCTCCTCGGTGACGAACCCGAGCGTGTACATGTACGCCGTCGTGCTGGCCCGCACCGCCTCGCGCAGCGAGAACCCGGCGTCGACGAGGGCGCCGAGCTGGCGCTCCATGTCCTGGGCGTGGTCGCTGCCGGTGAACCGGGCGCCGCTGTAGACCTTGGCGCCGTCGCGGTAGCGCAGCAGCCCGGCGCGCAGGCCCCGGTTGGCGGTGAGCATCAGCTCCTGCCAGCTCTGCCCGGCGGCCGGGCGGGCGGCCGGATCGGCGACCATCCGGCGGTACATGACGGTCGCCATCTCGTCGAGCAGCGCCTGCTTGTTCTTGAAGTGCCAGTACAGGGCGGGGGCCTGGACGTGCAGCTCCTGGGCGATGGCGCGGAGCGTGAGTCCCTCCAGGCCCCGCTCGTTCAGCAGCCGCAGGGCGGTCTCCGCCACCAGGCCGGGGTCCAGCTTGCTCGTCTTCTTGGTCACCACCCCGTCACGGTATCCCCTTGACTCCTTAACGCCGTTAAGGCAATGCTGTGGGCACCGGAGTTTAACGACGTTAAGGAATGGAGGCGGTCAGCCATGGCAGCACGCGGGGACACGGACGTCCTCATCACCGGAGCGGGCCCGACGGGGCTCGTCCTCGCCCTCGACCTCGCCCGCCGGGGCGTCCGGACGCTCCTCCTGGAGCGGGCCGGCGGGCTCTTCCCCGGCTCCCGCGGCAAGGGGCTCCAGCCGCGCAGCCAGGAGGTCCTGGACGACCTCGGCGTCCTCCCCGGAGTGCTGGCGGCCGGGGGCCCGTACCCCCGGATGCTGGCCTGGGAGGGCACCGAGCGGCGGGGCGAGTGGGACATGATCGAGCGTTCCGAGCCCACCGAGCGGGTGCCGTACGCGAACACCCTGCTGATCCCGCAGTCGCGCACCCAGGAGCTGCTGTACGCCCGGCTGGCGGAGCTCGGCGGCGGCGTCCGGTTCGGGGCCGCGCTCACCGGTCTGCGCCAGGACGACGAGGGCGTGGAGGCGCTGCTGGGCACCGGGGAGACCGTCCGGGCCGCCTTCCTCGTCGGCGCGGACGGGGGCCGCTCCACGGTCCGCCGGGCGCTCGGCATCGGCATGACCGGCGAGACCGTCGACCCGCGCCCGATGCTCGTCGCCGACGTGCGGATCTCCCCCGGGGCGGTGGCCGACCGGGACCACTGGCACGTCTGGCGGGCCGCGGACGGCGGCGTGGCCCTCTGCCCGCTGCCGGGCGGTGACGGCCTGTTCCAGCTCGCCGCCACCTTCGAGGACGCGGCCGCCGGCGTGGACACCACCCCGGAGGGCGTCCGCGCGCTGCTGGCCGCCCGGACGCCGCTCGCGGCGGAGGAGATCACGGAGGTGCCCTGGGCCTCCGACTACCGTGCCCGGGCGGCGCTGGCGGACCGGTTCCGGGAGGGCCGGGTCTTCCTCGCGGGCGACGCGGCCCACGTCCACTCCCCCGCCGGCGGCCAGGGCCTCAACACGGGCCTCCAGGACGCGTACAACCTGGGCTGGAAGCTCGCGCAGGTGCTGCTGCACGGCGCCCCGGCCGCGCTCCTGGACAGCTACGAGGCCGAGCGCCGCCCGGTCGCGGCGGACGTCCTGGGGCTCAGCACCCGCCTCCACCGGGAGACCGCCGACGGCGACGCCCCCCAGCGGGGCGAGGAGGTCCAGCAGCTCGGCGTCGGCTACCGCGGCTCGGCGCTCGCGGTGGACACCCGCCCGAACACGCCGGGGGACGGCGTGCGCGCCGGCGACCGCGCCCCGGACGGCCCGTACGGCGAGGGGCGCCTCTTCGACCTCTTCCGGGGGCCGCACTTCACCCTGCTCGCGGTCGGGGCCGCGGAGCCCCCGACGGCCCTGCCCGAGCCGGTCCGCGCGGCCCGGCTCACGGCCTACGAGCCGTACGGCACCGGCGTCTTCCTGATCCGCCCGGACGGGTACGTGGGCTGGGCGGGCCCGCGCGCCGACGCGAGCTTCGACGCCTACCTGGCCTCGGTCGGCCTGGCCCCCGCGGGGGTGCCCGCCTGAGCCGGGGCTACGCCTCCGCCGGCGGCTCGTCGCCCTGCGGCACGTACCGGAGGACGCCCCACATGCTGTGCTCGTCCGGGGCGTCCCCGGGGCCGTCGACCTCGCAGCCCGCGAGCTCCTTGCGCAGGGCGGCCGCGTCGACGACGGAGCCGATCAGGACCAGCTGCGAGAGGCGCTCCTCGCCGGCCGGCCAGGGCTCCGGGTAGAAGCGCAGGAAGCGGCCGACCGCGTGCACCAGATAGCGGTGGTCGGGGTCGGCCGCGCCGAAGTCCACGAAGCCCTTGAGGCGGTACAGCCCCTCGGGACGGGAGTCGAGGAAGGCCATCAGCCGCCGGGGGTGCAGCGGCACCGCCGTGCTCAGGGAGACGGTGTCGTAGGCCGCGTGCGCGTGGGCGTGGCCGTCCTCGTCGGCGTGGAGGATGTCCTCGATCGACATCTGGCCGGCGATCTCGTCCTCCGGGACGACCCGGTCGAAGAGCAGCTCGGGATCGATCCGCCCGTGCGCCGCCTCGATCACCGCCGCCCGGTCCGCGAGCCCCGCGACGGTCTCCCGGACGGCCCTCAGCTCCTCCCCGGAGACCCGGTCGGCCTTGTTGACCACGACCAGGTCGGCGAGGGCGAGGTGGCGGTCGGTCTCGGGGTGCCGCCGCCGGGTGGCGTCGAACTCGGCGGCGTCGACGACCTCGACGAGACCGCCGTAGACCGTCCGCCGGTTCTCGCTGGCGAGCACCATCCGGACCAGCTCCTGCGGCTCGGCGAGCCCGCTGGCCTCGATGACGATCACGTCCAGCCGCAGCTCGGGCCGGGTCAGCACCTCCAGGTACTCGTCCAGCTCGCTCGCGTCCACCGCGCAGCACAGACAGCCGTTCCCGAGGGAGACCGTCGAGCCCACCTGTCCGGCCACCGTCATCGCGTCGATCCCGATGTCGCCGAAGTCGTTGACCATGACCCCGATCCGGGTCCCCCGCGCGCCGCGCAGCAGCTGGTTCAGGAGCGTGGTCTTCCCCGCCCCGAGAAACCCGGCGAGGACGACGACGGGGATCTGCTGCGCGCTCAAGAAACAAGCCTTTCGCTGGGCGGTACGGGACACGGCTCCCCGGCCGGCTCCCCAGGAGCGGCCGGCCCTCCAGGATAGGCAGCCCGCCTCCCCGGAACCCCTGCCCCACGCGCGCGTGGACATTCCCCGGAAGCCCCCGCGGCCCCTCCCCGGCGCGGGAACCGTCCCCCACGCGCGCGTGCCGCGCTCCGGGGCCTCCCGGCCCCCCGCCCCCGCCGCGTTTCCGGTCGCGCGTGCCACCCCCGTACCGTTTCGGGCATGACCGGCACCGCTTCGCTCCCCTCCGCACGCCCCGACGGGCGCCGGCGGCCACGGCTGGGGTGGCCGCGGCGGGTGTTCTCGCAGGTGCTGCTGATGCAGCTGGCCGTCGCCACCGGCGTCACGGTGCTGGCCACCGGCTTCTTCCTGGCCCCGCTGAGCGCCCAGCTCGACGACCAGGCCATGCGGCGCGCCCTCGCCATCGCGGAGACCATGGCCTCCACCCGCACGGCCGCCGACCTGGCCGGCGGGCCCCCGTCGGCGACCGGGCCGGTGCAGCGCGAGGCGGAACGGGTCCGGGCGGCGACCGGCGCCGAGTACGTGGTCGTCATGGACACCCGCGGCGTGCGCTGGTCGCACCCCGACCCCGTCCAGATCGGCCGGACCGTCTCCACCGACCCGAGCGAGGCCCTGGCCGGCCGCGAGGTCATGGAGATCGACAGCGGCACCCTCGGCCGCTCGGCGCGCGGCAAGGCGCCGCTGCGGAACGCCGACGGCGGGATCGTCGGCGCGGTCTCCGTCGGCATCGCGTACGACAGCGTCCGCGACCGGCTCCTCTCCGCGATCCCCGGCCTCCTGGCCTATGCGGGCGGCGCGCTCGCGGCCGGCGCGCTGGCCGCGTACCTGATCTCCCGGCGGATCCAGCGGCAGACCCGTGACCTGGCCTTCTCCGACATCTCGGCGCTGCTCGCCGAGCGCGAGGCGATGCTGCACGGCATCCGCGAGGGCGTGGTGGCCCTCGACCGGAGGGGTTCCGTACGGCTCCTCAACGACGAGGCCCAGCGCCTGCTCGGCCTCGGCCCCGAGGCCGCCGGGCGGCCGCTCGACGCGCTCCTCGGCCCGGGCCGCACCGCGGACGTGCTGACCGGCCGGGTGACCGGCGCCGACCTGGTGACCGTCCAGGGGCACCGGGTGCTGATCGCCAACCGGATGCCCACGGACGACGGCGGCGCCGTGGCGACCCTGCGCGACCGCACCGAGCTGGAACGGCTCGGCCGGGAGCTGGACTCCACGCGCGGCCTGATCGACGCCCTGCGGGCCCAGGACCACGAGCACGCCAACCGTCTGCACACCCTCCTGGGCCTCCTGGAGCTGGAGCTGTACGAGGAGGCGGCCGACTTCGTCACCGAGGTCGTCGGGGTCCACCGGGCGACCGCCGAGCAGGTCACCGAGAAGGTCCACGACCCGCTGCTCGCCGCCCTCCTTGTCGGCAAGGCGACGGTCGCCGCCGAGCGCGGCGTCCCGCTGCGGATCGCCTCCGACTCCCTGCTCCCCGACCGGCTGGTCGACCCGCGCGAACTGGTCACCGTCGTCGGCAACCTCGTCGACAACGCCCTGGACGCCGCCGCCGGCACCCCGGACGCCCGGGTCGAGGTGGCGCTGCGCGCCGAGGGCCGGACGGTGGTCCTGCGGGTCGCCGACAGCGGCGCCGGCGTCCCCGAGGAGCGCCGGGAGCTGATCTTCACCGAGGGGTGGACGACCAAGGAACCGCCCGCCCACGGCCGGCGCGGCCTCGGCCTGGCGCTGGTGCGGCGGCTCGCCGAACGGCGCGGCGGCACCGCGCGCGTGGCGGCCGGCCCTGCCGGCGGGGCGGAGTTCACCGTGGTCCTGCCGGACGCCCTGACGGACACCGCGCCGCCCGCGCCGCGCGGACCGGCGGACCCGACCACGGCCGAGGAGCTCTCCCGGTGATCGACGTGCTGGTCGTCGACGACGACGCCCGCGTGGCGCAGGTGAACGCCGCGTACGTGACCAGACTGCCCGGCTTCAGGGTCGCCGCCACCGCGCACTCGACGGCGGAGGCCCTGGCCGTCCTGGACGGCCGGCCGGTGGACCTGGTCCTCCTCGACCACTACCTCCCCGACGAGAACGGTCTCGCCGCCATCCGCGAGCTGAGGGCCCGCGGCCACCAGTGCGACGTGATCATGGTGACCGCGGCCCGGGACGTGGCGACCGTGCGGGCGGCGATGCGGCACGGCGCCCTCCAGTACCTGGTCAAGCCGTTCGACTTCGCCGGCCTGCGGTCCAAGCTGGAGGCGTACGCCACGCTCCGCCGCACCCTGGAGGGCGGCGGCGAGGCGGAGCAGGCCGAGGTCGACCGCATCTTCGGCACCCTGGCGGCGGGCTCCGCCGCCCCCGGCCTGCCCAAGGGGCACTCCCCGACCACCGCCGAGCTGGTCCGCCAGGTGCTGCTGGCGGCCGGGGGCCCGCTCTCCACCCAGGAGCTCGCCGAGCGGGCCGGCGTCAGCCGCCAGACCGCCCAGCGCTACCTCAAGCTCCTCGAACGCTCCGGGCGGGTGCGGCTCTCCCTCCGGTACGGCGAGACCGGCCGCCCCGAGCACCGCTACACCTGGGTCTCCTCGCCCTGAGCCCCCGTGCCGAGCCCCGGTGCCCGGTGCGCGTCAGACGGCGCCGGCCCCGGTGAGCGCCCGCACCTCGGTCTCGGCGTGCCGCGCCTCGTCGGGCGGCTCGGGCGAGGTGACGGTGCCGAGCCAGCCGGCGAGGAAGCCGAGCGGGATGGAGACCACGCCCGGGTTCTGCAGCGGGAAGACCTGGAAGTCGACGCCCGGGAAGAGCGCGTCCGGGCTGCCGGAGACCACCGGTGACAGCAGCACCAGGAGCACCGCCGGGACGAGTCCGCCGTAGACGGACCACACCGCGCCCCGGGTGGTGAAGCGGCGCCAGAAGAGCGAGTACAGCAGCACCGGCAGGTTGGCCGAGGCGGCGACCGCGAAGGCGAGGCCGACGAGGAAGGCCACGTTGAGGTCGCTGGCCAGCAGCCCGAGCCCGATCGCGGCGGCCCCGATGACGGCGGCGGCCACCCGGGCGACCGCGACCTCGCTGTACTGCCTGCCGCCGGGCCTGCGCAGCGAGGCGTAGAGGTCGTGGGCGACGGAGGCCGAGGAGGCCAGGGTGATCCCGGCGACGACGGCGAGGATGGTCGCGAAGGCGACGGCCGCGACGACCGCGAAGAGCACCGTGCCGCCGGTGGAGCCCGCTCCCCCGCCGAGGTCGAGCGCGAGCAGCGGGACGGCCGTGTTCCCCGAGGCGTTGGAGGCGCGGACCTCGTCGGAGCCGATGAGGGCGGCGGCGCCGAAGCCGAGGACGATCGTCATCAGGTAGAAGCCGCCGATGAGGCCGATGGACCAGACGACGGAGCGCCGGGCGGCCCGCGCGGTGGGCACGGTGTAGAAGCGGGACAGGATGTGGGGCAGTCCCGCGGTGCCGAGGACGAGCGCGAGGCCGAGGCTGATGAAGTCGAGCCGGGCCGTCCAGTCGCCGCCGTAGCGCAGTCCGGGGCCGAGGAAGGCGGCGCCGTGCCCGCTGCGCTCCGCGGCGGTGCTGAGCAGGCTGTCGATGTCGCCGTGGAAGCGGATCAGGACGAGCACGGTGAGCGTGACGGTGCCCGCCATCAGCAGCACCGCCTTGACGATCTGGATCCAGGTGGTGGCCCGCATCCCGCCCAGCGACACGTAGATCACCATCAGCGCGCCGACGCCGATGACCGTCCAGGTGCGGGCCGCCTCTCCGGTGCCGCCGAGGAGGAGGGCCACCAGACTGCCGGCGCCGACCATCTGGGCCACCAGGTAGAGCACCGACACGGCCACCGAGGAGGTGCCGGCCGCGATGCGGACGGGCCGTTCGGCCATCCGCGCGGCGACGACGTCGGCGAGGGTGAACCGGCCGCAGTTGCGGACGAGTTCGGCGACCAGGAGCAGCACGACCAGCCAGGCGACCAGGAAGCCGACCGAGTAGAGCATGCCGTCGTAGCCGTAGAGCGCGATGAGGCCGGAGATGCCGAGGAAGGAGGCCGCGGACATGTAGTCGCCGGCGATGGCGAAGCCGTTCTCCATCGGCGAGAAGAGCCGGCCGCCCGCGTAGAACTCCTCGGCCGAGCCGTGCCGGTTGCGGCTCACCCAGGTGGTGATGCCGAGGGTCACGGCGACGAAGGCGCTGAAGAGCAGCAGGGCGAGGGTCTGGTGGTCTCCGGTCACCACTGTCCGGCCCCCCTCGTCATCTCCTGGGTGTCCCAGCGCAGTTCGAGCGCGGCCCGGTCCCGGCGCAGCCGGGCGTGGCGCGCGTAGGCCCAGGTGAGGAGGAAGGTGGTGAGGAACTGGCCGAGGCCCGCGATCATCGCCACGTTGACCGCGCCGGCCACCGGGCGGGCCATCAGGCCGGGGACGGCCGTGGCGGCGACGACGTAGGCGAGGTACCAGAGGAGGAAGGCCGCGCTCGCGGGGAAGGCGAAGCGGCGGTAGCGGCGGCGCACCTCCTGGAAGGCGGGGCTGCGCTGGACCTCCAGGTAGATCTCGGCCGCCCCGGGCGCGCGGTGCGCGGCCTCGTCGTACCGCTGCCGCGGCACCCCTTCCGCCGCCCCGTCGTCCCGCGCCCCCGCGCGCTCCTGTTCGTCCAGCTGTTCCACCGGTCAACTCTCCTTGTCAGCGAACCGTTTCGGCCGCGTGCCCAAGGATGGACAGAGTGGGCAGATCCCGGACTCTTCTCCCTTCGCTCTTCACCCCATCAGGTGATCCTGTGGTCCGGCGCCTGACCGGACCGGGCCGATATGCGTATGGACGCCGAACGGCCCGGCCCCGAGGAGCGGGGCCGGGCCGGTGCGGCACGCGGGTCAGGCCGTGGTGCGGGTCAGGCGTCGATGCGCGAGCGGTCGAGCGTCGCCGCCGAGCTGGTGATGAACTCCTTGCGGGGCGCCACGTCGTTGCCCATCAGCAGGTCGAAGACCGTCTCGGCCGCGTCCAGGTCGCCGATGTTGATCCGGCGCAGGGTGCGGTGGCGCGGGTCCATCGTGGTCTCCGCGAGCTGGTCGGCGTCCATCTCGCCGAGGCCCTTGTAGCGCTGGATGGCGTCCTTGTAGCGGACCCCCTTGCGCTGGAACTCCAGGAGCGTCTGCCGCAGCTCGTTGTCGGAGTACGTGTAGACGTACTTGTCCTGGCCCCTCTTGGGCTGGACCAGCTCGATCCGGTGCAGCGGCGGCACGGCGGCGAAGACCCGGCCGGCCTCGACCATCGGGCGCATGTAGCGCTGGAAGAGGGTCAGCAGCAGCGTCCGGATGTGCGAGCCGTCGACGTCGGCGTCGGTCATCATGATGACCTTGCCGTAGCGGGCCGCGTCGATGTCGAAGGTGCGGCCGGAGCCCGCTCCTATGACCTGGATGATCGCGCCGCACTCGGCGTTCTTGAGCATGTCCGAGACGGACGACTTCTGGACGTTGAGGATCTTGCCGCGGATCGGCAGCAGGGCCTGGAACTCGCTGTTGCGCGCGAGCTTGGCGGTGCCGAGCGCGGAGTCCCCCTCGACGATGAAGAGCTCGCTGCGCTCCACGTCGTCGCTGCGGCAGTCGGCCAGCTTGGCCGGCAGCGAGGAGGTCTCCAGGGCGGTCTTCCGGCGCTGCGCCTCCTTGTGCTGGCGGGCGGCGATCCGGGTGCGGGCCGCGGCGACGGCCTTCTCCAGGACGGCCCGGGCCTGGGCCTTGGCGTCCCGCTTGGTGGAGGTCAGGAAGGCCTTGAGCTCGCGGGCCACCACGGTGGCGACGATCCGGCGGGCGGCCGAGGTGCCGAGGACCTCCTTGGTCTGGCCCTCGAACTGCGGCTCGGCGAGGCGGACGGTGACGACTGCGGTCATGCCCTCCAGGGCGTCGTCCTTGACGATGTCGTCCTCGGCGACGCGCAGCAGCTTGGCCGAGCGCAGCACCTCGTTCACGGTCTTGGTGATGGCCTGCTCGAAGCCGGAGACGTGGGTGCCGCCCTTGGGGGTGGCGATGATGTTCACGAAGGACCGGACGGTGGTGTCGTAGCCGGTGCCCCAGCGCAGGGCGACGTCGACGCCGAGCTCGCGGGTGACCTCGGTGGGGGTCATGTGGCCCCGGTCGTCGAGGACCGGCACGGTCTCCTTGAAGGTGCCCTGACCCGTGAGGCGCAGCACGTCGCAGACGGCCTTGTCCTGGGCGAGGTACTCGCAGAACTCGCTGATGCCGCCGTCGAAGCGGAAGACCTCCTCGCTCTTGCCGATCCCCTCCAGGTCCCGCTGGTCGCGGACGACGATGGTGAGGCCGGGCACGAGGAAGGCGGTCTGGCGGGCGCGCTGGTGCAGCGTCTCCAGGGCGAGCTTGGCGTCCTTGAGGAAGATCTGGCGGTCGGCCCAGTAGCGGACGCGGGTGCCGGTGCGGGTCTTGGGCGCCCGCTTGCCCTTGACCAGCCCGCTCGACGGGTCGAAGGGGCTGTCCGGGCCCTGCTCGGTGAAGATGCCCGGGACACCGCGCCGGAAGCTGATCGCGTGCGTGGCGCCGTTGCGGTCGACCTCGACGTCGAGGCGGGCCGAGAGCGCGTTGACCACGGAGGCGCCGACGCCGTGCAGACCGCCGGAGGCGGCGTACGAGCCGCCTCCGAACTTTCCGCCGGCGTGCAGCTTGGTCATGACGACCTCGATGCCGGACAGGCCGGTCTTGGGCTCGACGTCGACCGGGATGCCACGGCCGTTGTCCCGGACCTCGACGGACCCGTCGTCGTGCAGGATGACGTCGATGTGGTCGCAGTAGCCGCCCAGGGCCTCGTCGACCGAGTTGTCGATGATCTCCCAGAGGCAGTGCATCAGGCCACGGCTGTCCGTGGACCCGATGTACATTCCGGGACGTTTGCGGACCGCTTCGAGCCCTTCGAGGACGAGCAGGTGCCGCGCGGTGTAGTTGGAACCGTCACGGTCTGCGGTCAGCAGCGCACTGGACGGCACGGACGTTTCGGCGGTCACGCGGTTCGCTCCTCGCTGAATTTGGAATCTTGCCCGATGGGGTGAGTACCGGGGTCGCTCACCGCTCAGAGGGTACCGATGCCTGGTGGGGCCGCTGAAACGCCACCCTCCCGGTTTCCTCATGCTAGTCCAGACTCGTATAGATGTTCGATCCCTCGAAGGGGTGACGCGAACATCACGTTCCCTTCCCGGCATGAACCATCTAGGCTCCGGGCACGTCCTCATCAACAACCGGCAACCCCGCCGGGAGGGCAACCGACACACCACAGCAATGCGAAACCCGTAGAGCGACGCAATACGGCTCATTCGCCGCCAACCGGCAGCAGACAGCCACCTTGGGAAAAAGTTTCAAGGAAAAGCCACGAGCGGGAACGTTTTCGGCCTGGTTGGATGTTGACCCTGGTACGACAGCTCGTCGAGCTAGAGAAGAGGCGACGTGACTACTGTTCTGACCCCCGCGAGCCCCCTGACGGCCGCTGACCGCTGCGACCGCTGCGGCGCCCAGGCTTACCTGCGTGTCGTCCTGGCCAGCGGAGGTGACTTGCTCTTCTGCGCCCACCACGGTCGCAAGTTCGAGCCGGAACTCAAGAAGATCGCCGTTGAGATACAGGATGAGACGGACCGGCTGACCGATGTGCCGGCCCGCACGGTGGGCGACGAGCACTGACGCCGCGCGGCCCCGACGAGCTCAGGACCGGTCCCTGACGACCGGCCGACGGGCGGTCATCCCTCGACCAGGGATGACCGCCCGTTCTCGTACCCGGACGCCGCTCTCGGACCCCCGGCACTTCCGCGGCCACGGGGCTCCCGCCGTCGTGAGGTTCCCGCCGTCGTGAGGTTCCCGCCGTCGTGAGGCTCTCGATGTCGTAGTGCTCTCGATGCGATCGGAGCCTGATGCGGTCGGAAGCTCGATGCGGGCGGGCTCCCGATGCGGGCGGGCTCCCGATGCGGGCGGGCTCCCGGTATGGGCGGGCTCACGTTTTCGGCGCGCTCCAGCCTCGTGACGCCGCCGTGCCCCGGTGCTCCCGCGCCGTAACGCCGGGGAGGAAGCCTTTCCCGTCACGGCCTCCTCCCCCGGCCCGCGAAGGGGCGGCGCGGTCCCTCAGAGCCGCTCGGGCAGCACCGCGGACACCCGTGTGTAGACCCCGGGGTTCTCGGCCTGCCCGCAGCCGCTGCCCCAGGACACGAGCCCCACCAGCACCCCGCGCGCCACCAGCGGGCCCCCGCTGTCGCCCTGGCAGGCGTCCCGGCCGCCCCTGGGGTCGCCGGCGCACAGCATGGTCTCCTCGCGGTACGAGACCCCGCCGAAGCCGCCCGGGTACGCCCGCTCGCAGGCCGCGTCCGGGAGCACCTGGACGTGCGCCGAGCGGAGCGAGGAGGCGTAGTTGCCGTTCCCGCTCGTGTCGCCCCAGCCGTACACCTCGGCCGCCGTCCCGGGGTCCTCCGCCGGGTCTGCGCGCGCCGCCACCTCGATGACGGAGGACCGCGGCAGGGACTCGGCGAGCGTGAGCACGGCGAGGTCGCCCGAGTTGGTCGTCGGGTCGTAGTCGGGGTTCACCCAGGTGCCCGCGATCCGCACCTCCTGTCCGCCCTGCCCGCGCAGCGCCGCCCGGCCCGTGATCACCGAGAGGTCCCGCAGCTGCCAGGGTTCGCCGCCGAGCACCTCGCGCCCCAGGCAGTGGGCCGCCGTGAGCACCTTCGTGGGCGCCACGACGACACCGCCGCAGAACTGGCCCGCCCGCGTACCTCCGAACCGGTCACGGCTGGACAGGGCCACCACCCAGGGCGCGTCGGTGATCGCGGCCGGGCTGCCGCCCACCACGACGCTGTCCGCGACGGCCGGGGCGGCCCCGGCCACCGGTCCGGCCATTGCCGTGACCAGACCCAGGGCACCCGTCAAAGCTCGGGCGAAGGGACCACGCATGGAGCCTCCTGACTCTCCGCTGATGTACCTTCACCCAGCGTCCAGCACGGAGGGGTCCCCTGCACCGCGAACGGCCGAAGGGCCCGGCCCCCGAGCGGGGAACCGGACCCTTCGTCCACTGTCGTGCGCCCCGGACGGGCCGTACCGGTCAGTCGAGGTAGTCGCGCAGGACCTGCGAGCGCGACGGGTGGCGCAGCTTCGACATCGTCTTCGACTCGATCTGGCGGATCCGCTCGCGGGTCACGCCGTAGACCTTGCCGATCTCGTCGAGCGTCTTCGGCTGGCCGTCGGTGAGGCCGAAGCGCATGGAGACCACGCCGGCCTCACGCTCGGAGAGCGTGTCGAGGACCGAGTGCAGCTGCTCCTGGAGGAGCGTGAAACTGACCGCGTCGGCCGGGACGACCGCCTCGGAGTCCTCGATGAGGTCACCGAACTCGCTGTCGCCGTCCTCACCCAGGGGGGTGTGGAGGGAGATCGGCTCACGGCCGTACTTCTGGACCTCGATGACCTTCTCGGGGGTCATGTCGAGCTCCTTGGCCAGCTCCTCCGGGGTGGGCTCGCGGCCCAGGTCCTGGAGCATCTGGCGCTGGACGCGCGCGAGCTTGTTGATGACCTCGACCATGTGCACCGGGATACGGATGGTGCGGGCCTGGTCGGCCATGGCGCGGGTGATCGCCTGACGGATCCACCAGGTGGCGTACGTGGAGAACTTGTAGCCCTTGGTGTAGTCGAACTTCTCCACCGCGCGGATCAGACCCAGGTTGCCCTCCTGGATCAGGTCCAGGAAGAGCATGCCGCGGCCGGTGTAGCGCTTGGCCAGCGAGACCACCAGACGGAGGTTGGCCTCCAGGAGGTGGTTCTTGGCGCGGCGGCCGTCCTCGGCGATGATCTCCAGCTCGCGCTTGAGCTTGGGAGCGATCTTGTCCGAGTTGGCGAGCTTGTCCTCGGCGAAGAGACCGGCCTCGATGCGCTTGGCGAGCTCGACCTCCTGCTCGGCGTTGAGCAGCGGGACCTTGCCGATCTGCTTCAGGTAGTCCTTGACCGGGTCCGCGGTGGCACCGGCGACGGCGACCTGCTGGGCGGGCGCGTCGTCCTCGTCCTCGTCGGACAGGACGAAGCCCTTGGTCTCGCCCTCGGTCTCCTCCTCGTCCTTGCCCGGCGCGACGTCCTCGAGCAGCTCCTCGCCCTCGATCAGTTCGTCGTCGGACTTCTTGGACGCGGTCTTCTTGGCCGCCGTCTTCTTGGCGACGGTCTTCTTGGCCGCCGTCTTCTTGACGGCGGTCTTCTTCGCGGCCGCCTTCTTGGCGGGCGACGCGGCCTCGTCGGCCGGGTCGGCGCTCTCGGCCGCGGGGGCCGCCGAGCCGGTCGCGACGCTGGTCCTCGTCACCGTCGTCGCCCTGGCGGTGACGGTGGTCTTGGCGGCGGTGCGCTTGGCCGGGCTCTTCGCTGCTGCGCTCTTGCGGGCGCGCTTCGGCGACTCCGCTGCACTGACCATCAGCGTCACACCCTCTTCCTCGAGGATCTGATTGAGGCTGCGCAGAACATTCTTCCACTGGGTTGGCGGAATCTGGTCAGCCTCGAAGGCCCGACGCACGTCATCGCCGGCGATCTGCCCATCAGCCTTTCCCCGCTCGATGAGCGCCATCACAGACTCGGACTCGGCGATCTCCGGCGGGAGCGTACGGGATGTGCTGGCCGACACGAACAACCTCTCGGAACGATGGAAACGGCTTCCGGCCCCGCCCGAAGGATCGGGCCGGAGCCGACGACCGTCGACGGGGAATGTGCCGACGGCGCGGGCTGGACCGGGGAACTGCACAGCGCCTGCACCGGCTGCTGTATTCCTTCCTCGGCTGTCACCTCTTAGGTCATCGCACGGCTCGGAGGAGTGTTACGCCCAATCTTCGTGTCCCGAGTCACACCGCATCCGCGACGAACAGGACGAAAGGGTGATCAAGCGTACATTCGGCGCCGCCGGCACCCTGGCGCGGTCCGGGGAACCCGGTCGGGCTCCCCGGACCGCGCTCGGATCCGGCGGCTCTCCCTGCGTACGCGCCCGTGCGCTTCCGGCCACGGTCCGCGGATCAGTGTTCGCGGGGGGCGGGGACGACGCGCGGCTCCACCTCGGGGTGGACCGTGAGCAGTTGGCGCATGGCGGTCTCGGCGGCCACCGCGTCCCCCGCGCCGAGGGCGTCGACGATCCGGCCGTGGTGCGCCAGGCAGCTCTCGCTGGGGCGGTCACAGGCGGTGACCGGCCCGCCCGAGACCTGGAGGGCGGCGCCGACGATGCCGGAGAGGTGCTCCAGCATGCGGTTGCCGGCGAGCTGGATGAGCAGGGAGTGGAACTCGGTGTCGGCGCGGGAGAAGGTGATGCCGTCACCCTGCGCGTACGCGTGCCCCATGATCTCGACCATGTCGGCGAGGCGCTGCTGCACGTCCTCGCGGCCGTGACCGGCGGCGAGACGGGCGGCCAGCGGCTCGATCGTCCAGCGCAGCTCGTTGAGCTCGCGCCGCTGGTCGTCGCGCTGCGGACCGAAGGCGCGCCACTCGATGATGTCGGGGTCCAGCAGGTTCCAGTCGCTGACCGGGCGGACCCTGGTGCCGACGTTGGGGCGGGCACTGACGAGGCCCTTGGCCTCCAGGACGCGGAGGGACTCGCGCACGACGGTGCGCGAGACCTCGAAGCGCTGGCCGATCTCCTCGGGGACGAGCGGGCGGTCCGCGCCGAGGTCGCCGGAGACGATCATCTGGCCGAGCTGCTGGACGAGCTGGCCGTGCAGTCCACGGCCGCGGCTGCCGGCGGTGCGGCGGCCGACGCGACCGAGGTCCGTGTCCACCCCCTCCCAGGAGGGCGGACCCACGCGGTCGGCGACGGAGGCCTCCCCGTAGGGGTAGCGGTCGAGATCGCCCGGGGCGCCGAGGCCGGAGTCGACGGAGCGGGCGGCGGTCATCATCGTATGCGCAAGGGTACTCACGCATCCTTTGTCGGCGTGGCCTCCGTGGCCCTTGAGGTCTTTGGTGAAAAGCACACGAAAGGGTGATCGGCACCCCCTACACAATTGACAATTATTCGGACATAAGCGGCATTACGCAAGGGAGTTGCGGCCCGAGCGGAACATACCGATCCGGAAGCGGTCACCAACGGGCCTGCCGGCGAAGCCCGGTGAGCACATAGGCGCAGAGCAGGACCGTCAACGTGAGCAGGAGTGCCACTCCGGCGGGCTGCGCCACCACATCCAGCGCCCCGGCGATCCACCGGTCGAGGGGCGGCGCCCACCGGGGGCCGGCGAACTCTCCCAGCCGGGCGGGAAGTCCGGCGACGGAACGGACGGCGGGACCGCTCATCACCTGCCGCAGCAGCGGGACGAAGGCGACCGGGACGAAGAGGACCGCCGCCACCCCGGCCGCCGCGGCCCGGAACACCCCGGCCCCCAGCACCCCCGCCCAGGCGCAGCCGACCGAGAGCCCCAGCCAACTCGCCGTCATCTCCTGCCAGTCGTCCGGCACGGCGGTCAATTCGGCGCCGTAGAAGAGGCGGAGGGCGGCCAGGTCGGCACCCGCCACGAGCGTCCCGAGGAGCAGGGCGACGGCCGCGGAGACGACGAGCTTGGCGAGGAGCAGCGCGAGCCGGCGGGGCGCGGCGCCGCGCCCCGCGGCGAGCGCGGGGTAGCGGTACTCCTCGCCGAAGGAGAGCGAACCGATCAGCCCGGCACCGAGCGCCGCGGGCGGCAGCGGCAGGAGGTCGGGCCAGGCGGCGAGCACCGCCGGGAGCGGGGTGCCGCCGCCCCGGCCGAGGAGCGTCGCGAGCACGGCCGACACCGCCAGGGTTCCCGCCAGGATCAGCCCCGTGGACGGTACGCCGGCGATCCGGCGCAGCTCGTAGCGGAGCGGGCGCAGCGGCGAGCGGACCGGCCGGCGCGCCCCGGCGGCCCGGTCCGGAGCGGCGCCGTCCGCCTCCGGGAGGGAGTCGCGCGCCTCCTCCGCCCGGGCCCCGGCGGGGCCGCTGTCGCCGGTCTCGTCCACGAGCCGGTGGACCGGCACGCCGTGCCGGAAGGCGGTGTCCCCCACCTGTGCGCAGTCGCCGCCGTACACGAGGAGGAGGGTGCCGTCCTCCGTGTCGACCTCGACCGGACGGCGTGCGGCCCTGGCCTCCTGGGTCAGGGCGGCGGCGAGCCGGGCGGCGTGCGGGGTGCGGACGGCGACCCTGGGCCGCAGCCGGGTGCGGGCGAAGTCGCCGGCGTCCTGGGCGGCGACGAGGCGGCCGCCGTCGAGGGTGACGACACGGTCGGCGTTCCGCGCCGCGTCCTTGGCGTCCCGGGTGGTGTAGAGGACGGTGCCGCCGGCCTCCGCGTGCGCGCGCAGCAGGGCGTGCAGCCGGACCCGCTCGTCCGGGGACAGCCCCGCCCCCGGGGCGTCCAGGAGCAGCGTGTGCGGCTCCCCCAACAGGGCGGCCGCCAGAGCGAGTCGGCGCTCGGCCCCGCGCGGCAGGGTGCCGAGTCTTCGCCCTTCCAGTCCGCCGAGTCCCACGGCGCGGATCACCTCGTCGGCCCGGGCGACCGGAACTCCCGCGCCTGCCGCGAGCATCCGCAGCTGGCCGCGGACGGTACGGGAGGGGTGTCCCGGTACGTCACCGAGGGCGATCCCGAGCTCGCGCGCGGGCTGGGCGATCCGGCGCAGCGGCCGGCCCCGGAAGTAGGAGAGTCCGCGCCCCGGCTCGAGTTCGAGCAGAAGGCGCAGGGCGGTCGTCTTGCCGGAGCCCGGGGGGCCGACGAGGGCGGTCACGGCCCCGGACGGGGCCTCGAAGGTCAGATCGTCCACGGCGGGCGGGCGATCGCGGCGGGGGGTGCTGGTCAGTCCGATGGCCTGGAGCATCGCTTCTCTCGCGGTAGGAGTCACCGCTCCGCGGCAGGGCGGCGCTACCGCAGCAAGATAACGCCATATTTCGGACTTTTGGCGCAGGGTTGTCGCCCCGGGGGCGGCGGGGGCGTGCTCCCCTCAGACCTCGGGGCGCAGCATGGGCGGGTTGAGCAGGGTCGCGCCGCCGGCCCTGAACAGCTGGGCGGGGCGGCCTCCCTGACGGGTGGTGGTCCCGCCGGTCGGCACGAGGAAGCCCGGGGTGCCGGTGACCTTGCGGTGGAAGTTGCGCGGGTCGAGCGATACGCCCCAGACGGCCTCGTAGACGCGGCGCAGTTCTCCGACGGTGAACTCCGGCGGGCAGAACGCCGTCGCGAGCGAGGAGTACTCGATCTTGGAACGGGCCCGCTCCACCCCGTCGGAGAGGATCTGGGCGTGGTCGAAGGCGAGCGCCTCCGGGGAGTCGGGCCCGGCGGCCCGCGCCTGGTCGAGCAGTTCCTCCACGGGGGCCCAGCGCGCGCTGTTGGCGTCGCCGCCGGGCCTGGGGGCGGGCAGGTCGGGGGCGAGCGCGAGGTGCGCGACGCTCACCACCCGCATCCGCGGGTCGCGCTTGGGCGCTCCGTAGGTCGCGAGCTGTTCCAGGTGCGCGCCGTTGTCGGGAACCGGCGGGGCCGCCGACGGGTCGTGGGCGCGCAGTCCGGTCTCCTCGGCCAGTTCGCGCGCGGCGGCGGCACCGAGGTCCTCGTCGTCACGGACGAAGCCTCCGGGCAGCGCCCACCGCCCCTGGAAGGGTGCTTCTCCCCTGCGGACGACCAGGGTGCACAGTGCGTGGCTCCGCACGGTGAGGACGACCAGATCGACGGTGACAGCGAAGGGCGGGAAGGCCGACGGGTCGTAGGGAGGCATGCCGTGATCATAGTCGTCTTCCTGACGATAAGCACGCCCCTCGCGTTCTCCGTCCCCGACGACCCCACCCTGTGGCGAGGGCTTCCTCGTCTCCGTGTCCGGCATCCGTCACACCCCCAGCTGCAGGCCCTCGGCGGCCTCCTCGACCATACCGAGTCCGAGACGGCTCACCCGCACGGCGAAGGGTTCCCCGGCGACCACGAGCCCCGAGAGCCGGAGCTCCCCCAGCGGTGCCGAGGCCATCGGCTGCACCGCGACGCTCCGGCCGGGGGCGTCGGGGCGGATGCCGGCCAGGGCGGCGAGCGCGTGGACCGCTCCGGCGGCCGCGACGGCGGCGGGCCGGCAGGCGGCCGGGTGCGGCACCGGGCGCGCGCCCGAGGTCCGCTGCTCGCCCGCGTACATCTCGGGAAGCCGGTGGCCGAAGTGCTCGGCGGCGTCGAGGAGGCCCCGCAGCAGGGACGCGGCCTCCTTCTCGTATCCGGCGACGGCCAGCCCGGCGACGGCGACGGCCGTCTCGTGGACGCGGACGGCTCCGGCCCGGTGGCCGAAGGGGTTGTGGCCGGGCTCCTTGGCGCCGAGGCCGCGCAGCCCCCAGCCGGAATCGAGCGCGGGGGTGCCGAGCAGCCGCGCGACCTGTTCGGTATCCGTCCGGTCGAGCAGCCCCTGGGCGTACCTGCCGCCGTCGAGGAGCCCGGTGTCGAGGAGGTGGGCCGCCCACCCTCCGAGCTGGGGCCAAGAGCGCCCCTCCGGTGCCCGGGCGGCGGCGGGGCGGCCGCCCGAGGGGTCGTCGAGCCAGAAGGTGCTCCGGAACCGCTCGCGCAGGGCGCGGGCCGCGGCCCGGAGTTCGGCCCCGCCGGGCCGCCCGCAGGCGTCGAGGAGGTCGGCCCCGAGCACGGCGGCCCGGTGGGCGTGGGCCTGGGTCTCGGCCCGCCAGGGACCGCCGGGCGCCGGGTCCGGCAGGAGCCCGTCCGCGCCGAGCCCGCGGCGCAGCCAGCCGAGACAGCGCTCCGCCACCGGAAGGAGCTCGTCCAGGTCGGCGGCGGGGAGGCCCCACCGCCGGGCCTCGGCGAGGACGACGGGGAAGGCGAGGGTGGCCTCGACTCCGGTGCAGCGGGGCGGGAGGTGCGGTCCCGCGTCCCGCAGCGGGCCGGGCAGGCGCCCGGCCTCGGCTCCGCCGGTGACCTGGGTACGGCCGAGGGCGCGGAGGGTGCCGGCGGCGAGCCGGGTGCCGAGCGGCAGGGCCATGCGGGCCGCCCAGAGCGCCTCCGCGGTGACCGGTCCGCAGCGCCACGGGACGCCGGCCGCGAGGTGGACGTCGGCGGGGTGCGCCGGGTCGCGCTGGAGGAGGGCCCGCAGGTCCTCGACACAGGTGCGGAGCAGTGCGCCGGTCCTGCGGTCGTCGCCCTCCGCCTGGGCATCCGGGAGCAGGCGCCCGCCGGGGCGGCCGCCCCCACCGGGCGGGGCGGCGCCGGGGGGCCGGCCGGCGTGGACGCGGAGGTGGAGGGTGGTGGCGGTACCGGGGGCGAGGTCGGTTTCCCAGCGGAGGACGCCGACCGCCGCCAGAAAGTCCGCGGGCGCCGGGTCGGCCGTGACGGCGACGGAGCGGCCGTCGGGTGCGGTCCAGCGGAGTCCGGTGCCGTGGACGCTGGGCCTGAGTTCGGGGCAGGGGCGGCCGGACGCGACCGCGCCCAGCTCCGCGAGATCCGTGCCCAGAGCGAGCTCCACCGGGACCCGGACGGGCCGGGGGACGGCGCTGCGGAGGGTGATCCGCTCGGTTCCGTCGGCACCGCGGGAGCGCTCCACGGTGATCCCGGGGTCGGGTCCGGTGTCGCCGGGGACGCGGAGAACGCCGACGAACACGGCCCGGTCGGCGGCGGCGAGCCGGCCCTGGAGGGGGACGGGCTCGCGTCCGGCGACCCGCAGGACGCTGCGGGAGAGGAGGCGTCTCCCCGACGCGTACACGCCTTCCGGTCCGTTTCCGGTGAGCTGGCCGTGCTCGGGAGAGACGGCGAAGGCCGGCAGGGCGACGCAGAGGAGGGCGTCGTGGACCGGGGGGAGTTCGCCGGGGCGGGGGCTGGGGGCGGGGACGCCGCCCACGGCCGGGTGCCGGGCGGGGTGTTCCGTCGGATGTCCGGGGGCCGGGACGGGGCTGAGGACCATGGGAGGTGTGGCGTGCTCTCTGTGCGATCCGGACGGCCGGCGGGGCCTCGGCGGCACGGCTCGCCCGGTTCCGCCACAGAGGTGAACGGTCCGGTGGCGGGCGGGGTCACGGTCGTCATCGGCCGCTCCTCGTCCCGCGTCGCCCGCCGTGCTGCGGGGCGGGGTTCCCCGGCCGGGTCGCGGCCCGGCCCGCGGGCCGTACGCCCGGCGTCCCCCGGCCCCGCCGGGGAGCGCCGTGCTCCGCCCGCGGGAGCGCCGGCCGCGGCCCTCCGGGTCGGACTCCCCGCGTGCGGGCCCGGGTCCGTGTCCGGGTGCGGATGCGTGAGGCGGGCGCGACGGCCTCCTTCCGGGCCGTGGCACGGCTCTCCCGTCCCTGCCGCAGGCAGGAGCGCAGCGACTCGGGATCGAGGCCCTCGTTGCACGCCTGGTGCAGGAGACGTGCGAAGACGTACTCGGGATCCGCCTGGAGCGCGAGACCGAGGGCGACGCGGGCGGTCGGTTCGTCACCGGTCGACCAGGCCGTCCAGCCGGCGAGGGCCAGCGGCGCCGCCGCGTACTCCTCGTAGGGGGCGACACAGCGCCGGGCGAGGACGCGCCAGAGCCGTACGGCCGCGGCGCCTTCCGCTCCCTCCATCCATTCGGCGAGGCGGTCGCGGGTGATGCGGTCCTGGAGCCCCACGATCACGGCCGCCGCTTCGCCGGGGTCGACTCGGGCGTCGTCGCCCGCCTCGACCGCGGCCCGGCCGCGGCGGGCCCCGTCCTTTCCGATCCGGCGCGGCGGTTCGGCGAACCTGCCCAGGAGCCGGCCGGCGAGGGCCACGGTCGCCTCGCGCAGTCGCGCCCTGCCGTGCTCCTCCGCGCCCTCCACGACGAGGGGGACGATCTCGGCCGCGGCGGCGTCGAGAGCGGCGCGCTGCTGTGCGTCACCGGGTGCGCCGGTGGGCCTGAAGCTCGCCTCCATCTCCCGCAGCGAGCCCCGCACCTCGATTCCCGCGTACACCGCGGCCGCCGCCATGGCCGAGGTGCCGCCGAGCGAGAGCGGGGTGCCGTCGGGCGGGCAGCAGCGGATGTCGGGGCAGCAGTAGGAGAAGTGGCGTCCGTCGGAGATGCACAGCACCTCGTAGACGGGGATGTCGAGGGCTCCGCAGGCGGTCCGGAGACGCTGGGCGAAGGGCCGCAGCCGCTCGTGGACCTCGCGGGCGGTCTCGCCGGGGTTCGGGTCCTGGCAGAGGAAGCCGACGATGCCGTCGGGCGGCGCGGTGCGCCGGGCGGACGTCTCGACGAGGCATTCGGCGAGGTGGTCCGCGGTGGAGTCCCACTCGTCGGGCGAGCGGGGGATGCCGAGCCTGATCCGGCCGCCGAAGCGTCCGCTCTCGCCGTGCAGGGCGACGAGCACGACCGAGTCGGTCGGGTGGAAGCCGAGCACGAACGGCAGGGCGTCGGCGAGTTCGGACGGGCTGCGCAGGGTGATCTGGCGGCCTTGAGCGGATGCGCTGGTCTCGTGGTGATTCGCGTTCATGGCGAGGACCGTCTCGTGATCTCACGTTTCCGACAACCCCTGTGGATAACTCCATTAATACGGTGTGATGATGCGATTTGCTCTGTCCACAGATCGCAGCCTCGTTCGCCGAATGTCCGAGGCATCGGGTTGCATGGAGGCATGACCCACGCAGACCGCCCGGAAGACCGCGCCGCGCTCCGCACCGCCGCCGACGCCGTACTGGCCCGACTCGTCGGGGACCCGACTGGCAAGGCGAGACTGCGCGAGGACCAGTGGCGCGCCATCGAGGCGCTGGTCGCCGACCGCCGTCGGGCGCTGGTCGTCCAGCGGACCGGCTGGGGCAAGTCGGCCGTGTACTTCGTGGCGACCTCCCTGCTGCGCGGGCGCGGCAGCGGGCCGACCGTCATCGTCTCGCCGCTGCTCGCCCTCATGCGCAACCAGGTGGACGCGGCGGCGCGGGCGGGCATCCGGGCCCGCACGATCAACTCGTCGAACACCGAGGAGTGGGAGAGCGTCAACGAGGAGGTCGCCGCCGGCGAGGTCGACGTCCTGCTCGTCTCCCCCGAGCGGCTGAACAACCCCGACTTCCGCGACCGGGTCCTGCCGCGGCTCGCGGCCGCCACGGGGCTGCTGGTGGTGGACGAGGCGCACTGCATCTCGGACTGGGGGCACGACTTCCGTCCCGACTACCGACGGCTGCGCACGATGCTGGCCGATCTTCCGGCCGGTGTTCCGGTCCTCGCCACCACCGCCACGGCCAACGCCCGGGTAACCGCCGACGTCGCCGAACAGCTCGGCACCGGCGCGGGCACCGACGCCCTCGTGCTGCGCGGTCCGCTGGACCGCGAGTCCCTCAGTCTCGGCGTGGTCGCGCTGCCCGACGCGGCCCATCGCCTGGCCTGGCTCGCCGACCGCCTCGACGAGCTGCCGGGCTCCGGGATCGTCTACACCCTGACCGTCGCGGCCGCCGAAGAGGTCACCGCCCATCTCCGTCAGTGCGGGCACACGGTCGCCTCGTACACCGGGCGGACGGAGAACGCGGACCGCCAGCAGGCCGAGGACGACCTGCTGGCGAACCGGGTGAAGGCCCTGGTGGCGACCTCGGCGCTGGGCATGGGCTTCGACAAGCCGGACCTCGGGTTCGTCGTGCACCTCGGCTCGCCCTCCTCGCCGATCGCGTACTACCAGCAGGTCGGCCGCGCCGGGCGCGGTGTGGAGCACGCGGAGGTGCTGCTGCTGCCCGGCAAGGAGGACGAGGCGATCTGGCAGTACTTCGCCTCCGTGGCCTTCCCGCCGGAGGAGCAGGTTCGCCGGACCCTCGACGTCCTCGCCTCCGCGGGCCGGCCGATGTCGCTGCCGGCGCTGGAACCGCTGGTGGAACTGCGCAGGACCCGTCTGGAGACGATGCTCAAGGTCCTCGACGTGGACGGGGCGGTGCGCCGGGTCAAGGGCGGCTGGGAGAGCACGGGGCAGCCGTGGGTCTACGACACCGAGCGGTACGCCTGGGTGGCCAGGCAGCGGTCCGCCGAGCAGCAGGCGATGCGCGAGTACGCCACCACGACCGGATGCCGGATGGAGTTCCTGCGGCGCCGGCTGGACGACGAGGAGGCCGCTCCCTGCGGCCGCTGCGACAACTGCGCGGGCCCTCGCTTCGACCCGAAGGTGACCGACGCGGCGCTGGACGCGGCCCGCGGCGAGCTGGGCCGCCCGGGCGTGGAGGTGGAGCCGCGCCGGATGTGGCCGACGGGGCTGGCCGCCGCCGGGGTCGACCTGAAGGGCCGGATCCCGGCCGGTGAGCAGACGTTCGGCGGCCGTGCCCTCGGGCGCCTGTCGGACATCGGCTGGGGCAACCGGCTCCGGCCGCTGCTCGCCGAGACGGCGCCGGACGGCCCGGTGCCGGACGACGTGGTGCAGGCGGTGGTCCAGGTGCTCGCCGACTGGGCGAAGGGGCCCGGCGGTTGGGCGTCCGGCGGCGCCGACGCGCCGCCCCGGCCGGCCGGGGTGGTCACGGTGGCCTCGCGGCGGCGGCCGGTACTGGTCGGCTCGCTCGGCACGCGGATCGCCGAGATCGGGCGGATGCCGCTGCTCGGAGCGGTGGAGTACGCACCCGAGGCGGAGGACGTGCGCCTGTCCCGGACCAACAGCGCCCAGCGCGTGATCGGACTGCATCGGGCGCTGGAGGTCCCGCCCGGGCTCGCGGAGCGGGTGGCCTCGGCGGGCGGCCCGGTCCTCCTGGTCGACGACCTGTCCGACACGGGCTGGACCCTGGCCGTGGCGGCGCGGCTCCTGCGGCGGTCCGGAGCGGAAGGAGTCTTTCCACTGGTGCTCGCCGTCCAGGGGTGAGAAGAGCTGGGAAACGGCGAGTGAATACTGGGTAACTGGGCAGGGATATCAGTGGCATAACGGTTCATTACCGTCAGCCGCTCCAATTGCTCGTTGCCGCCCCGCTCGGGCCAAGCAAGAATTGGGGAACCGCCCCACACGGCTTCAAGCGGTCCGGAAGGACTGTGCCGTGCTGCGCCCTCACCCGACCTTGCCCGCCTCGCGGGCGCGTATCCGAAGGGAGGACCGTGACCCTCGGATTCGCTCCGTCCACCGCCTCGCTCGGCTCGAGTTCCGCCTCTGCGAGCCGTCTCGCCCGGATGCTGGAGCCCGCCGATTGGGCCGCGGCCGGAATTCCCTTGCTGCGCAGTCCCCGTGAGGTCGTGAGCGGACTGCACTCCCGTCACCGTCCGCTGCCCACGACCGCGGTCGTGGCGGTGCTCGACCACGAGGAGCGCCTCACCGCGAGCGCCTCGTTCGTGCGCCGTCCCGGCCCCGCCGACGGCTGGGAGTTCCGGAACGCGCTCCTGGCCCATCTTCGGCGGGTGGTCCCGCACGACCTCCGGCGGCGCGCTCCCGTCCGGACGGCGGTGCTCGTCTACTGCCGCGACGGCGACGAGCGCTGGACGGAGGAGGACGGGGCCTGGATGTGGGGGCTCCGTGACGCCTGCACGCTCCACGGACTGCGCTGCGGCGCGTACATCACCCTGACCAAGGCCGGCTGGCAGGTCTTCGGCGAGGGCCGGGGCGGCCGCCGGCCGAGCTCGGACTCCACACCGCTCGCGCTGGGAGAGCCGACCGGCGAACTGGGTCACCTCGTGCCGCGGACGGCGGGCGGGGCGGCCGAACCGCTCCGCAGGGTCGCGGCGCGCTGAGCGGGCCGGCCGCTCCGCCGGGCCGTTTCCGGTCCGGCGGAGGCGCGACCGGTCAGACTCCGGCGCCGAGGACCGCGCCGACCCGTTCGGGGTCTCCGCAGACCACGAGCAGGGCGCCCGCGCGGGACAGGGCGACCGGCAGGGCCCGGGCGGCCACGTCGTCGCCGCCGTTGACGGCGACGATCACCACGGGCCGGGCGGTGACCCGGTCCACGGCGGCGGCCTCCGCGAAGAACACGTCCTCGCCGGCCTCCTGCTGGGCCCAGTAGGCGGACTCGCCGAAGGACAGCTCGTGCGCGGTCCAGGGGTGGCGTTCGCCGGTGGTGAGCACCAGGACCTCGCCGGGTGCCCTGCCACTGTCCAGAAGCAGGTCGAGGGCCTCCTCGGCGGCGTCGAGGGCGCCTTCGGCGGAAGCCGGGATGAGCTGGAGCTGCGGGCTGCCATGGCCGGAACGATTCACCGGACGGCTCTTGGGTGCGGGCGGGCCCGGGACGGGGCGCGGGGCCGGCGGTCCGGGACGGGCCGGCGCACCGGGACGTGGGGAGGCCGCGGAACGCGGGCCGGGGACGGGACGGGGGGTCGACGCGGGGCGGCCGGCGGCCGCGGTGGCGCTAGGACCCTGGGCGCTCTCGTGAATCTGAGGCTCCTCGGGAGGGAGAGGCATGGGTGGATGTCTATCAAATGCCGTTTCGGACGGCACCGTCGGGTGGGCGCACAGGTGCGCCCCCGGTCCTTCGGAGCCTCGTCGGTGAGGTTCCGCGGCCGGAAGATCAGAAGTCGAAGCCGAGTTGGCCCCCGCTCTCCAGAGCGGCCGCCTCCACGGAGAGGCGGACCTTCTTGAGATGGCGCCATCGGGGCATGGCGTCCAGGTAGGACCAGGAGAGCCGGTGGTACGGGGTGGGTCCCAGCTCTTCGAGGGCGGCCTTGTGGACGGGCGAAGGGTAGCCCGCGTTGGCCGCGAAGCCGAAGCCGGTGCAGTCGGGGCCGGAATCCAGCTCGGCCATCATGGCGTCCCGCCGCACCTTGGCGATCACCGAGGCCGCGGCGACGGCGATGCAGGACTGGTCACCCTTGATCACCGTACGCACCCGCCAGGGGCTGCCGAGGTAGTCGTGCTTGCCGTCGAGGATCACCGCGTCCGGGCGGACCGGGAGGCCGTCGAGGGCCCGGCAGGCCGCGAGGCGCAGGGCGGCGGTCATCCCGAGTTCGTCGATCTCCTGCGGGGACGCCTCGCCGAGCGCATAGGCGGTGACCCAGCGTTCCAGCTCGGCGGCGAGGGCGGTACGCCGCTTCGGGGTGATCAGCTTGGAGTCGGTTAGGCCCTCGGGGGGACGGCGCAGGCCGGTGACGGCCGCGCAGACGGTGACGGGCCCGGCCCATGCCCCGCGTCCGACCTCGTCGACCCCGGCGACGATCTTGGCGCCGGTGGTGGCTCGGAGCGACCGCTCGACGGTGTGGGTGGGAGGTTCGTACGGCATGGCGCCTGACAGGTTACGCCGCCGGGTGCCGCGTGCGGTACCCGGATTCCCGTCAGGCGCTCCTCCTCCGCTCCGGGACCCGGTCAGGACGGCCCCGAGCGCACCAGCGGCACCATGATCCGGTCGATCACATCGGCCATCTCCTCGTCCGTCCATTCGCTGCCGCACACCTTCGACCGGTACATCATCATCGCGGGGATGACGTCGAGGACGAGGTCGTCGAGGGCGTCGGGGCGCACCTCTCCACGGGCGATCCCACGCTCCAGAACCTGTCCGAAGAGCTGCTTCGAAGGGCCTATGACGCCCGTATCGATCAGGGCGCGGAGGCGCACGGCCGCTTCCTCGTCGCACTCGTGAAGGACCGCGCGCAGAGCGAGGCCGGGGCGCGAGTTCATCACGTCGCGGACGCGGCGACAGAGCTCGTACAGCTCGTCGCGGAAGCCGCCGAGGTCGGGGGCCTCGTCGAAGCGGGGCAGTCCGGCGCGGAGGGCGTCGGCGACCAGGTCTTCCTTGGACGGCCAGCGCCGGTACACCGCGGCTTTACCCGTCTGCGCGCCGAGCGCGACACCCTCCATGGTCAGACCGTTCCATCCGACGCTGCTCAACTGGTCGAGTGCCGCCTCCAGGATGGCGCGTTCGAGCACCGGTCCGCGTCTGCGGGAGGCCGCTCCGTCCGGCCGGGCGGCGGCCGTGGAGCGCGAAGTCATCATCAGGGTCTCTCCGTTGGGGCCGAGGCGAACCACCGGCAGCGCCCAGTGAACGGTTGCGTTCACTGAGAGGGACTCACTACCGTGAAGGCCAGTGAACGGTCACGTTCACTAATTCTTCCGTGGGGGGTCCATAGTGACAACAACTCCGGTCGACACACAGGCCGGGAAAGGCCTCGCCGGCTCCGGAGGCCGGCCTGGAATCGCACTGACGGTCATCGCCGCCTGCCAGCTGATGGTCGTCCTCGACGCCACGATCGTGAACATCGCGCTCCCGCACATCCAGGACGCGCTCTCCTTCTCCACCACCGATCTGTCCTGGGTGCTCAGCGCCTACACGCTGACCTTCGGCGGTCTGCTGCTCCTCGGCGGCCGGGCCGGCGACATCCTCGGCCGCCGCCGGGTCTTCATGGCCGGCATTCTGCTCTTCACCTTCGCCTCGCTGCTCGGCGGCTTCGCGCAGGAACCCTGGCACCTGCTCGCCGCCCGGGCCCTGCAGGGCGTGGGGGGCGCGATCGCCTCGCCGACCTCGCTCGCCCTGATCACCACCACGTTCCCCGAAGGGCCGGAGCGGAACCGGGCGTTCGGCGTCTTCGCGGCGGTCTCGGCCGGCGGCGGCGCCATCGGACTGCTCGCCGGCGGCATGCTCACGGAATGGCTGGACTGGCGCTGGGTGCTCTTCGTCAACGTGCCGATCGGCCTGCTGATCGCGTTCCTGGCACCCCGGTACATCAACGAGTCGGAGCGCCACCCCGGCCGGTTCGACATCGCGGGGGCGGCGACCTCGACGCTCGGCATGGCGGCGCTGGTCTACGGCTTCATCCGCGCCTCGGAGAACGGCTGGAAGGACTCGCTGACGGTCGGTTCGTTCGTCGCAGCGGTCGTACTGCTCGTCGCCTTCGCCCTGGTCGAGTCGCGTGCGAAGGAACCGATCACGCCCCTGCGGATGTTCGCCGACCGGAACCGCTCCGGGACGTACGTGATCATGCTGAGCCTCGCGGCCGCCATGTTCGGCATGTTCTTCTTCATCGTCCTGTGGGTGCAGGGCGTGCTGGGGTACTCCCCGATCGCGTCCGGCCTCGCCTTCCTCCCGGTCACGGTGGCGATCGTGACGGGTGCCGGGCTGTCACAGCGGTTCCTGCCCGCGCTGGGCCCGAAGCCCTTCATGGTGACCGGTTCCACGATCACGGGTGTCGGCCTGTTCTGGCTGACGTTCATCGAGGCGGACAGCGGCTACGCCGACGGGGTCCTGGGCCCGATGGTCCTCTTCGGCTTCGGCATGGGCCTCAACTTCGTCACCCTGACGCTGACGGCCGTCTCGGGGGTGGCCCCGCACGAGGCCGGCGCCGCGTCCGGCCTGCTCAACGCGACGCAGCAGGTGGGCGGCTCGCTGGGCCTCTCCATACTGGTGACGGTCTTCGGCACGGCGAGCCGCACCGAGGGCGAGAAGCAGGCGGCGGACTTCCTCGCCCACGCGACCCCGGAGCAGCGGGCCGAGTTCCTGCGGACGAAGGAACTCCCGGCTCCGTGGAGCCACGAGGTGCTGACCTCGGGCATCTCGACCGCCTTCACCGCGGCGGTGGCCATGGTCGCGGTCGCGCTGCTCACCGCGGTCCTGGTGATTCGGGTCCGCAGGAGCGACCTGGAAGCCCTCAGCGGCAAGGCCGCGGGTCCCGTGGCCTGACGGCAGATGCGGATGCCCGGGCCCCGAGGGGTCCGGGCATCCGTGGCGTTCAGCTCCGGGCCGGAGCCTGCGGCACCCAGGCGGGAAGCGCCTCGGTGCGGTCCAGCCATGCGGCCGGGGGCGCGCCGGCGGCCCCGGAGGCCACCACGCCGCCGGCGATGGCGCAGGTCGTGTCGACGTCCCCGCCGACCTGCGCCGTCGTCCAGAACGTCGTCTCGAAGTCACCCAGGCTCCGGGCCGCCGACCAGAGGGCGAACGGCACCGTGTCGTGCGCGCTGGTCCGCCTGCCGCTGCCGAGCACCGCCGCGACGGTCCCGGCGTCGCCGTAGTCCAGCATGTCGCGGGCCCGGCGCAGCCCCGCGCCGACCGCGCTGCGCGGGACCAGGGCGATGACGCCGTCGAGCAGCGCCTCGGGCGTGGGAGGACCGGCCGGGTCGGCCGCGAGGGCGGCCGCCGCGGCGACGGCCATCGAACCGACCACCGCCTCCCGGTGCTGGTGGGTGGGGTAGGCGGAGATCTCGGCCTGGTGGGTGGCCTGCTCGGGGTCGTCGGCGTACCAGGCGCCGAGCGGGGCGATGCGCATCGCGGCGCCGTTGCCCCAGGATCCCTGTCCGTTGAAGAGGGCGGCGGACAGTTCGCGCCAGTCGCCGCCCTCCCGGATCAGCCGGAGCATCCGGTTGACGGCGGGGCCGTAGCCCCGGTCGAAGTCGTGGTGGTCGGCGAAGGAGGCGGCCAGGGCGTCCTGGTCGATGCGGTCGTGTCGGGCGAGGACGGCCAGGACGGAACAGGCCATCTCCGTGTCGTCGGTCCACTGCCAGGGGCCGGGCGGCAGCTCGCGCCGCTTCAGCAGGGGGTAGTGCGCGGGGACGAAGAACTGGGAGCCCAGTGCGTCCCCCACGGCCAGTCCGCGCAGACTGGCGAGGGCGCGGTCGAAGCGCCGGTCGAATGAGGAGTCAGCGATCATCGGTGCGCCACTCTATCCGGTGGGGCCGTACGGTTCCGGGGTACACCAGCGTTCGAAGGGGCGGTCCAGCCGGTAGCGCCCGTCCTCCCCGAGCAGCAGGACCCGGGTTTCCGCGTTGCCCGGATTCGACAGTGACTCGAATTCGGCCACGCTCCAGTGGAACCAGCGCATGCAGAAGAGCCGCATGGTCAGCCCGTGGGTGACGATCAGGACGTTCGGCGGGTGGTCGGGGGCCTCGAAGCTGCGGTAGAGACTCTCCAGGAACGCCCCCACGCGGTCGTACACGTCGGCCCCCGACTCCCCTTGCGCGAAGCGGTAGAAGAAGTGCCCGTACGCGTCCCGGTAGACCTTCTGGAGGCGTACGTCCTCCCGGTCCTGCCAGTTGCCCCAGTCCTGCTCCCGCAGCCGTGGCTCCTCACGGATCCTGAGCCGTCCCGGTGGCAGCTTGAAGGCGTGGAGGGTCTCGTGGGTCCGCCGGTAGGGCGAGACGTACACGCTGACCGCCTCGTCGCCGAAGAGTTCCCTCAGCCGCTCCCCCGTCTCCTCCGCCTGCCGCCGGCCGGTCCCGGTGAGCCGGAGGGCGTGGTCGGGCTCCCGTTCGTAGACGGTGTCGTCGACATTGCCTTCGGATTCTCCGTGCCGTACGAGAACGATGCGCCGCGGTCGTGCCATGCTCCGACCCTAGAGGGAGACGCCCCGTTCGGCTCAGTCGAGGAGGCGGCCGGAATCCATCCGGCGTATTCGTCCGGTGAACGCGCGCCGCAGTCCGCGGTCGTGCGAGACCACCACGAGGGCGCCCGGCCACTCCTCCAGGGCCCGCTCCAGCTCCTCGACCAAACCCAGGGCGAGGTGGTTGGCGGGCTCGTCGAGGAGCAGCAGGTCTGCGGGACGGGCGAGCAGCCGTGCGAGTGCGAGTCGGCGCAGCTGTCCCGCCGAGAGGTTTCCCACGGGCACCATGAGATCGTCCGTCCGGAACAGTCCGTACGACAGGAGCCGTTCGGCGAGGCCGTCGTCGTCGAGCCCGAGCCCCAGCCCGTCGCCGAAGGCGGTGAGCAGGGGTTCGGCCGGTCGCCGGACGGTCACCTCCTGGGACAGGAGGCCGATCGCGCCCCGGCGCCGGACCTCTCCCCGGTCGGGGGCGAGCCGGCCCGCCATGACGCGCAGCAGAGTGGACTTGCCCGCCCCGTTCTCCCCGTGGACGAGGAGCCGTTCACCGACCCGGAGGGTGAGCGTGTCGACGGCGAGCCGCTCACCGACCCGGACGCCGTGCAGGGCGAGCAGTTCGCCGTGGGCCGCTCCGGCCTGGGGGCGGGCGGCGAAGGCGAGGGGCGGCGCCGGTTCGGACACCGGTTCCGCCTTGAGCCTGCGCAGCCGCTCCCGGGCATTGCGCACGCGGCCGGACACGGAGGCCTGGACACGGCCGCCGGCCCGGTCGTAGGCCATCTTGTTGTTGTCCTTCATGACTCGGCCCGCGGCGACGGCATGGGCCGTGCCCTCCGCGTAGGTCTCCAGGCGCTCGGTCTCGGCGCGCCATTCCTCGTACTCCTGCTGCCGACGGCGGCGGGTGGCCTCGTGCGCGGCGCGGAAGCCCGCGTATCCCTCGCCGTGCCGGACGAGGGCCTTCCGGTCGGTGTCCACCTCGACGAGGGCGGTGGTGACCCCTTCCAGGAAGACGCGGTCGTGGGAGACGGCGACGACGGTCCCCGGGTGGCCGCGGAGGGACTCCTCCAGCCAGTCGAGCGCCGCGGCGTCGAGGTGGTTGGTGGGTTCGTCGAGCAGGAGGACCTCGGGCGCGGCGGCGACGGCGCAGGCGATGCCGAGCCGGGCCTGTTCCCCTCCGGAGAGACCGCCGAGCCGGCGGTCCCGGGCGATGCGGGCGATCCCGAGGGCGTGCAGCGCCTTGTCGACGCGGGCGTCGGCCTCGTACCCCCCGCGGAGTTCGTAGGCGGTGAGCAGCTCCCCGTACGCGGCGAGATCGTCGGCGGCCCCGCGGTCCAGGCGGGCCTCGAGGGCGCGCAGTCGCGCCTCCATGGCGCGGAAGTCGGCGAGCGCCGAGTCGACGGCGTCGGCCACCGTTTTCTCCGGCGGCAGCTCGGGGGTCTGGCGCACGAGCCGCAGGCCGCCGTCGGTCAGGACGGTGACCCGCCCCTCGTCCGGCGTGACCGTGCCGGCGAGCAGGTGGAGGAGCGTGGATTTGCCCGCGCCGTTCTCCCCCACGATCCCGACCCGCTCGCCGGGACGGACGGAGAGCGAGACGCGGTCGAGGAGTATCCGCTCCCCACGGGAGACGGTCACGTCGTGGAGCGAGATCTGTGCGGGCATGGCACCTCCCGGGGCAACGGCAAACACAACCCTTGTTGCGTTAATGATGAGTGTGGCACACTCGGAGGCACTAATGCAACGGGAGTAGCAATTGAACGAGACGAGCGAGGCCCCCGCACCCGGCAGCCGGCGCCCCGGCGGACGGACCGCCCGCACCCGGGCCGCCGTCCGCGACGCCGTCCTGACCGGACTGACCGAACACGGCTACCCCGCCCTGACGGTGGAGTACGTGGCGGAGCACTCCGGCGTGCACAAGACGACGCTCTACCGCCGCTGGGGCGGAGTGGAGGGGATGGTGGCCGACGCCCTCGACCTCGCCGGGGAGGACGACTGGACTCCGCCCGACACCGGCAGCCTCGCCGGGGATCTGCGCGCCCTCGCCCACGAGGTCGTCGAGGGGTTCCGGGAGCCGGCGGACGCCGCGGCACCCACCGCCTTCGTCGGCGCCGCGTTCCAGTCGCCGCGCGCCGCCGACGCCCTGCGCTCCTTCTACGCGGAGCGCTTCCGCCGCTGCGAGGAGGTCGTGACCAGGGCGGTGCACCGGGGCGAGGCGCCCGCCGCCACGGACGCCGGAGCCGTGGTCCGGGCCGTCTCCGCCCCTCTCTTCCTCCGCCTCTTCGTCACCCGCGAACCCATCGACGAGGAACTGGCGGACCAAGCCGCGGACGCGGCTCTGAGGGCCACGACGGCAGGCGTCTTCGACAGACGGACCGGGGGCCCGGCCCCGGCCGGGAGCCCCGCCCCGCCCGGCACCGCTCCCGCCACCGAGAGCTGAACCGTCAGACGGTCCAGGTCGGTTCGAGCCGCACCACGTCACCGGTGAGCGCGGCCACGTCGGCCTCGGTCTGCGCCCGCAGACCGAGGCGCTCCACCCGCTCCTCGCGGTACTTGCCGTGCTCCGCGGCGGAGTTCCAGAGCGAGAGCACCAGGAACTCGTGGCCCGACGACTCGCCGAAGAGCCCCCGCAGCATGCCCGGGGAACCGGCCATCGCCGGGTTCCACACCTTCTCCTGCATGAGGGCGAAGTGCTCCACCCGCTCCTCGTGGACACGACAGTGCGCCACCCGCGCCACATCGGCGTCGGCGAACTTCGGCTCGAAGCCGGTCTTCACGTCGAAGCGGTGGTCGAAGAGCTTGATCTGCGCGTCCTTGTACGTGCCGGACTGCGCGGCGGCCAGCCGGTCGTGCGAGCGGGCCATGAAGGAGTCGTAGAAGGCCCGGCTCTCCCAGAAGGAGAAGACGTGCGCGATCTCGGGGCGGGCCCGGCTCCAGCCACCGCCCTGCCCCCGGAAGCCCGGCTCCCCGAGCAGCCCCGCCCACTTCCGCTGCCCCCGCTCGAAACCTCGACGGTCCACGACGGCGCAGCGAATCCACTTGACCAGCACCGCGCCATCGTACGGGCCCGAGGGGCACCCCGGCAGACCGTCATCACAGAGGGGCGAACCCGTGTGAGACGCCGTCAGCGCCCCTTCCTTTCAGGCCAGTCGGGCGTCGACTTCCGGCACTACCCGCCCGGGAACGGCACTCGGATGCCTCGGCAGACCCAACTGTCGTACGTGCGTGACACCATGAAGGAGGACACGGAGCGACGGGTCCTCGCAGGGGAACGGGAAAGGGGAAGCAGCGTGAGCGGACTCAACAAGGGCGTCGGCAAGGTCGAGGTGGCGCTCAAGTGGGACCCGGCGCCGGCGGGCGCGCCCGCGCACGACCTCGATCTCGTCGCCGCCGTCTTCACCGCCGAGGACCCCCACGGGACGCCCGCCCAGCTGGTCCACTTCGGCAGCCGCTCCGCCGACGGGACGATCACCCTCCACCGCGACAGCCGCACGGGGCAGGGCTTCGGCTACGACGAGGCGATGACCCTGGAGCTCGACCGGCTCGCGCCGCGTTACGTCCGCGTCGTGGTCGGCGTCGCGATACAGCAGACCGGGGGCCGCGTCGTCTTCGGCTCCATAACCCAGACCGCCGTGCGGGTCAGCGAGGGCTACACCGAGCTGCTCGGCGACGACCTCTCGGCAGCCGCCGGCGCGACCGCGGCGACCGTCGTCGAGTTCACCCGGGACGGCGCGGCGGGCTGGACCTTCCGGCGCCTGTCCCAGGGGTTCGACACCGACCCGCAGACCTTCGGCTCGCTCATGGGCTCCGCGCGCGCCTGACCCCTCCGCCCGTCGGAACGGTCCGGACATGACGAAGGGCGGTGGAACCGGCATCCGGTTCCACCGCCCGCCCGCCGGGATCACTCCCGGCGGGTCATCGCCTCAGGTCAGCTGCAGCCGCTGGTGGAGCCGCAGCCCTCGCAGATGTAGCAGGAGCCGGCGCGCTGCATCTTCGTACCGCAGGAGAAGCAGAGCGGGGCGTCGGCGCTGATGCCGAGCTGCATCTCGACGAGCTCCGCCGAGGTGTGCGCCTGCTTCGGGGCCGGGACCTCCGCCTTGACGACGGGGGCCGGGGCCGCGACGGCCTTCAGCTCCGTGGCGACCGGGGCGGACTGGGCCAGGCCCTCGACGTCGACCTCGTCGTCGGCCTGCTCGTAGGAGCCGGTCTCCAGGTGACGCTGGCGCTCCTCGGCGGAGTGGATGCCGAGCGCGGAGCGGGTCTCGAAGGGCAGGAAGTCCAGCGCCAGGCGACGGAAGATGTAGTCGACGATCGACTGCGCCATCCGCACGTCCGGGTCGTCGGTCATGCCGGCCGGCTCGAAGCGCATGTTGGTGAACTTCGAGACGTAGGTCTCCAGCGGGACGCCGTACTGCAGACCGACGGAGACGGCGATGGAGAAGGCGTCCATCATGCCCGCGAGGGTCGAACCCTGCTTCGACATCTTCAGGAAGACCTCGCCGAGACCGTCGTCCGGGTAGGAGTTGGCGGTCATGTAGCCCTCGGCGCCGCCGACGGTGAAGGAGGTGGTGATCCCCGGGCGGCCCTTCGGAAGGCGCTTGCGGACCGGGCGGTACTCGACGACCTTCTCGACGGCCTCGCGGATCGTCGCCTCGGTCTTCGCGGTCACCTCGGCCTTCTCGTCCTCCTTCTTCTTGGCGGAGAGCGGCTGGCCGACCTTGCAGTTGTCGCGGTAGATCGCGAGCGCCTTGACGCCCATCTTCCACGCCTCGAAGTAGACCTCCTCGACGTCCTCGACCGTGGCCGTCTCCGGCAGGTTCACGGTCTTGGAGAGGGCGCCGGAGATCCAGGGCTGGATGGCGGCCATCATGCGGACGTGGCCCATCGCGGAGATGGAGCGCTCACCCATGGCGCAGTCGAAGACCTCGTAGTGCTCGGTCTTCAGGCCCGGGGCGTCGATCACATTGCCGTGCTCGGCGATGTGGGCGACGATCGCCTCGATCTGCTCCTCCTGGTAACCCAGGCGGCGCAGGGCCTGCGGGACGGTGCCGTTGACGATCTGCATCGAGCCGCCGCCGACGAGCTTCTTGAACTTCACCAGGGCGAGGTCCGGCTCCAGGCCGGTGGTGTCGCAGGACATCGCGAGACCGATGGTGCCGGTCGGGGCGATGACCGACGCCTGGGCGTTGCGGAAGCCGTTCTTGGCGCCGAGGCGGATCACGTCCTGCCAGGCCTCCGTGGCGGCGGCCCAGATCGGCGAGTCCAGGTCGTCCATGCGGACGGCCGTCTCGTTGGCGTCGGCGTGCTGCTTCATGACGCGCTGGTGCGGCTCGGCGTTGCGGGCGTAGCCGTCGTAGGCGCCGACGACCGCGGCGAGTTCGGCGGAGCGCTTGTACGAAGTGCCGGTCATCAGGGAGGAGATGGCACCGGCGAGGGCACGGCCGCCGTCGGAGTCGTACGCGTGGCCGGTCGCCATCAGCAGGGCGCCGAGGTTGGCGTAGCCGATGCCGAGCTGGCGGTAGGCGCGGGTGTTCTCGCCGATCTTCTGGGTCGGGAAGTCGGCGAAGCAGATGGAGATGTCCATCGCGGTGATGACGAGCTCGACGACCTTGGCGAAGCGCTCGACCTCGAAGGACTGGTTGCCCTTGCCGTCGTCCTTGAGGAACTTCATGAGGTTCAGCGAGGCGAGGTTGCAGGACGTGTTGTCCAGGTGCATGTACTCGCTGCACGGGTTCGAGCCGTTGATGCGGCCGGACTCGGGGCAGGTGTGCCAGTGGTTGATCGTGTCGTCGTACTGGATGCCCGGGTCGGCGCAGGCCCACGCGGCCTCGGCCATCTTGCGGAAGAGCGACTTGGCGTCGACCTTCTCGATGACCTCGCCGGTCATGCGGGCACGGAGGCCGAAGGTGCCGCCGGACTCCACGGCCTTCATGAACTCGTCGTTCACGCGCACGGAGTTGTTGGCGTTCTGGTACTGGACGGACGTGATGTCGTCGCCGCCCAGGTCCATGTCGAAGCCCGCGTCACGGAGGGCGCGGATCTTCTCCTCCTCCTTGACCTTGGTCTCGATGAAGTTCTCGATGTCGGGGTGGTCGACGTCGAGGATGACCATCTTGGCGGCGCGGCGGGTGGCACCACCGGACTTGATGGTTCCCGCGGAGGCGTCGGCGCCGCGCATGAAGGAGACCGGACCGGAGGCGTTGCCGCCGGAGGAGAGCAGCTCCTTGGAGGAGCGGATGCGGGAGAGGTTCAGGCCGGCGCCGGAACCGCCCTTGAAGATCATGCCCTCTTCCTTGTACCAGTCGAGGATCGACTCCATGGAGTCGTCGACGGACAGGATGAAGCAGGCGGAGACCTGCTGGGGCTGGGGCGTGCCGACGTTGAACCAGACCGGCGAGTTGAAGCTGAAGATCTGGTGGAGGAGGGCGTAGGTGAGCTCGTGCTCGAAGATCTCCGCGTCGGCGGGCGAGGCGAAGTAGCCGTAGTCCTCGCCGGCCTTCGTGTAGGTCTTCACGATGCGGTCGATGAGCTGCTTCAGACCGGTCTCGCGCTGCGGGGTGCCGACGGCCCCGCGGAAGTACTTGCTGGTGACGATGTTGACCGCGTTCACCGACCAGAAGTCGGGGAACTCGACGCCGCGCTGCTCGAAGTTGATCGAGCCGTCGCGCCAGTTGGTCATGACGACGTCACGGCGCTCCCAGTTCACCTCGTCGTACGGATGCACGCCGGGGGTGGTGTGGATGCGCTCGATCCGCAGGCCCTTGCTCGCCGCCTTGGCTCCCTTGGTGCGGGAACCACGTGCCGGGCCGCTCGCCGTCTCTGTCATGCCGCCTCCCATATATGGGCAAAACACCCTTTGGCGCCCAGATAATCCCAGAGCACCGTCTTCTGTACTACGTTCTGTACTGCTTGACCCGCGGGCACCACGGAGGCCGCCCGGGGCAGGTCTTCACGGCCGGTGTCGCGGCCGGTCGCCGGGCCGCGGGGGCCCGGACCGCCGTCAGTCGGCGGCGCCGGCGGGAACGGGCACCTCGGAGGCACCGGTCCCGCCCTGCTCAGCGGGAGGCCGCACGCGGAGTTCCGCGATGGCGGCCTCGAAGTCTTCGAGTCCCTCGAAAGCCCGGTACACGGACGCGAAGCGCAGGTAGGCGACGAGGTCGAGCTCCTGCAGCGGTCCCAGGATGGCCATGCCCACGTCGTGCGTGGTCAGCTCGGCGCTGCCGGTGGCGCGCACCGCCTCCTCGACCCGCTGGCCGAGCTTGGCGAGGGCGTCCTCGGTGACCGGCCGCCCCTGGCACGCCTTGCGGACGCCGGAGATGACCTTGGTGCGACTGAAGGGCTCGGTGACGCCGGAGCGCTTGACCACCATGAGCGAACAGGTCTCCACCGTGGTGAAGCGGCGGGCGCAGTCGGTGCACTGGCGGCGGCGTCGGATCGACGTGCCGTCATCGGTGGTGCGGCTGTCGACGACCCTGCTGTCGGGGTGCCTGCAGAAGGGGCAGTGCATCGGTTACGACCCTCTCCTCACGGCACGACTGAACAGCCTCGCCGGGCTCGTCAGGCCCCTCGAAGCGACCACCAGCATAGGCGATGGAGGCTGCCCCGGCGGACCGGGGACCACTATCCCTGGGTGGCCGGTGACATCCAACCACTAGATCTAGGGTTGAGAGCGTTGCGACACCCCCGCGTGTCGCGAGACCCCCGGAGCCGCGTCCGCACTCCGCGAATGGGAGACTGGGAGGGCGCGCCGGGGCCGGAGAACCCAGCGGCGAAGGCTACCGTAAGGGCGGGATCGACCCCCCGAAGCCCCCTTGAAGCCCTCCGAGGTCGGACTCCCATACACCCCCACCCGCACACGCGTAAGGCAATCTGCGGATTTTCACTCGAACGTGTGTTTGGCGCAACCTTTCGAAAGCTACTACCGTTGTGCCAGCCAGGGAGACCAATCGAGAGGGGCCGACGACGTGACCACCACCGCAGACAGCGCCACCATCACCGCCCAGGACCGCTCCCAGGGCCGACTCGAGCCGGTGCACGCCATGAACGACACAGCCATGAACGGCGAGGAGCCCGGGCGTCCCGCCCGAGCCCTCCCCGGAAGGCCTCCAGGCATCAGGGCCGACAGCTCCGGCCTCACCGACCGCCAGCGCCGGGTCATCGAAGTCATCCGCGACTCGGTCCAGCGGCGGGGCTACCCGCCGTCGATGCGCGAGATCGGTCAGGCGGTGGGGCTCTCCAGCACGTCGTCGGTGGCCCACCAGTTGATGGCCCTGGAGCGCAAGGGCTTCCTCCGCCGCGACCCGCACCGCCCCCGGGCGTACGAGGTGCGCGGCTCGGACCAGCCCAGCACTCAGCCGACCGACACCACCGGCAAGCCCGCCGCGTCGTACGTGCCGCTGGTCGGCCGGATCGCGGCCGGCGGCCCCATCCTGGCCGAGGAGTCCGTCGAGGACGTGTTCCCGCTCCCCCGGCAGCTGGTCGGCGACGGCGAGCTCTTCGTCCTCAAGGTCGTGGGCGACTCCATGATCGAGGCCGCCATCTGTGACGGCGACTGGGTCACGGTCCGCCGCCAGCCCGTCGCGGAGAACGGCGACATCGTCGCCGCCATGCTCGACGGCGAGGCCACCGTGAAGCGCTTCAAGCGCGAGGACGGCCACGTCTGGCTGCTGCCGCACAACGCCGCGTACCAGCCCATCCCCGGCGACGAGGCGACGATCCTCGGCAAGGTGGTCGCCGTACTGCGGCGGGTCTGACCGGACCCGCCGGCCCGGACCGGGCCCCGGAACCCACTGCGCCGGTTCCGGGGCCCGCTGTACGGCCCCCTCTCCTGGCTCGCATCCGGCCCCGGCTTCCCGCCGGGGCCGGACGTGTGTCCGGACCTCGGCTCAGACGCCGTCCGCCTTCGCCTTCGCGTCGATCGCCGCCAGCGACCTGCGTACCTGATTGCGGTCGGTCGTGTACCAGAAGTCGGGCATCGAGGCCTTCAGGTAGCTGCCGTACCGCGCGGTGGCGAGCCGCTGGTCCAGGACGGCCACCACACCCCGGTCGCCGGTCGCCCGGACCAGGCGGCCCGCGCCCTGGGCCATCAGCAGCGCCGCGTGCGTCGCCGCCACGGCCATGAAGCCGTTCCCCCCGGCCTCCTCGACCGCCTTCTGGCGCGCGCTCATCAGTGGGTCGTCGGGGCGGGGGAACGGAATCTTGTCCATGACGACCAGCTGACAGCTGGGACCCGGCACGTCCACGCCCTGCCACAGCGACAGCGTGCCGAACAGACAGGTCTGCGGATCCGCCGAGAAGTTCTTGATCAACTCGCCCAGGGTGTCCTCGCCCTGGAGCAGGATCGGGAACTCCGGAATACGGCTCCGCAGCTCCTCCGCCGCCAGCTGGGCCGCCCGCATCGAGGAGAACAACCCCAGGGTCCGCCCGCCGGCCGCCTGGATCAGCTCGGTGAGCTCGTCCAGCATGTCGCCGCGGTCGCCGTCCCTGGCCGGCTTGGCCAGGTGCTTGGCGACGTACATGATGCCCTGCTTGGGATAGTCGAACGGGGAGCCGACGTCGATGCCCTTCCACACGGGCAGGTCGTCCCCGGCGATGCCCTCGGGGGCCAGACCCAGCGAGGCTCCCACCCCGTTGAAGTCGCCGCCCAGCTTGAGCGTGGCCGAGGCGAGGACGACGGACCGCTCGGTGAAGAGCTTCTCCCGCAGCAGCCCGGAGACCGAGAGCGGCGCGACCCGCAGCGAGGCGCCGAAGCGGTCGTGGCGCTCGTACCAGACGACGTCGTACTCGGAGCCCTGGGTGATCCGCTCGGCGACGCCGTGCACGGTCTCGACCGAGGCCATCGCCTGCTTGCGGACCGCGTCCTCGTCCTGCACCGAGCGGTCGCGGGTGTTCCCCAGCGCGGTGATCACCGCGCGGGCCGCGTCGCGCAGGGCCATCAGCGCGTACGCCAGGTCCTCCGGGATCTTCTCCAGGCGGCCCGGCAGGGCCAGCTCCATGACCCGCTCGAAGCCCTCGGCAGCGGTCTGGAGCTGGTCGGCGACCTTCTCGTCCACGAGCTTGGCGGACCGGCGCACCGCCCGGTTCACCTGGCCGGGGGTGAGCTCGCCGGTGGCCACGCCGGTGACCCGGGAGACCAGCTCGTGGGCCTCGTCGACGATCAGGACCTCGTGCTGCGGCAGCACGGGGGCGCCCTCGATCGCGTCGATGGCGAGCAGGGCGTGGTTGGTGACGACGACGTCGGCGAGTTTGGCGCGCTCGCGGGCCGCCTCGGCGAAGCACTCCGCACCGTAGGCGCACTTGCTCGCGCCGAGGCACTCCCGGGAGGAGACCGAGACCTGGGCCCAGGCCCGGTCGGAGACGCCGGGCGTCAGGTCGTCCCGGTCGCCGGTCTCCGTCTCGTCCGACCAGTCGCGCAGCCGGATCAGGTCCTGGCCGAGCTTGCTGGTGGGCGCGGCCGCCTCGAAGGGGTCGAACAGGCCGTCCTCCTCGTCCTGCGGGACCCCCTCGTGGAGACGGTGCAGGCACAGGTAGTTCGACCGGCCCTTGAGCATGGCGAACTGGGGGCGGCGGCGCAGCTGCGGGTGGAGCGCGTCGACCGTCCGCGGCAGGTCGCGCTCGACGAGCTGGCGCTGGAGCGCCAGGGTGGCGGTGGCCACCACCACCCGCTCCCCGTGCGCGAGCGCCGGCACGAGATAGCCGAGCGACTTTCCGGTGCCGGTGCCCGCCTGGACGAGCAGGTGGGAATTGTCGTCGATGGCCTCGGCCACGGCCTCGGCCATGGTGACCTGGCCGGGCCGCTCCGTGCCGCCGACGGCGGCGACGGCGGCGTGGAGGAGCTCGGGGAGGGATGGCTTCGTCATAGCGTTCCCAGCCTAAGGGGCCGCGCTGACAGCGGAGGCACTCCTCCGGATCACGCGAGGGGGTTGGGGACGGTGCCGTGGACGGCGGCGTGCGGGCGGTCGGAGCGGTCCCGGTAGCCGTCCATGTGCAGTCGGTTGCGGTTGAGACAGAGGCGTTCGATCCGGGGGGTGAGCAGGTCGAAGAGCTCGAACCGGTCCTTCAGCTCGGGGAAGCGCTCCTGGTGGCGGATGATCTCGGCCCGGACGAGGGACCAGAAGTCCGTCTCCGGGACGTCGAGTTGTTCTTCGCACAGCGGGGCGAGGTAGCGGAAGACGCCGACGAAGAGCCCCGAATGGATGAACTGGGTGAGGAAGCCCGGTTCCTCGGTGAGGAGGACGGCCCGGACGTCCTCGGGCATCGTCGCGTGCTCGGGGAGCGGGTGGGCGCTGATGTTGACGTCGTCGACGAAGTCCTTGATCGCCAGACGGACGGGGACGTCCTGCTCGTCGTAGACGACGATCGCGTTCTCTCCGTGCGGGGAGAAGACGGTGCCGTAGCGGTAGAGGAAGTGGAGCAGCGGCGGCAGCAGGGCGGCGAAGAGGCGGCGGAGCCAGACGGTGGGGGCCAGGCCTGAGCGCTCGACGAGTTCGGCGACGAAGGCGCGGCCCTCGGGGTCGGTGTGGAGCAGGGAGGCGAGGGTGCGGGCGCGCTCGCCGGGCGGGAGGCGGAGCGGTTCGCGCCAGATCGCGCCGAGCAGTTCCTTGTACTGGTACGGGACTTCGGGCAGCCGGTCGTAGAGGGGGTGCTCGACGGTGACCGAGGCGACCTCGCCGAGGAGGATCACGCCGCACTCCTCGCGGAGGAAGGGGTCGGCGTCGCGCAGGCCGTGGACCCAGGCGGTGACGGCGGGGGCGGCGAGGGTGCGCTCGGTGGGGAGGCCTCGCCAGACGAGGGTGTTGAGCACGGAGAGCGGCAGTTTGACGGTGAGCCGGTCGGGTCGGCCGGTGTTGAGGAAGGTGCGGATGGACTGCTGCGGCAGGCGGAGGTCGCCGTCGGCGGAGAGCGGTACGAGGGCGCCGGAGGCGATGGCGGGGGCGTAGAGCGGGAGCAGGATCTCGTCCCACTGCCAGGGGTGGACGGGCAGCAGCAGGTACGTGTCGGGGTCGAGGCCGCGGGCGGTGAGCTCGGCACGGAACGCGTCGAGGACGGGCGGGTCGAGTTCGCCCGCGTAGAGCTTGTCGGGGGTGTCGAGTCCTTCGACGCCGCGGTAGGCGGCGATGCGTTCGCTGACCGCGATCCACGGGAGGCGGGTGGCGCGGCGGGCCTCGGGGGCCCAGCGGGCGGCGTCGCCGGCGGAGAAGCCGATGCGGCCCTTGTTGAGGACCAGCCAGGGATGTCCGGTCTGGTGGCCTTCGAGTTCGGCGTAGGGCAGGTCGGCGAGGCGGTCGGCGGTGAGGGCGGTGTGGTGGAGGCGGGCCTCGGCGGCGAGGGTGGTGGAGAGCTCGCGGATGAGGTGGCCGAGGGTGGCGCCGTCGAGGCCGAGGAGTCGGCGGGCGCGGACGAGCAGGTCGAGGGGGTCGGTCAGCGGGCGGCCGTCGCAGGTGATCGTGCCGGGATCGACGCGCCAGCCGCCGTAGGCGCCGCGGCGGGCGGTGAAGGCGAGGGCGGCGCCGTCGTCGAGGGCGAGGGAGTAGCGGTCGGGGGCGTCCGCGCCGGCGGGGAGGGGTTCGAGGATCTCCTCGTAGGCGAACTCGCCGAGGGCTTTGGCGAGGGTGCGGGCGGAGGCGCGGGCCCAGGCGGTGGGATTGAGCTCGGGGGGCGCGAGCAGTTCGGAGGCGGGGGCGGTGGTCGCCGCGGGTCGTGCGGAGTCGTGGGGTGCTGGGGACGTCGTCACAAAGACTCCTCGAAGTGGGAACCGCTGTGGGTCGAGCGGTGTATCAAAAGCAGAGGGTGGTCACAGAACGTGACGGAGGGCCCGGTCACGGATCATGAGGGCGGCTCGTTTGTCGGGAAGGTCGATTTCCGCCGCGTAGCGGAAGCCGGCGCTGAGGAAGGCCGAGACGGAGGGGGTGTTGCGGATGTCGGGTTCGGCGACGACGCGGGTGCAGCGGGGACGGTGGTCGAGGACGAGATCGGCCACGGCTCGCAGGAGTGCGGTGCCGACGCCCCTCCCCCGGTCCGCGGCGCCTCCGAGGAGGAGATGGATGCCCGTGTCGTGCGGGCGGGCCGGGTAGGCGCGGGAGAGCGGGTCGAGGTCGGCGCGGTAGAGCTCGAAGTAGCTCATCGGTGTGGAGTCGAGGACGCCGAGGCAGGGGACGCTGCGGCCGTCGCCTTCGAGCTGGGCGCGGACGTGGTCGGCGGTGACCGTGTCGGGTCCGGCGAGTTCCCAGAAGGCGGCGACGGCGGGGTCGTTCATCCACCGCGCGAGCAGGGGGAGGTCGCGCGCCAGGCGGACGGGGGCGAGGCGGAAGCGGCCGAGACGGGTGTCCGCCGGTGCCCAGGAGGCGACGGAGTCGAGCAGGTCGCCGTCGAGTCGTCGGTCGGCGGACTCGCTCGGGGAGTCGCTCGCGGCGTCGGGCGTGGCCGAGGGTGCCGGCTGTCCGCCGGTGAGGAGGGCGACGAGGTCGCCGACGCGGAGGTCGAGGGTGTCGTCGCCCGTCGGATCGGCCGGCGGCCGGTCGGCAGCGGCAGCGGTTCTGGTGCCGGTGTCGGGTCTGTGGTCCGGATGTATGGACATGCGGCGGGTCTTCCATGGGTCGTGGGCGTCCCCGCGGTGGGTGGGCGGGGGACGCGCCGGTGGACGCGGGCCGTGGGCGACGGTGGGCGGGCCGCCCGGGGACTCAGGCGCGGAGCGGGTTGGTGATGGTGACGTAGACGGACTGGGTGTCGACGGGGCCGACGAGTTCGTCGAGGCCGTGGAGGCGGGTGAGGAGGTTGGCCTTGCTGCGGAGGGTGGCGGCTTCGAGGAGGCGGTGCGGGAGGGGCGAGCCGAGACCGGTGGCGGAGGTGAGGAAGGAGCGGAAGGCGGCGAGCAGGATGCGCTCGTCGGCGAGGTGCTGGGCGCCGAAGGCGCCGATCAGGCCGAGGACGTTGTTGATGCCGAGGTAGTAGGCGAAGCGCTCGTCGGTGACCTGGTCGGAGACGAAGGTGTCGCTGTGGGTGCCGATGCCGGGGAGGCGGCTCTCCAGTTCGGCCCGGTGGGACTCGCGGAAGTAGTAGCCCTGGTTGTCGCGGTAGCGGCCGCCGGCGGGCCAGCCGTCGGCGTCGAGGAGGACCAGGGTGTTCTGCTGGTGGGCTTCCAGGGCGATGCCCGCGTGGCCGTCGAGCCAGAGGACGGGGCGGACGACCTGGTCGAGGTAGCGGAGGAACCACTCGGCGGAGACGGCGGCGACGGGGCGGCCGGTGCGGGCGGACAGGCGGTGGACGAGGTCGGCGAGCCGGGAGCTCATGCCGGGGGTCCCGGTCCAGGGGCGGGGGGAGGTGAGGGCCGCGAGGCAGACGGCGTCGTCGCCGGGGCCGAAGGGGTTGTGCCGGATCATCAGGTCGAGTCCGGGGACCGGGGTGCCGTCGGGGGCGTCGACGGCGAGCCAGGCGGGGTCCCGGACGATGTCGAAGCCCGGGTGGGCGGCCTGCCACTCGTCGACGAGGCCGGTGCGCAGGAGGCGGTGGACCTCGACGCCGCGGTGGAGTTCCTTGCGGAGGTTCTCGCGGCGGGAGTTGGTGATGCGCAGGCCGAGGGAGAGCTTGAGCATGGCGCGGGCACCGGGGCGGTGGACGGTGCGGACGGAGGAGGTGGGGTGCCAGCGGCTGCCGTGGGGGCCCAGGTCGTGGAGGAGGCCCTGGTCGAGGAGGGCCCGGATGTCGGGGCGGTGGAGGAGTTCGCGGGCCTGCCAGGGGTGCAGGGGCAGGGGGGTGGTGCCGGCGGGGTGGGCGAGTCCTTCGGCGAGGCCGGTGGCGAGCTGTTCGGCGGTGACGGGGCGGCCCTGCTCGGTCCAGGCGGAGTCGGAGGCGAGGAGCGAGGCGTCGACGGCGAACCAGTGGAGGGGGAAGGAGCCGTGGAGTTCGGGCGAGTAGAGGCGGGACTCGGCCTCGGAGAGTCCTTCGCGGCTCTTGGGAGTGGGGTGGAGCGGGTGGCCGAGGAGGAGGGACTGCTCGGCGGCGAGAAAGGGATCGGCGCCGGGGTGGGGCCGGGGGTCGCGGCGGCAGGCGGTGAGGAAGTCGGCGGTGCGGCGGGCCGAGTCGGCGACCCGGCCGACGAGTTCGGTGGCCTCGGTGCGGCCGGTCTCCCGGCTGAGGAGGGCGGCGAGGGTGACGGCGTCGACGGCGGGGGCCGAGGAGGGGAGGCCCTCCAGGGTGGGGGTGCCGAAGCGGTGCCAGCCGGTGGGCGACCAGTACGGGACGGGGACGAGGAGGGCGGTGCCGCTGGCGTCGAGGGGGATGCGGAGGGTGGTGGTGTCGGGAGCGGGGAGGTTCTTCTCCCGGACCCAGCAGCGGAGGAGGTTCTCGACGGCGGCGGTGTCGGCGGCCCGCTGGGGGTCGGGGTCGTCGAGCGGGTCGGCGGCGGGGGTGCCGGGCCGGTGCGGGTCGGTGGCCTGCGTGGCTCCCGGGCGGGGCGTCCTCGGGAGGCTGGGGCCGGTGTGCTGGCGCGGGACCGTGGGTTCCTCCGCGTCGGGGTGGGGCTCGGTCTCGGGCAGCTGGGAGGTGGGGGTGGCGTTCACGCGGGTTTCCTTGGAGAGGGGGCCGTGGGCGGTCCGGTTCAGTGGGACGGTCCGGGGGCGGGCCGGTGGGGGGCGGGCGGCCGGGGGACGTGGGCCCGTTCGGCGGCGGCGAGGGCGTCGGCGAAGCGGTCCAGGACGGCGGTGGCCTGCTCGTCGGTGAGGGTGAGCGGGGGGAGGAGGCGCACGACGGCGGAGTGGCGGCCGCCGAGCTCGACGATGAGGCCGCGGGCGAGGCACTCCTGCCGGACGGTCCGGGCGAGGGCCGGGGCGGCGGGCGGGGTGGGGTCGTCGGGGCCGGCGGCCTCGGGGTCGACGAGTTCGACGCCGATCATGAGGCCGCGGCCCCGGACGTCGCCGACGCAGGGGTGGGCGGCCTGGAGGCCCTGGAGCCGGCCGAGCATCCGGGCGCCGAGGGCGGCGGCCCGGTCGGCGAGGCGGTTCTCGCGGACGTACGCGAGGGTGGCCGTGCCGGCGGCCATGGCGAGCTGGTTGCCGCGGAAGGTCCCGGCGTGGGCGCCGGGTTCCCAGGCGTCGAGTCCGGAGCGGTACACGATGACGGCGAGCGGGAGGGAGCCGCCGATGGCCTTGGAGAGGATCATCACGTCGGGGACGACGCCGCTGTGCTCGACGGCCCAGAAGGCGCCGGTGCGGCCGACGCCGGTCTGGACCTCGTCGACGACGAGGGGGACGGAGTGCCGGGCGGTGATGCTCCGCATGCGGCGCATCCAGGCGTCGGGGGCGGGGAGGACGCCGCCCTCGCCCTGGACGGCCTCGACGATCATTCCGGCGGGGGTGGTGACGCCGCTCTTGGGGTCGTCGAGGAGGGTCTCGGTCCAGCGGGCGGAGAGTTCGGCGCCGCGCTCGCCGCCGATGCCGTAGGGGCAGCGGTACGACTGGGGGTACGGGAGCCGGGTGACGCGGACGTCGTCGGCGCCGCCGGAGACGGCGAGGGCCCCTGCGGTCATGCCGTGGTAGGCGCCCGTGAAGGCGAACAGGCCGCGGCGGCCGGTGGCGGTGCGGACCAGGGTGAGGGCGGCCTCGACGGCGTCGGTGCCGGCGGGCCCGCAGAACTGGATCCGGGCGTCGGCGGCGAGCTCCGGGGGGAGGGTGGCGAACAGTTCGGAGGTGAAGGCGTCCTTGACCGGGGTGGCGAGGTCGAGGACGTGGAGGGGGGCGCCGGAGTCGAGGACCTTGCGGATGGCTTCGAGGACGACCGGGTGGTTGTGGCCGAGCGCGAGGGTGCCGGCTCCGGAGAGGCAGTCGAGGTAGCGCCGGCCGTCGGCGCCCTCGATGGTCAGGCCGCGGGCCCGGACCGGGACGATCGGCAGCGAGCGGGCGTAGGTGCGGGCGGCGGACTCGCGCTGGGTCTGGCGCCGCAGGATGGCCTCGTACCCGCCGGCCGCCGTGCCGTATCCCCGCCGGGTGGACGCGGCGGGACCGGGCACGGCGGGATCCGACGCGGCGGGACCGGGGGCGGCCGGAGCAGCCGCCGCCGGACCGGCCGGGGGGCCTTCACCGGGGGCCGGGGCCGCGCCGGGGGCCGGGGGCCGGGTGGTGGCGGTGGCTGGAGCTGATTCGGTCACGGCCACGGCTCGGTGTCCTCCCGCGATAACAGTTGCGTTGCACATCGGCGGACCGCCCGGCCGCACCCAAAGGCCGCTCCGAGCGCCGCCGTTGTGTCCCCCGCACGTACCAACGACGGGAACTGCCGGGGAACACGGTCGGGAGGCAAGATCCTTGGCGTGTCCCGGATCACGGCATGACAACGGCCGCACCGGCTCCGGAACCACCGGCGGGGCGCGTACCGTCCCCTCCGGCACCGGCATAGTGGGGGCCGTCGTTCTCGCGTCCGTCCGGACGTGAGTGCGACCGAAGCTCAGACATGTACCAGTTGACGTAGTCCCAGGGGGATCACGAGATGCGATCGATTCGTCCGCTGCTGATGGCGGCGTCCGCCGTCGCGGCGCTGACGCTCACCGCGACGGCCTGTGGCCCGACCGAGGAGAACGCAGGAGACAAGCCCAGTGCGCCGGTGAGCGAGAACCCGGTCGACAAGATCAAGATTCCGGAGGACCTGAAGAAGCGCCTGCAGGACCACGGCATCGATCTCGACAAGTGGCGCGACGGCGAGTGGCGGAACTGGGACAAGGACAAGTGGCTTCGTGAGGCGAAGGACTTCGTCAACCCGATCATCGAGGACCTCTGGGACCCGGACCGGATGCGGGACGCCGAGCGTCCCGAGCGTCCGGTCGAGGAGGAGGACATCTCGGGTGACGAGGGTGTCACCGACCCGACGCCGAAGCCGGTGAAGGCGAAGGCGGTGCCGGCGAAGTACCACGCCAACTCGCCCGCCTCCGGCAAGGTCTTCTTCGACGGTCCCGATGGTTCGATGGTCTGCTCGGCCACCGTGGTGAAGGACCCGGCCCACCCCGGCAAGTCCAACCTGGTGTGGACCGCCGGCCACTGCGTACACAAGGGCAAGGAGGGCGGCTGGTACCGGAACATCGCCTTCGTCCCCTCCTACAACGACTCCGCGCTGCCCACCTCCGACCTGGAGAAGGCGACGCGCGAGCAGATCGCGCCGTACGGCGTGTGGTGGGCGGACTGGGTGAAGACCTCCGACCAGTGGATCGCGCAGGGCGCGTCCACCGGCGGCGCGGGCGCCCCGTACGACTTCGCGGTCATCCAGGTGACCCCGGAGAAGGGTTCGTCCGGCAAGTCGCTGGAGGAGACGGTCGGCACGGCCCTGCCGGTCGAGTTCAACGCCCCGGCGGTGCCGAAGATCGCGAGCATGACGGCGACGGGCTACCCGGCGGCGCCGCCGTTCGACGGCCAGAAGATGTTCCGGTGCGCGGACGAGCCGGGCCGTCTGTCGCTCAAGGCGGAGCAGCCGACGATGTACCGCATCGGCTGCACGATGACGGCCGGTTCCTCCGGTGGCGGCTGGGTCGCGCAGGGCCAGGACGGTCAGCCGGCTCTGGTGTCGAACACCTCGATCGGCCCGTCGACGGCCGGCTGGCTGGCCGGCCCGCGCTTCGGCCCCGAGGCCAAGGCCATCTTCGACGAGGTCAGCAAGAAATACGCCGGCCGGTAGCCCGCCGGCGGTGCGCATCCGAGGGAGGCGGGGCCGGACGGTCCCGCCTCCCTCCGCTCGCTCAGGACACTTTCCAGGGGGAAACCACCACATGCGTTCCGTACGACTCATACCCGCGGCCCTCGGCGTGGCGACGGCGCTCGCGCTGACCGTCACGGCCTGCGGGCCGACCGAGACGCCGGCGGCGGGCGGGGCGAGCGGCTCCGCGTCCGCGTCCGCGTCCGCGTCCTCGCCCGCGCCTTCCGAGGGGGCCGGCGGCGCGGACGGCCTCGCGGGCGACCTCGCCGACAAGCTCAAGAAGCACGGTGTCGACCTCGACGCGTGGAAGCGGGGCGGGTGGCGGGACTGGGACACCGGCACCTGGCTGCGCGAGGCCGAGGACTTCGTCAATCCGGTCATCGAGGACCTGTGGGACCCGGCGCGCATGCAGTCGGCGAAGAGCCCGGACCCGACGATCACCGCGCAGGCCGGGGCCTCCGGCTCGGACCCGGTGCCGCGGCCGGTGACGGCGCAGCGCGAGAAGACGCCGTACCACCGCCACGCCGCCCCCGTGGGCAAGATCTTCTTCGACTCGCCGCAGGGCTCGATGGTCTGCTCGGGCACGATCGTGCAGGACCCGCGCCGGCCCGGGAAGTCCAACCTGGTCTGGACGGCCGGCCACTGCGTCCATGCCGGGCAGCGCGGCGGCTGGTACCGCAACATCACCTTCGTCCCGGCCTTCAACGACCTGGGCAAGTCCCCCGCGGCGCTGCGGAACGCCCGGTCGCACGAGGTCCACCCGTACGGCCAGTACTGGGCCGACTGGGCGGTGACGTCGGGCGAGTGGCTCCAGCGGGGCGGCACCGCACAGGCCTGGCCGTACGACTACGCCGTCCTGCACGTGCAGCCCCGGCGCGGCGGCAAGTCGCTGGAGGAGACCGTCGGCGCGGCGCTGCCGGTCGACTTCTCGGCCCCCGCACCGGCCCGGGCGGGGACCGTGGGCGCCTGGGGCTACCCGCAGGCCGCCCCGTACAACGGCGTGATCATGCACAAGTGCCTGGACCGGCCGTCCCGGCTCACCACGGCTCCGGCGACGCCGGTCATGTACCGGATCGGCTGCACGATGACGGCGGGTTCGTCGGGCGGCGGCTGGTTCCGGGCGTTGCCGGGCGGGCGGACCGCACTGGTGTCGAACACCTCGATCGGCCCGGCGGGCGGCCGGGGCTGGCTGGCCGGCCCGCAGCTCGGCCGCGGGGCCCGGGCCGCGTACGACATGGTCAGCAAGAAGTTCGCCCGCTGACCGCTCCTCGGAGAACGGCTCCGGCCCCCCTCCCGGTCGGGAGGGGGGCCGGAGCCCCGGTGCCTCGTGCGGTCCGCGCTCAGTGCGCGGCGGGGACGTACGGCGCGAGTGCCGCCGCCAGTTCCTCGTGCACCCGGGCCTTGACCAGGGTGCCCTCCGGGGTGTGCTCCTCGGAGAGCATCTCGCCCTCGGCGTGGACGCGGGAGACGAGGCCGCCCTGCGTGTACGGCAGCAGGACCTCGATCTCCACCTCCGGGCGCGGCAGCTCGCGGTCGATCAGGGCGAGCAGCTCCTCGATGCCCTCGCCCGAGCGGGCGGAGACGGCCATGGAGTGCTTCTCGACGCGGAGCAGTCGCTGGAGGACCAGCGGGTCGGCCGCGTCGGCCTTGTTGATGATCACGATCTCCGGCACGTTCACCGCGCCGACGTCGCGGAAGACCTCGCGCACGGCGGCCAGCTGCTCCTCCGGGACGGGGTGCGAGCCGTCCACCACGTGCAGGATGAGGTCGGCGTCGGCGACCTCCTCCATGGTGGAGCGGAACGCCTCGACCAGGTGGTGCGGCAGGTGCCGGACGAAGCCGACGGTGTCGGCCAGGGTGTAGACCCGGCCGGACGGCGTCTCGGCCCGGCGGACGGTCGGGTCGAGGGTGGCGAACAGCGCGTTCTCCACCAGGACGCCGGCGCCCGTGAGGCGGTTGAGCAGGGAGGACTTGCCCGCGTTGGTGTATCCGGCGATGGCGACCGACGGCACCTTGTTCCGGCGCCGCTCCTGCCGCTTGATGTCACGGCCGGTCTTCATCTCCGCGATCTCCCGGCGCATCTTCGCCATCTTCTCGCGGATGCGGCGCCGGTCGGTCTCGATCTTGGTCTCACCGGGACCGCGGGTGGCCATGCCGCCACCGCCGCCGCCGCCCATCTGCCGGGAGAGCGACTGACCCCAGCCGCGCAGTCGCGGCAGCATGTACTGCATCTGCGCGAGGGCGACCTGGGCCTTGCCCTCTCGGGACTTGGCGTGCTGGGCGAAGATGTCGAGGATCAGGGCGGTCCGGTCGACCACCTTGACCTTGACGACGTCTTCGAGGGCGATGAGCTGGCCGGGGCTGAGCTCGCCGTCGCAGACGACGGTGTCGGCGCCGGTCTCGACGACGATGTCCCGCAGCTCCTGGGCCTTGCCGGAACCGATGAAGGTGGCCGGGTCGGGCTTGTCGCGGCGCTGGATCACGCCGTCGAGGACGAGGGCGCCCGCCGTCTCGGCCAGGGCCGCGAGCTCCGCGAGGGAGTTCTCGGCGTCCTGTACGGTCCCCGAGGTCCAGACGCCGACGAGCACGACGCGCTCCAGGCGCAGCTGTCGGTACTCGACCTCGGTGACGTCCTCGAGCTCGGTGGAGAGGCCCACGACGCGGCGCAGGGCCGCGCGCTCGGAGCGGTCGAACTGCTCGCCGTCCCGCTCTCCGTCGATCTCGTGGCTCCAGGCGACGTCCTCTTCCATCAGGGCATCGGCCCGAAGGCTCTCGGTGCGGCGCGACTGCGCGAAGCTCTGCTCGTCCTGGGAAGGGGAAGAAGAGGAGGTCATTGGATCCTTACGTCGATTGAAACGATGGTGTCGGGTACAACGTGCGACCGCTCCGGAAGATTCCCGGGGGAACTCCCGGCCGGCCGCGTCGCCGACCTGAAAATGGTGACACGGCCGCCCCGCGCCCGTCACGCGGGTTTCCTCAGCGGTCCGCGTCCGCGGGCGGGAGGCCGCGCCAGTCCGGGTGCCCGGGCATCGGCGGGGTCTTCTCGCCGTACAGCCAGCCGGCGAAGAAGGCGTCGAGGTCCCGGCCGGAGACCCGTTCCGCCAGGGCGGTGAAGTCGGCGGTCGAGGCGGTGCCGTCCCGGTGCTCGACGACCCAGCGCCGTTCCAGGCGGTCGAAGGCGGCGGTGCCGATCGTCTCCCGGAGGGCGTAGAGGACGAGGGCGCCGCCGTCGTAGACGACGGGCCGGAAGAGGCTGATCTTCTGTCCGGGCGCGGGCGGGCGGGGGGCGGCGGGCGGTCCGCCGTCGGCGCGCCAGCCGTCGGAGGAGGCGTACGCGGCCTTCATCCGCCGCTCCATGGACCTGCCGGCCGTCTCGTCGGCGTACAGCGCCTCGTACCAGCTGGCGTGTCCCTCGTTGAGCCACAGGTCGGACCAGGCGCGGGGGGAGACGCTGTCGCCGAACCACTGGTGGGCCAGTTCGTGGACCATGACCGCGTCGACGTACCACTCGGGGAAGCGGGTGTCGGTGAAGAGCCGCCGCTCGAAGAGGGACAGGGTCTGGGTCTCCAGCTCGAAGCCGGTGGTGGCGTCGGCGATCAGCACGCCGTACGTCTCGAAGGGGTACGGGCCGACCTTGCCCTCCATCCACTCCAGGTGGCCGGGGGTCCTGCGCAGCCAGGGCTCCATCGCCTCCCGGTCCTGGGCTCGGACCACGTCCCGGACGGGGAGGCCGCGCGGCCCGGTGCGGTGCAGGACGGCGGAGCGGCCGATGGAGACCTGGGCGAGTTCGGTGGCCATGGGGTGGCGGGTGCGGTAGGTCCAGGTGGTGGTGGCGCCGTGCTCGGCGCGGCCGGCGGGCAGGCCGTTGGCGACGGCGGTCAGGTCGCTCGGGGCGGTGATCCGGAAGGTGAAGGCGGCCTTGTCGGAGGGGTGGTCGTTGGAGGGGAAGACCCGGTGGGCGGCGTCGGCCTGGTTGGCCATGGCGAGGCCGTCGGAGGTGCGGACCCAGCCGCCGTTGGAGGCGGGGCCGCGCGGGTCGCTGGTGTGGCGGACGGTGACGGTGACGGGCTCGCCCGCGTGGATCGGTGCGGCAGGCGTGACGACGAGGTCCTCGCCGCTGGTCCGGTGGGCGGCGGGCACGCCGTCGACGGTGACGCCGGAGACCGTGCCGTGGGTGAAGTCGAGGTGCAGCCGGTCGAGGTCGGCGGTGGCGAGGGCGTCGACGCGGGTGACGGCGGCGAGCGGCTCGGTGTTCACGCCGGAGTAGGTGAGGTCGATGTCGTAGGCGAGGACGTCGTAGCCGGGGTTGCCGAGGTGCGGGAAGAGCGGGTCGCCGATGCCGAGGGGCGCGGGGGCGGGCAGCGCGGCGGCGATCAGCCCCGCGGTGGCGGCGACGAGGACGGCGGACCGGAGCCGGGCCCCGCGGGCCCGCCGCGCGGGGCCGCCCGCGGGCGGGGTGGCGGCGGCCGGGGGGCGGGGCGGCGGCACCGCGGTCGCGGGGGAGGACGGCGCGGGCGACCGGGAAGTGAACGGCATGGGCCAGGGCTACCAGGGCCCTGCCCCGCGCCCCGCGCCGACGCGCGCACCCGCCACCCGAAGGAGTCACGCGCGCGTGGACGCCGCCCCCTCCCTGAGCGCGAGCCGGTGGGGGAGGCACCGGGCGTCGGCGACGGCGGGTGCCGGACGCGGCGAGGGTCGGACACGGCGGATGCCGCAGGCCGCGAGGGCCGGGCGCGCCGGGTGCCGGAGGCGGTGGGTGTCAGAGGCGCCGGGTGTTAGAGGCGGTGAGTGCCAGAGGCGCCGGGTGCCGGAGGCGGTGAGTGCCAGAGGCGGCGGGTGTCAGAGGCGCCGGGTGCCGGAGGCGCCGGGTGTCAGAGGCGGTGGGTGCGGCCGACGTCGTAGACGCCGGGGACGTCGCGCATGGCGCGCATGAGGTTCGGGAGTTCGGCGGCGTCGGTGAGCTGGAGGGTGTACGTGTGGCGGACCCGTTGCTCGTTCGGCGGCTCGACGGTGGCGGAGACGACCTCGACGCCGGCGGCGGCGATGGCCTCGGTGAGGTCGGCGAGCAGACCCGGCCGGCCGAACGATTCGGCGACCAGGGTGACCCGGCAGTGGGCGGCGTCGCCCCACCGTACGGGGACGACGGCCCGGCCGAGCCGGAGCATGACGTCGACGGCCGGACAGCCGGTGCGGTGGGCCGTGACGGCGCCGCCCCGGACCCGGAAGCCGGTGATCGTGTCGGGGGGCACGGGGGTGCAGCAGCCGGCCGGCCGGACCGGGGCGGGCGGGGCGCCGTCGAGGTCGGCGTGGAGCTCGGCGCCCGAGCTGCGGTCGGCGGCGACGCTGAGCGGCGGCCGGGGGGCGGCGGCCGGCTGGTGGGCGGCCTCCGGGTGCGCCTGGAGCCAGCGGGTGATGGCGATCCGGGCGGCCGGGGTGCGGGCGTGGTCCAGCCATTCCGGGGAGGGCCCCGAGTGGCTGTCCTGGGCGAGGAGCAGCTGCACGGTGTCGCCGTCGGAGAGGACGGTGCTCAGCGGGGCGAGCCGGCCGTTGACGCGCGCGCCGAGGCAGGTGTGGGCGGCCTCGCCGTGCTGGGCGTAGGCGGCGTCGACGCAGGTGGAGCCGGCGGGCAGCCCGAGGGTGCCCGCGTCGGCGCGGAAGACGGTGATCTCGTGGTCTTCGGCGAGGTCGGCGCGGAGCGAGCTCCAGAAGGTGTCGGGGTCGGGGGCGGACTCCTGCCAGTCGAGGAGGCGGGCGAGCCAGCCGGGCCGGGTCGGGTCGGTGCGCTCGCCGTCCTCGGCGGCCTCGGGGCCTTCGGGGAGGTCGGCCTGGTCGGGGGCGGTGCCGTGCGGGCTGCCGAGGGCGACGACGCCCGCCTCGGCGACCTTGTGCATGCGGTGGGTGCGGATGAGCACCTCGGCGACGGCCCCGTCGGGGGCGGCGATCGCGGTGTGCAGCGACTGGTACAGGTTGAACTTGGGGGCCGCGATGAAGTCCTTGAACTCCGAGATCAGCGGGGTGAAACAGGTGTGCAGCTCGCCGAGGACCGCGTAGCAGTCGGCGTCCTCGGCGACGAGGACGAGGAGCCGTCCGAAGTCGCAGCCGCGCAGGTCTCCGCGCTTGAGGCGGACGCGGTGGACGGAGACGAAGTGGCGGGGGCGGACGAGGACTTCGGCGGCGATGTCCGCCTCCCGCAGCACGGTGGCGACGTGCTCGGCGACCGCGGCGAGCGCGTCCGGGGAGCCGGAGCCGGTGGCGTCCGCGATGAGCGCGCGGGTGGCCTCGTACTCCTCGGGGTGGAGGATGGCGAAGACCAGGTCCTCCAGCTCGGTCTTGAGCGCCTGGACGCCGAGCCGTTCGGCGAGGGGGATGAGGACGTCCCGGGTGACCTTGGCGATGCGGGCCTGCTTCTCGGGCCGCATCACGCCGAGCGTGCGCATGTTGTGGAGCCGGTCGGCGAGTTTGATCGACATGACCCGGACGTCGTCGCCGGTGGCGACGAGCATCTTGCGGAAGGTCTCGGGTTCGGCGGCGGCGCCGTAGTCGATCTTCTCCACCTTGGTGACGCCGTCGACGAGGTACGCCACCTCGTCGCCGAACTCCCGGCGCACCTGATCGAGCGTCACCTCGGTGTCCTCGACCGTGTCGTGGAGGAGGGAGGCGGTGAGGGTGACGGTCTCGGCGCCCAGCTCGGCGAGGATGAGCGTGACGGCGAGCGGATGGGTGATGTACGGCTCGCCGCTCTTGCGGAACTGTCCCCGGTGCGAGGACTCGGCCAGGACGTAGGCCCGGCGCAGCACCGACAGGTCGGCCTCGGGATGGTGCGCCCGGTGCGCCTCGGCGACGTGGCTGATGGCGTCGGGCAGCCGGTCTCGTGGGGCGGGGCCCGCGGTGGCGCCGAGCAGGGCGGCGCGGCCGATCCTCCGCAGCTCCAGCCGGGCGCGCCCGCGCCTGCGGACGCCCGTGTCGGTGACTGCGGCCTCGGCCGCGCTCACGGGGTTCGTGGCCTCTGCGCTCATGGGGCACCTCCGGCGACGTCGACCGGCGGTGGACGGGCGGGGGGAGCCCGGGGGGCCGGTGCTTGATGCTACCGACCCCACCACGTGGCGCAGTCCCCCTCTCGCCCAGCGTGAATCGGATCACCCATTCGAGCGACGCGGGAGTCGTTGACCGTTTCGATTACGCCGCCCGGCGGAGCCCCCCGGCAGGGGCGCCGCGGGCGACCGCGGGGCCGGGCTCAGCCCTGGGCGAGCCAGGAGGGCTCCAGGGTGCCTTCGGCGACGATGACGGCCGGTCCGGTCATCTCGATCTCCCCGTCGGGGTGCTCGGTGATGACCAGGGTGCCGCCGAGGACGTCCACGGTGTACGTGACGGGGGCGCCGGTCGCGGCCGGGTCGGCGCCGTCGCGGCGGGCGGTGGCGACGGCGACGGCGCAGGCGCCTGTGCCACAGGAGCGGGTCTCGGCGGCGCCCCGCTCGTGGACGCGCATGGCGACGTGGCGGGGGCCCCGGTCGGCGACGAACTCGATGTTGACCCCGTCCGGGTAGACGGACGCGGGCTCGTAGGGCGGCTCGTCGTAGAGCGTGCCCGCGTGGGCGAGGTCCTCGACGAAGGCGACCGCGTGCGGATTGCCCATGTTCACGTTGCGCGCGGGCCAGCTGCGTCCGTCGACGGCGACCGTGACGCCGGCCTCGGGAAGGACGGCGCGGCCCATGGAGACGGTGACGGAGCCGTCCTTGTCGAGGTGGACGCGCTTGACGCCGCCGCGGGTGGCGACGGCGACCTCGCCGGCGGTGACGTGGCCGGCGTGCTCCAGGTAGCGGGCGAAGACCCGGACCCCGTTCCCGCACATCTCGGCGACGGTGCCGTCGGCGTTGCGGTAGTCCATGAACCATTCGGCCTCGCCGGCCATGGCGCGGGCCTCGGGGTGGGCGGCGCTGCGCACGACGTGCAGCACGCCGTCGCCGCCGAGTCCGGCGCGGCGGTCGCAGAGCCGGGCGACGAGCGCGGGGGGCAGGTCGATCTCGTTCTCCGCGTCGGGGACGATCACGAAGTCGTTCTCGGTGCCGTGGCCCTTGAGGTAACGGAGCGGGGTGGTCTGCGTGCTGGTCACGAGATCAACTGTACGGTGCCGCCCGGACACCCGTTCCGTTTGTCCACGGGGCGGGCCCGCGTCGTCTGTCCGCGGGGCGTGCCCGTGAGGACCCGCCGGGCTCAGCGGAGGCGGGCGACGCGCCAGACCGCGAGGGCGACGAGGGCCGCGATGGTGATCGCGTAGAGGGCCAGGACCCGCCAGTCCGGCCGCTCGCCGGAGCCGCGCTTCGGCAGTCCCGGCCAGGTGTAGCCGACCTTGCGGGCGGCCATCACGCCCCAGCCGGCGGCGCAGAAGCTGATGAGCAGTCCGAGCATGGCGACGACCGCGCCGCCGTCGCCGGAGCCGAAGGCGAGGGGGAAGGCGAACATCAGGGAGCCGACGGCGGCGAGCCCCACGATCGGGGCGAGCTGCCAGATCCTCAGCAGGCGCCGCGGGCGCAGCTCGACCTCGACCTCATCGGCGGCGATCTCGACCGCGGTGCCCTCCGCGTCGTCGGGACCGTCGGGGGTCAGCCCCGGGGCGTCCCCGGGGACCGACTCGTGCTGTTCTCTGTCGCGAGGGCCGGCCTCCATCGCCACGCGCCCTCCCCACTCGGACTCCACTTGGTCGATCGATGCTCGATGATGGCACGCTCCCGACCGCCGAAATGACGGCCAGAGCGTCCCGATGCCATCACGTGATCAGGCTGTAACCGCTCGTTCGACCAACGACAGCGCCTCCCGCGGGAGTTCCCCGCGGTGATCGGCGGCCCCGCTGAGCCAGTGGACGCGCGGGTCGCGGCGGAACCACGAGTCCTGGCGGCGGGCGAAGCGCTTGGTGGCGCGCACGGTCTCGGCGCGCGCCTCGTCCTCGGTGCACTCCCCCGCGAGCGCCGCGAGCACCTGCTGGTAGCCGAGCGCGCGGGAGGCCGTGCGCCCCTCGCGCAGCCCCAGCACCTCCAGGGCGCGGACCTCGTCGACGAGGCCCGCCTCCCACATGCGGTCCACGCGGGTGGCGATCCGCTCGTCGAGCTCGGGGCGGGCGACGTCGACGCCGATCTGGACCGTGTCGTAGACGGACTCGTGGCCGGGGAGGTTGGCCGTGAAGGGCTTGCCGGTGATCTCGATGACCTCCAGGGCGCGGACGATCCGGCGCCCGTTGCTGGGGAGGATCGCCCGGGCCGCCCCGGGGTCGGCGGCGGCGAGCCGGGCGTGCAGGACGCCGGAGCCGCGCTCCTCCAGCTCCGCCTCCAGACGGGCCCGGACCCCGGGGTCCGTACCGGGGAACTCCAGGGCGTCCACGGCGCCGCGCACGTACAGGCCGGAGCCGCCGACGAGGACGGGGGTGCGGCCCTCGGCGAGCAGCCGGTCGATCTCGGCGCGGGCGAGGCGCTGGTACTCGGCGACGCTGGCGGCCTCGGTGACGTCCCAGATGTCGAGGAGGTGGTGGGGGACGCCGCCGCGTTCCCCGGGCGTCAGTTTGGCGGTCCCGATGTCCATCCCGCAGTAGAGCTGCATCGAGTCGGCGTTGACGACCTCGCCGCCGAGCTGCTGGGCCAGGAACACACCCAGATCGGACTTTCCGGCTGCCGTGGGGCCGACGACGGCGATGACCCGCGGTGCGGGAGCTGCACTTCTCACCGCCCCAGTCTCGCAAACCCCGGAGGGCGTCCCCGAACGAGCGACGTGACAGGGGGGTGGGGGGTTCGTTGCCCGTTGCGTGGTTCCGGCCGTGCCGCGTGGTGTTCCGGCCGTGTTCCGGCCGTCGCTCCCCCGCGCGGCACCCCCCGACAAGTAGGCTTGGAGTGAATATGGGCGTTTTCGCAATGTTTCGCCGGAAGAGGAAGGGTGCCGCGGAGGTCTCGGCCGGGACGGCCGGGGTGATCGAGGTGACCGAAGCGACCGAAGCGACCGAAGCGACCGAAGCGACCGAGACCGATGTCACGGAGGACGGCGGCGTGACGCGGGTGACGGTCGCGGGGCTGACCGCCCCGGAGCCGGTCCCGGCGGGGTCCGCTTCGGAGGAGCCCGCTTCGAAGGCTCCTTCCGGGGAAGGCGTTCCGGAGGCGGAGTCCGAGGAGGCGGTCGCCGAGGTCGTGGAGATCCCGCGGCAGCAGTCGGCCGGTACGGCCGCCGACGCGGACAGCGAAACGGGCGGGACCGCCCGCAGGTAGGCAGGACACGGACACGGAGAGGTGCCCCATGGGTCTCCTGGATTCACTGAAGGCCAAGCTGGGCCCGGCCAAGGACAAGGTCTCGGACCTCGCGCATCAGCACGGGGACAAGATCGACCAGGGTCTGGACAAGGCCGCGAGGATGGTCGACGAGAAGACCAAGGGGAAGTACAGCGACAAGATCCAGTCCGGCACCGGCAAGGCCAAGGAGGCCATCGACCGGATCGGGCACAAGGGCGACGGCACACCCGGCACCGACGGCACGCCGGGGACGCCTGGCGCTCCGGGCGCTCCGGGCACGCCGGGCCCCGGCGGCACTCCCCCGCCGCCGCCCGCCGCCTAGGGACCCGGCCCGCCCGTACGGCGAGGCGTGACGAGGGCCGCGGAGCACGTGCTCCGCGGCCCTCGTCACGCCTCGTCATGTCACATCGCGCCGCGCGCGGAGGCCCGCCGCTCAGGACCAGACGGCGACCAGGTACTCGACGCCGTACGGCGCGTCCTCGTGGAGGAGGCGGCCGGCCAGGTCCGCGCCCTCGGCGGCGCCCGCGAGGACCTGCCAGGGGGCCCGTCCGGCCGCCTTCAGCTCGTACGCGAGACCGGCGTCGAGCGCGAGGACGCCGGGCACGTCGGCGGAGCCCAGGGCACGGGCGGCCTCGGCGTCGAAGCCGGCGGCGCGCTCGTCGAAGTAGCCGGGGGCCTTCACGGTCCGGCAGGCGCTGCCGTCGCCCAGGACCAGCAGGGCGACCCGCTCGGCCGAGGCGGCGAGCCGGCGGCCGGCCGCGGCGCACTCCTCCGCCGTGGCCCGCTCGTCGACCCCGAGCCCCTCGACCGGGACGTCGGACCGGGCGGTACGGGAGAGCAGCCAGGCGCCCACGGCGAGCGGGGCCGGCAACGGGCGGGCGCCCCCGGGGCCTTCGCCGAGGCGCACGGAGAGGTCGACGCCGAAGCCGGCGAAGGAACCGGTGGAACCGGCCGGGAAGACGCCCGGGGCGTCCCCGGACGCCGGCCCGACGACGTACAGCCGGTCGGGCCGGGCGGCGGCGAGCACCCCGAGGGCGTCCGCGCAGTGCGCCCGCGCGTCCTCCAGCTCGGGGGCGGCACCGCTCGCGACCTCGGGCACGAGGAGCGGCGGGCAGGGGCACACGGCTGCGGCGACAAGCATGATCCGCAGCCTACTGCCCCACGGCCCCGGACAACGGCCGGACAACGGCCGGTCAGCGGCCTGCCGGCGGCTTCGCCGTGGCCGGCCGACGGCTTCCCGCGGCGGCCAGGCCCGGCAGCTCCCGCGGCGGTGTGCGGCGGCCTCTCAGTGTCCGGCGCCGCAGGCCGGGACCTCGGCCGCCGGGAGCGGCTCGGGGACGCCGATCTTCGGCAGGCCGAGCAGGACGCCGGCCGGCTTGGCGGCGGCCGCGGCGGTGCGCTTCTCCCAGGCGTCGCCCGCGCGGGTGCGGCGGACGGCGGTGGTCGGGCCCTCGGCGAGCAGGTGGTGGGGGGCGGCGTAGGTGATCTCGACGGTCACCACGTCGCCGGGGCGGACGTCCTGGTCCGGCTTGGTGAAGTGGACGAGCCGGTTGTCGGGCGCGCGGCCGGACAGGCGGTGCGTGGCGCCGTCCTTGCGGCCCTCGCCCTCGGCGACCATGACCTCCAGGGTGCGGCCGACCTGCTTCTTGTTCTCGTCCCAGGAGATCTCCTCCTGGAGGGCGACCAGGCGCTCGTAGCGGGCCTGCACGACCTCCTTGGGGATCTGGCCGTCCATCTCGGCGGCCGGGGTCCCGGGGCGCTTGGAGTACTGGAAGGTGAAGGCGTTGGCGAAGCGGGCCTCGCGGACCACGTGCATGGTCTGCTCGAAGTCCTCCTCGGTCTCGCCGGGGAAGCCGACGATGATGTCGGTGGAGATGGCGGCGTGCGGGATCGCGGCGCGCACCTTCTCGATGATCCCGAGGAAGCGCTCCTGCCGGTAGGAGCGGCGCATGGCCTTGAGGACCGGGTCCGAACCGGACTGGAGCGGCATGTGCAGCTGCGGCATCACGTTGGGCGTCTCGGCCATGGCGGCGATGACGTCGTCGGTGAAGTCGCGCGGGTGCGGGGAGGTGAAGCGGACGCGCTCCAGGCCCTCGATGGCGCCGCAGGCGCGGAGCAGCTTGCTGAAGGCCTCGCGGTCGCCGAGGTCGGAGCCGTACGCGTTGACGTTCTGGCCGAGCAGGGTGATCTCGGAGACGCCCTCGGCGACCAGCGCCTCGATCTCGGCGAGGATGTCGCCGGGCCGGCGGTCCTCCTCCTTGCCGCGCAGGGCGGGGACGATGCAGAAGGTGCAGGTGTTGTTGCAGCCGACCGAGATCGAGACCCAGGCCGCGTACGCCGACTCGCGGCGGGTCGGCAGGGTGGAGGGGAAGGCCTCCAGGGACTCGGCGATCTCGACCTGCGCCTCCTGCTGGACGCGGGCGCGCTCCAGCAGGACCGGCAGCTTGCCGATGTTGTGCGTGCCGAAGACCACGTCGACCCAGGGGGCCCGCTGGACGATCGTGTCGCGGTCCTTCTGGGCGAGGCAGCCGCCGACGGCGATCTGCATGCCGGGGCGGGCGGTCTTCATCGGGGCGAGGTGGCCGAGGTTGCCGTACAGCTTGTTGTCGGCGTTCTCACGGACCGCGCAGGTGTTGAAGACGACGACGTCCGCGCCGTCGGCCTCCTTGGGGGCGCGGACGTAGCCCGCCTCTTCCAGCAGACCGGAGAGCCGCTCGGAGTCGTGGACGTTCATCTGACACCCGTAGGTGCGAATGTCGTAGGTCTTCGGTCCTTCGATGCCCACTGTGAGACTCCGGTCGCTGCTGCTGGTCATGACATCCAAGAGTAGGCGGTCGCCGAAGGGGTCCCGGCCGGACGCGGGAGCCGGCCCGGTGTCCGGATGTGACAGGGAATCGTCATTGCCGTCATGCGGCGGGGCGGGCGAGGGTGGGGACATGTCCGAGACGCCCTCCACCACGGCCCCCGCGGCGCACCCCGTCCACCGGGTCGTCGTCGCGGTCTTCCCCGACGTGGACCTCCTCGACGTCACCGGGCCGGCCGAGGTCTTCGCGCTGGCCAACCGGGAGACGGGCGCCGCCCGCTACCGGGTGCGGCTGGCCGCGCCGGGCGGCGCCGGGGAGGTGCGGACCTCGGCGGGGGTGCGGCTGGTCGCCGACCTCGGCTTCGACGAGGTCGGCGCGGACGTGGACACGCTGCTCGTCCCCGGGGCGGTGGACCCGGCTCCGGACGGCGGGGTCGTCGCCCGGCTCGACCCCGAGGTCGTGCGGTGGGTGCGGGAGACCGCGCCGCACGCCCGGCGGGTGGCGTCGGTCTGCGTCGGCGCGCACGTCCTCGCGGCGGCCGGTCTGCTCGACGGGAAGTCCGCGACGACCCACTGGTCGACGGCCGCGCAGCTGGCGGCCGACCACCCGGAGGTCACCGTCGACCCCGATCCGATCTTCGTGCGGACCGACCGGGGCCGGCTGTGGACCGGAGCCGGGATCAGCGCCTGCCTCGACCTCTCCCTCGCCCTGGTGGCGGAGGACCTGGGCGAGGGGACCGCGCTGGCGGTGGCCCGGCAGCTCGTCATGTACCTGAAGCGGCAGGGCGGCCAGAGCCAGTTCTCGGTGCCGCTGAGCCGTCCGGCGGCCGGCCGGAGGGACATCGACGAGCTGCGGCTCTGGATCGCGGACCACCTCGACGAGGACCTGTCCGCGGAGCGGCTCGCCGGCCGGATGTGCCTGAGCGAGCGGCACTTCGCCCGGGTCTTCGCGCAGGAGACGGGTTCGAGCCCCGCCGCCTACGTGGAGGCGGCCCGGATCGAGGTGGCCAGGCGCCATCTGGAGACCTCGGACGCGCCGCTCGCCGAGGTGGCGGCGCGGGCGGGGCTCGGCTCGGTGGAGACCCTGCACCGGGCGTTCCGCCGGCAGCTCGCGACCACCCCGGCGGCCTATCGCCGCCGGTTCCGCACCGGGACGGGCTGAGCCCCGTCCCTCGATCGCCCCACCGCCCCGGCGGGGCCGGTGGCCCCGCCACGCCTTCAACCAGTCCGATTCCTTACGAAAGGTACCGACATGAGCATCACCCCCTCCACCCCCCTCCGCGCCCTCTCCGGTCTGACCGACGAGCCGGCCCGCCTCTCCGAGGCGGTCCTGGTCCTCATCGACCTCCAGAACACCTACCGCTCCGGCGTCATGGCACTGGAGGGCGCGGAGGAGGCCGTCGCCGAGGCGGCGCGGCTGCTCGCCCGCGCCCGGGCGGCCGGCGCCCCGGTCGTGCACGTCCAGCACGACAGCGGCGAGGGCTCCCCGTACGACCTCACGGCGCACGTCGGCGCGATCAGCGACGAGGTGGCTCCGGCCAAGGGCGAGCCGGTCGTGGTGAAGAACTTCCCGAACGCCTTCCACGCCACCGACCTGGAGAAGGTCCTGACGGGCCTCGGTTTCGCGGCGGGCGCCGGGAAGGACCTGGTCCTGGCCGGGTTCATGACCCACATGTGCGTGAACTACACCGCCCAGGCCGCGTTCAACCTGGGCTACCGGCCGACCGTCGTCGCCGGGGCCACCGCCACCCGCTCCCTCACCGCGCCGGACGGGACGGTCGTGCCGGCCGCCGAGCTCAAGCGGGCCGCGCTGACCGGCCTGACCGACGTCTTCGCGGTCGTGGTGCCGACGGCGGCGGACCTGCCGGCCTGACCACCGCGCCCCGCGGCTCGGCGGCCGGGCCGGCGGGCCGAGCGAGGACCGGGCGAGGACCGGGCGAGGACCGGGCGAGGACCGGGCGAGGACCGGGCGAGGACCGGTACCCCGCGGTTTTCCGCAGGGGGACCGGACGGGAACGCGCATACCGGCTCCGAGCCGCGCTCCCTGGGCCGGGGAGGGGTCCGGCGAGCCCGCCGCTCCTCGCCGGGGTCCCGCTCGGCGCCTTCCTGCTGTGGCCGCGGACGTGCGCCTCAGGCGGGGGCGCCGGTCAGCAGGGCGTGGAGGCGGACGAGGGTCCGTTCGTCGCCGAAGCCGCCCGCCTTGATGACGACGGGGACCCGGGGCGCGTCCGCCGGGCCCGCGAGGGTGCCGCGCGCGATGCCCGGTTCGGGCTCGTCGTGGAGGTCGATGCCGTGGGCGCCGAGCGCGCGCAGCACGGCCTCGGCGGTCTCCCCGCCGGTGAGCACGAGCCCGTCGAAGGGGGCGCGGCCGGCGAGGGCGGCCACGGACGCGGCGAGCGCCCTGGTCGGCTCGCCCGGGTCCGCCCGCCGTTCGTGGGGCGTGTGGAGGATGCGTACGGGGGTGTCGGCGGCGCACAGCGGGCCGGCGGCGACGGCGCTGACCGCGCCCGGCTCGGCGGCCAGCAGGGCGAGCTGCCTGCGGGTGGCGGGGTTGGCGCTTCCGACCGCGACCAAAGGGCGTGTGGCGAGCGGGAGTTCACCCTCGCCGTACGTCCTTGCGCGCGTGTGGCGGCGGGCGAGGGCGGCGGCCAGGCCCGGGGAGCCGACCCACAGGACGGCCCGGTGGTCGGGCACGGCGGCGACGATCCGGTCCAGGTCCGCGTCGGTGGCGGCGGAGCAGACGAAGAGGCCGCCGTCCGGGAGGAGACCGGACAGGAGCTCCGGCCGTCCGGAGTCGACGAGGACGGCCTCCGGGAGGATGCGGGCGAGGTCGGCGGTACGGACGGGGTGCGCGGGGTCGCGGGCGAACTCGCTCTCGTCGACGCGGACTCCGCGGACGTACTGCACGCCGTCGCGGGTGGTCCTGCCCTCGGCGGGGAAGGCGGGCGCGATCACGACCGCCCGCCGCCCCGAGCCCTCCCGCGCGGCGCGGATCTCGGCGGCCACGTGGCCCCGGAGCGTCGAGTCGACGGTCTTGAGGAGCAGCCCCGCGCCGGCGAGGGCCCGGGCCGCCTCCCGGGTGCGGGCGACCGCTCCGGTCTCGTCCAGGAGCCGGCTGCCGAGGTCGACGGCGAGGACCCCGTCCTCCCGTCCGTGGCCGTGGAACGGACTGCCGGAGAGGAGCACCCGGGCCGGGTGACCGGCCCGGCGGAAGGGCGCCGCCCCGTCCCCCGCACTGGTCAGGTCGTCGGCGAGGACGGCGACGCGCGGCGGGGTGACGGGCGGGGCGGGGCGCATCGGCGGCTTCCTCGGGGTCGTACGGGCGCGGGCGGCGCGCGGCACTCGGCGCGTGCGCTCGCCCCACCCTCACCCGCGCGGCCCGCTCAGTCCAGCGCCCGCCGGGCGCCGCCGCTTCCGGTGCGGCCCGGAGGACGGGGCCGGGCGGGGACGGCCGACGCGGCGACGGCGCGGCGGCAGACGGGTGCCGTGGTCACGGGCATGCGGAAACTCCCTTGGGACAGGGGCGAGTTGTCGGCTCGGCGGGGGCCAGGGGCGGGCAGAGGGGACTGCCCTCAAGATCACCGAGCCGTGCCCGACGCTAGCCGGACACCCCCCGGCGCCACGACAGGACACACGGCACGGCACCCCTCCCGACGCCCACTCACCGCTTCGGCGGAGCGCACACGCGCCGACCGGGGCGGGTGGGGTGGGGCGGGGCGGGGGGGGGAGAGACGGGGGGCGGGCGGGGGCAGCTGGGGGGCTGAGGCAGCCGGGCGGGCGCCGCCCTGTCCGTACGGGTCCCGGCGTACGGGTCCCGGCGTACGAGCCACGACGTACGCGTCCCGGCGCGCGGCGGACGCTCAGGCCCCCGAGGCGGCCGGAAGGACCGGAACGGCCGGAAGGACCGGAAGGACCGGAGGAGCCGGGGCACGGGCGACCGGCGCCCCGGTCGTGGCTGCCCGTGGTCCCGTCGCCACCGGGAGCCACGGCGCAGTGGAGGTCACAGCCGGCCGCGCCGGTTCTCCCTGGCCAGCGGCGGCGGCCACCTGGCAGGATCGACGGCATGTTCACCTCGCTCACCCGTGCCGCCCGCCGCCGCGCCCTCGCGCTCGCGGCCGCGCTGCTCGCGGTCGGCGGGGTGCTGCTGTGGTGGCTGGCGCCGTTCGGGGCCTCGACGCCCAGGGGCTCCGTCACGTTCAGCACCGGGGTCCGCAGCGGCGTCTACGAGCACTACGGCGAGCTGCTGAAGCAGGCGATGGCCAAGGACCTCCCCGAGGTCTCGATCACCCTCAAGGAGAGCGAGGGCTCCCAGCAGAACCTGGCGAGGGTCGCCTCCGGCGAGGCCGACTTCACGGTGGCGACCGCCGACGCCGTGGCGCAGTACATCCGCGACCGCCGGCCGGGATTCGAGCGGCTGCGCGGCTGCGCACGGCTCTACGACGACTACGTGCAGCTCGTCGTGCGCAAGGGCGCGTCCGCCCAGAGCGTGGCCGACCTGCGCGGGCTGCGGGTCGGCGTCGGCCAGGACGGCTCGGGCGTCCGGCTGATAGCGGACCGGGTCCTCGCGGCGGCCGGGCTCACCCCGTCCCGGGACGTGACGGCGGTGCCGGTCGGCATCGACTCGATGCCGGAGATGCTGGAGAACGGCAGCCTGGACGCCTTCTTCTGGTCCGGCGGGCTGCCGACCCGGGCCGTGCAGACGCTGTCGGAGCGGACTTCGGTCCGGCTGATCCCGGTGGACGACGCGCTGGTGGAGGCGCTGCGGGACGTGGGCGAGTCGACCTGGCACTACCGCTCGGCCGTGATCCCGGCCGACGCGTACGAGGCCGCGCAGGACGGGCAGCGGGTGAGGACCCTGGCGGTGGCGAACCTGATGGTGACGACCGCCGAGGCCGATCCGGACCTGGTGGAGGGTTTCACCCGGTCGGTGATCGACAGCCGGGACACCATCGGCAGCCGGGTGCACCCGGCGCAGCTGGTGGACCTGCGGACGGCCGTCTACACGGAGCCGCTCACCCTCCACGACGGCGCCCGCCGCTACTACCGCTCGGTCAAGCCCTGAGCCGTACGGGCTCCGCCGCCACCGGCCGGCCAGAGCGCACCCCACCACCCGGGGGCGTACCGGCTCCACCGCCACCGGCCGCCCGACGCGCACCCCCGCCACCCGGCCACACCCTGGGACGCACCGGCTCCGCACCCACCGATCGCCCGACGCGCACCCCCGCCGCCACCCCACGCCCCAGGCGGTACCGGCTCCGTCCTCACCGGTCGGCCGGGGCGTGCCGTGGCACGGTGACCGTCACGCGCAGTCCGTGCGGCTCGTTCGGGGCGAAGGCGATCCCGCCGCCGGTGGCGGCCAGCAGGACGCGGGCGATGGAGAGGCCGAGCCCCGAGCCCTTGACGTTCTGGTGGCGTCCGGAGCGCCAGAAGCGGTCGCCGACCCGGCCCAGCTCCTCCTCGGTGAGGCCGGGGCCGAGGTCGGCGACGACGACCTCCACGGAGTCCTTCCCGGGGAGGACCCGGACCGTGACCCGCTCGCCCGCCGGGGTGAACTTCAGCGCGTTGTCGACGACCGCGTCGAGCGCGCTGGACAGCGCCACCGGGTCGGCCCAGCCCGTGGCCGCCCCGCACTCCCCGGTCAGCCCGACGCCCTTGTCGTCGGCGACCGGGCGCCAGGAGGCGATCCGCTCGGCGGTGAGCGCGCCGACGTCGGTCAACCGCAGGTCGGCTTCGGCGTGTTCGGCGAGGGCCAGGTCGAGGAGGTCGTCGAGGACCCGGGCGAGCCGCTTGCCCTCAGTGCGCACGGAGGCGATCTCCTCGTTGTCCTCGGGGAGTTCGAGGGCGAGCAGCTCGATGCGGAGCAGCAGTGCGGCGAGCGGGTTGCGCAGCTGGTGCGAGGCGTCGGCGACGAACGCCCGCTGCTGCTCCAGGGATTCCTCGACGTGGTCGGCCATCTCGTTGAACGAGCGGGCCAGGCGGCGCAGTTCGGGCGGGCCGCCGGCCTCGGCGACCCGGGAGTTCATCCGGCCGGTGGCGATGTCGTGGGTGACGCCGTCCAGGACGCGGACCGGGCGCAGCACCCAGCCGGTGAGGCGGACGGCGGCGCCGACGGCGAGGAGCATGGCGGCGGCCTCGCCGGCGAAGATCACCAGCCAGCCGCGCAGGATGCGGGCGCGGAGGTCGCCGGTGGGCGAGTCGGTGACGACGACGGCGACGACGTCGCCGTCGCGGACCACCGGGGAGGCGATGGTGAGGCGGGCGTGCGGCTGCCAGGGCCAGACCTGCGGCGGGTCGTGGCTGCGGCGGCCGAGCAGGGCCTCGTTGAAGGCCCGGCGGCCCTCGCCGTCGTAGGGGACGACCCAGTCCTCGGGGGCGGCGGCCATGGCGCGGTTGTCGCGGTAAAAGATGCCGGCCCGGATGCCGTAGACGTCGTGGTAGCTGGCGAGCTCGCCGCCGAGGGTGGTGCGGCGCTCGTCGCTGATGGCGGCGGGGTCGTCGACGAACTGGGCGAGCGCGGCGAAGCGGGCTCCGTCGTCGAGGCGGTCGACGACGACCCGCTGCTGCTGGGCGGCGGCGAGGCTGGCGGCGAGCGGGAAGCCGAGGGCGAGGAGGACCCCGGCCATCAGGACGATGAGCAGGGGGAGGAGTCGGGTGCGCACGGGCGGGGCGGCCGGGGGTTACGCGGCCGGGGGGACCAGGCGGTAGCCGACGCCCCGCACGGTCTCGATCAGGGCGGGCATCCGCAGCTTGGAGCGGAGCGAGGCGACGTGCACCTCCAGGGTGCGGCCGGTCCCCTCCCAACTGGTCTGCCAGACATCGGAGATGATCTGCTCGCGGCGGAAGACGACGCCGGGCCGCTGGGCGAGGAGGGCGAGCAGGTCGAACTCCTTGCGGGTGAGGGCGACGGGCTCGCCGTCGACGCTGACGCGCCGGGTGGGCAGCTCGACGGCGACGGCGCCGAGGCGGAGCACGGCGGCTTCGGCGGCGGAGCCCGTACCGCCGGCGGTCTCGTCGGGGCCGGGTCCCGCGGTGCGCCGGGAGACGGCGTGGATGCGGGCGAGCAGTTCGCCGGTGTCGTAGGGCTTGACCACGTAGTCGTCGGCGCCGAGGTTGAGGCCGTGGATCCGGGAGCGCACGTCGGCACGGGCGGTCACCATGATCACCGGGGTGGTGGTGAGCTTCCGGACGCGGGCGCAGACCTGGTAGCCGTCCTGGTCGGGGAGGCCGAGGTCGAGCAGGATCACGCCGTACGAGGGCCGGTCGCCCTGCGCGGTGGGGAGGACGGCCTGGAGGGCCTCCTCGCCGTTGCGCGCGTGGGTGACGGCGAAGCCGTGCTTGGCGAGGATCGCGGAGAGGGCCGCGGCGACGTGGTCGTCGTCCTCGACGAGCAGCAGGCGCATGGTCTTCTCCTCTCGTTCGCCCGGGGTGCCCCGGATCGGGGCATGAACGCCCATGAACGCCGATCACCGACGTCACAGTCAAGTGTCCCCCGGCGGACCGTCCGCTTCCGTTACCCACCCGGTACGGCTCCGCGGGCCACCTTCACACAGGGTGGCCGCCCGTGGCCCTATCGTTATCCTCAATTTCCGCTCAGATGTGATGACGGTCATCCGGACGTGTCTCTAGTGTCCTCCCAACCGAGGAGGACGGAGCAAGAGGCCGATGAGCGGAGTGGCAGTGTCCAAGGACCACGAGGACTCCCCGCGGGCCCAGGAGGACCTGGTCGTCCTGTCCGGGGTGAACAAGCACTTCGGCGCGCTGCACGTGCTGCAGGACATCGACCTCACGATCGGCCGCGGTGAAGTCGTCGTCGTCATCGGGCCGTCGGGATCCGGCAAGTCGACGCTGTGCCGCACGATCAACCGCCTGGAGACCATCGACGCGGGAACGATCACGATCGACGGCAAGCCGCTGCCCGCGGAGGGCAGGGAGCTGGCCCGGCTGCGGTCGGACGTCGGCATGGTCTTCCAGTCGTTCAATCTCTTCGCGCACAAGACCGTGATCGAGAACGTGATGCTGGGTCAGATCAAGGTGCGCGGCACGGAGAAGAAGGCGGCGGAGGCCAAGGCCCGCACCCTGCTGGAGCGGGTGGGCGTGGCCGCACAGGCCGAGAAGTACCCGGCACAGCTCTCCGGCGGCCAGCAGCAGCGCGTGGCGATCGCCCGCGCGCTCGCCATGGACCCCAAGGTCATGCTCTTCGACGAGCCGACCTCGGCCCTGGACCCCGAGATGATCAACGAGGTCCTGGAGGTCATGCAGCAGCTGGCCCGGGAGGGCATGACGATGGTGGTCGTGACGCACGAGATGGGCTTCGCCCGCTCGGCAGCGGACCGGGTCGTCTTCATGGCCGACGGCAGGATCGTCGAACAGGCCACCCCCGAGGAGTTCTTCAGCAACCCGCGCAGCGACCGGGCGAAGGACTTCCTCTCCAAAATCCTGCACCACTGAGCGAGTCGACGATCTAGTCTTCGCAACTCACCGCTACCCAAGGGACGTTCACCCATGAAGCTTCGCAACGCCTCCGCGGCTGCCGCGGCCGCCGTCGTCCTCGCCCTGACCGCCACCGCCTGCGGCTCCGGCTCGGACTCGGGCAGCAACGGCGACAAGATCACCATCGGCATCAAGTTCGACCAGCCGGGTCTCGGCCTGAAGACCCCGGACGGCTCGTACGCGGGCTTCGACGTCGACGTCGCCAAGTACGTCGCCAAGGAGCTCGGCTTCGCCGAGGACAAGATCAACTGGAAGCAGGCCCCGTCGGCCGAGCGCGAGAACCTCATCAAGAACGGCGACGTGAAGTTCGTCGTCGCGAGCTACTCGATCAACGAGAAGCGCCTCAAGGAGGTCGACTTCGCGGGTCCGTACTTCCTGACCCACCAGGACCTGCTGGTCCGCGCCGACGACACGTCGATCACCAAGGTCGAGGACCTCAACTCCAAGAAGCTCTGCTCGGTCACCGGCTCGACCTCCGCGCAGAACGTCAAGGAGAAGCTGGCCCCGCAGGCCGACCTCCAGCAGCTCGGCGGCTACTCCGAGTGCCTGACCGGCCTGGAGAACAAGGCCGTCGACGCCCTCACCACGGACGCCTCCATCCTCGCGGGCTACGCCTCGCAGAAGGAGCACCAGGGCAAGTTCAAGCTCGCGGGCCTGTCGATGAGCGACGAGAACTACGGCATCGGCATCAAGAAGGGCGACTCCGAGCTCAAGGGCAAGATCAACAAGGCCCTGGAGAAGATGGTGTCCGACGGCACCTGGGACAAGCTCGTGAAGACGCACTTCGGCCCCTCGGGCTACAAGAACGAGCCGGCCCCGAAGATCGCGGGCTGACCTCGCCCCTCGCCGTGACGGCCGCCCCTCCGGGGCGCGGCCGCCACGGCACCACCGGCCGCTGCCGACGCACCGGCCGTCCGACCGACCGACCACCAGGGGAGAGCGCGGGGCATCGTGTTCGACTTTCTTGATTCCGGGCAGTACGACCTGCTCGGCGCCTTCTGGGTGACGGCGCAGCTCGCCCTCTACTCGGCGATCGGATCGCTGGTCTGGGGCACCGCCCTGGTCGCCATGCGGGTCAGCCCGGTCCCGCTGATGCGCGGCTTCGGCACCGCGTACGTGAACCTCGTCCGCAACACCCCGCTGACCGTGGTCATCGTGGCCTGCTCCTTCGGCCTCAACCAGACCCTCCAGGTCACGCTCGGCGGCGACGACTTCAAGGAGATCGGCTTCCGGCTCGCGGTCCTCGGACTCACCGCGTACACCGGCACCTTCGTCTGCGAGGCGCTGCGCTCCGGCATCAACACGGTCCCGGCCGGCCAGGCCGAGGCGGCCCGCGCCCTGGGCATGAGCTTCACCCAGGTCCTGACGCTGGTGGTCCTGCCGCAGGCGTTCCGCGCGGCGATCACCCCGCTCGCCAACGTGCTCATCGCCCTCACCAAGAACACGACGGTGGCGGCGGCGATCGGCGCGACCGAGGCGGCCCTCCTGATGAAGGAGATGATCGAGAACGAGGCCCAGGCGCTCTTCACCGTCTTCGGGATCTTCGCCTTCGGCTTCATCGTCCTGACCCTCCCCACCGGCCTGGTCCTGGGCTGGGCGGCCAAGCGACTGGCGGTGAAGCGGTGAACTCCGTCCTCTACGACGTCCCCGGCCCCAAGGCCAAGGCGCGCAACGTCGTCTACACGATCGCCTTCCTCGCCGTCCTGGGCCTGGTGGCCTTCTGGGTGCTCTCCGCCATGGCGGACAAGCACCAGCTGGACGCCGCCAAGTGGAGCCCGTTCGTCACCGACTCCCAGGTCTGGACGACGTACCTGCTGCCCGGCCTGGTCGAGACCCTGAAGGCCGCCGCGCTCTCCATCCTCATCGCGCTGCCGCTCGGCGCGGCCCTGGGCATCGGCCGGCTCTCCGACCACCGCTGGGTGCGCGTCCCGGTCGGCGTCGTCGTCGAGTTCTTCCGGGCCATCCCGGTGCTGCTCCTGATGATGTTCGCGAGCCAGGTCTACGCCCAGTTCACGCCCGTCAGTTCCGACTTCCGCCCGCTGTACGCGGTCGTCACCGGCCTGGTGCTCTACAACGCCTCCGTCATCGCCGAGGTCGTCCGCGCCGGTGTCCTCTCGCTCCCCCGGGGCCAGGGCGACGCGGCCGTCGCGCTCGGCATGCGCAAGGGCCAGACCATGCTGTACGTGCTGCTGCCGCAGGCCGTCACGGTCATGCTCCCCGCCCTGGTCAGCCAGCTCGTCGTCATCGTGAAGGACACCGCGCTCGGCGGCGCGCTCCTCGGCTTCGGCGAACTGCTCAGCCAGAACCGGCAGATCACCGCGAACTACGGCGCCAACACGATCGCCGCCTTCACGGTCATCGCCCTGATCTACATCGCGCTCAACTCCCTCCTCACCTACCTCGCCGCCCGCCTGGAGCAGCGGCTCCGGCAGGGCCGGAAGGCCGCCGCGGTGAAGGACGTCGCCCCCGTCGTGAACGTCGAGATGGGCGGGGCGAGCACCGGCGGCGCCTGAGCCCCGCCCGTACGACCACCACCCCGACGGCCCGGTTTCCCCCAAGTTCCGCGCCCGTCCACTTCCGGCCCCGTCGCCTTCCCCCGGACCGCCCGCTTCCGGTGAAAGCGCCGGGGCCGGAGGTCCTGGTGGGGCCGGAAGGGGTGCGCGGGGCCGTCCGGAGCCCCCGGAACCGGCCCTTCCCCCATGCCGTCCGCACCACTCCCCTCGCGTCACTTGACGCAAAACACCCTGACTGAGTTGCATACGGTCTGTGATCAAGCACCGGGCTCGTGCCACACTCTGCTGTGCTGCCCCCATGACTTTCCGGCCTTTTGGAGCCGCGCCGTGGACCCGGTGATCATCGTGGGCGCGGGGCCGGTCGGCCTCGCGCTCTCCCTCGCGCTCGCCGCGCAGGGCGTGCCCAGCGTCGTCCTCGACGAGACCTCCGGCAAGGAGGATCCGCGCCCCGCGCGGACCGTCGTGCTGCGCGCCGACATGGCCGCCCTGGTCGAGCGGCTGGGCTGCGCCACCGTCCGCGACGAGGGGCTGCGCTGGGTCGGCTGGCGCGGCATGCGGCGGCGCCAGCAGCTCCGCCGGGTCGCCTTCGACCTGGGGCTCGGCGGCACCGAGGAGTGGTCCGAGGACCCGGACTCCCCCGCCGCGCCGGCCGCCCCCCTGCACATCCCCCAGCACGCGCTCGCCCGCGGCCTGCGCGACGCCATCGCCCGCGAACCCCTCGTCCGGCTCGTCACCGACGCCCGTCTGGACACCGTCGAGCAGGACCGCACCGGGGTCACCGCCCACACCCGCGGCCCGGACGGCACCTGGTGGCGCGGCAGCCATCTCGTCGGCTGCGACGGCGCCCGCTCGACCGTCCGCAAGCTGCTCGGCGTCCGCTTCCCCGGCCGCACCGCCGTCGAGCGGCACGCGGTCGCCGCCCTGCGCACCGAACTCCCCTGGCCCGGCCAGTCCCTGCTGCACCGTCAGCCCCCGTGGCGCGGGGTCGGCGAGGAGATCACCGCCCGGCCGCTGCCCGACGGGGTGTGGCGGATCGACTGGCTGCTGCCGCCGCGCGGCGAGCTCGTCACGCCGGACGCCCTGGTGACCCGGATCCGCGAGACCCTGGCCGGCTGGTGCGAGGGCACCACTCCCCCGTACGAGCTCCTCGACACCGGCGTCCACACCCTGCACCACCGGCTCGCCCGCCGGTGGCGCGTCGACCGGGTGCTGCTCGCCGGGGACGCGGCCCATCTGCTGGGCGCGGTCGGCACCCAGGGCCTCGACGAGGGCCTCCGGGACGTCGACAACCTCGCCTGGAAGCTCGCCCTCACCTGGCACCGGGCCGCCCCGGACACCCTGCTCGACAGCTACCAGAGCGAGCGTCGCACGGCGATCGCCGCACGGCTGCGCGCCGCCGACCAGGCCCTGCCGGCGCTGCGCGGCGGCGGGGGTCTGCGGACGTACCTGCCGGGCGTGATGCGCGGTCACGACGCCCTGCTGACCGACGGGCACCTGGGCCGGGGCCCGCTGGGCGCCTCCCCCGCCTACCCGCACTCGCCGCTGGCCGCGCCCTACAGCGAGGGCATGGTCCCGGTGGGCACCCCGCTCGGCGCGCCCGTCGAGGACGTGCGGGTCACCGCACCCGACGACACGACGGTACGGCTCCGGGACCGGCTGGGGCAGGCCCGCTTCCTGGTCCTGCTCGTCGCCCCCGGCTCCGGGGTGTGGGAGCGCAGGCACTGGCGGACGGCCGGCCTGATGCCCCGTCTGGAGGAGGCCGCCGAGGCGCTTCCGGTGGCCTCCGAGGTGCTGGTGACCGACGCCTACCCGGGCGCCCCCGCCCACGCCGTCCTGCTCGTCCGCCCCGACGGCCACCTGGTCGCCGCCTTCGCGGGCGTACGCCCCGAGGAGCTCCACGCGGCGGCGGAGGCCGCCCGCGGCAACGCCCCTGGGGACGGCCCGGAAGAAGCCCCGGAGAAAGCCCCGAAGGCGGCTCCGGAGGAGACCGGACGGCCCGGGGCCGCGGCCTCCGGGCCGGTGATCCCGGTGGAGGTCCCCGCACCGGCCGAGGCGTCGCTGGGACACGACCGGACCGTGGACGTCCATTGATTCGCGCGGGCGCGCATGGTGTACTCCGGAACGTGACCGACACCGATGTGCGCCTGTGGCGGAGGGTCCATATGGACCTGATCCGCTACGCGGGCTGCGTGTGTCGCCCGTCCTTCTGAACTCGCTTCCCTTCCCCTCGCGCGCCCGGCCGCCCGGCTGCCCGGCCGACCGATCCGCCCCGGACGCCCGTCCGGCGCGGTGTCCTCGGTGATCCGCCGGGCCTCCCCGTCGGTCCCCGGCGGCGCGCGCACCCCAGCGACTCCAGGACGGTCACCCGTGCCCGCGTCTTCTGTCATCCCTTCCCCTTCCCCCGCCCGGGCGGCCTCCGGTCCGCCGACCGCGGCCGAACTTCTCGACTTCGTCCGCCGCACCGCCGCCGACCGGACCCTCGTCGACTCCCTGCCGCTCGATCCCGAGGGCCGCACCTGGGTACGTCTGGACGGCCCCGGCGGCAGTGAGGCGTGGCTCATCGGCTGGCCGCCCGGCACCGGAACCGGCTGGCACGACCACGCCGAGTCCTTCGGCGCCTTCGCCACCGCCCGCGGCAGCCTGACCGAGCACGCGCTCGCCGTCCGCCTCCCGGCGGGCGGCTGGAAGACCCTGGAGCTGGCCGAGGGACTCGACCGCTCCCGCCGGCTCGACGCGGGCGCCGGGCGCGCCTTCGGCCGTGACCACGTCCACGAGGTGCTGAACGCCTCCCCCGACGCCCATGCGGTCTCGGTGCACGCCTACTACCCGCCGCTCCCGCTGATCCGGCGCTTCAGCCGGACGGGTCCGGTGCTCCGTCTGGAGCAGGTCGAGCGTCCGGAGGACTGGCAGTGAGCGCCGACCGCGTCGGCATCGACGAGCTTCTGGAGCGGGTCCGGTCCGGCCTCGACCGGGTCGACGCCCGCACCGCGTACGAGGAGTACGCGTCGGGCGCGGCGCTCCTGGTCGACACCCGCTACGCGGCCCTGCGCGAACGGGACGGCCTGGTCCCGGGCGCGCTGGTCGTGGAACGCAACGAGCTGGAGTGGCGGCTCGACCCCCTGGGCAGCCACCGCTCCCCGCGCGCCACCGGCCATGACCTGCGGGTGGTGGTCTTCTGCAACGAGGGCTACGCCTCCTCCCTGGCCGCGGAATCGCTCCGTCGCCTGGGCCTGCACCGGGCGACCGACCTGATCGGCGGCTTCCAGGCGTGGAAGGCGGCGGGCCTCCCAGTCCTCCTGCCGGCCGGCCGGACGGCGCCCTGACGCCCGGGGGTCCCCAGGCGCTGGGACGCGGCTCGCCGGAGGGCCCTAGTAGCCCTCCTCCAGGCCGTCGGTGGACTCGCCCTCCTCCTCCAGCGCCTGGCGGACCACCCGCAGGGCCATGCCCTCCGGGTAGCCCTTGCGGGCGAGCATCCCGGCGAGGCGTCTGAGCCGGCGGTCGCGCTCGAGACCGCGGGTGGCACGGAGCTTGCGCTCCACCAGCTCGCGCGCGGTGGCCTCCTCCCGCTCGGAGTCCAGCCGGCCGACGGCCTCCTGCACGAGGCCCGGGTCGACGCCCTTGGTGCGCAGCTCGCGGGCGAGGGCGCGGCGGGCGAGGCCCCGTCCGTGGTGGCGGGACTCCACCCAGGCGCCGGCGAAGGCGGCGTCGTCGATGAGGCCGACGTCCTCGAAGCGGGCGAGGACCTCCTCGGCGATGTCGTCGGGGACCTCCCGCTTGCGCAGGGCGTCGGCCAGTTGCTTGCGCGTGCGGGGGGTTCCGGTGAGCAGGCGCAGGCAGATCGCCCGCGCCCGCTCAGCCGGATCCTGGGGTGACAGCTCCTTCTCGGCCCTCGACGAGTCGGGGCTGTCACCCGGCCATTCGGTGCGACCGGTCACCGGTTCAGCTCTTGGCCGCGGTGGCCTTGGTCGCCTTGGCGGTCTTGGCCGCGACGGCCGGAGCGGCCTTGGCGTCGTCCGCGCCGGCCGGGTCCGCCGCGTCCGCCGTGTCGGTGGCCGTCTCGGCCGTGGCGGCCTCGGGACGGACGCCGACGCCCAGCTTCTCCTTGATCTTCTTCTCGATCTCGTTGGCGAGGTCGGGGTTGTCCTTCAGGAAGTTGCGGGCGTTCTCCTTGCCCTGGCCGAGCTGGTCGCCCTCGTACGTGTACCAGGCGCCGGCCTTGCGGACGAAGCCGTGCTCCACGCCCATGTCGATCAGGCCGCCCTCGCGGCTGATGCCCTGGCCGTAGAGGATGTCGAACTCGGCCTGCTTGAAGGGGGGCGCGACCTTGTTCTTCACGACCTTGCAGCGGGTGCGGTTGCCGACCGCCTCCGTGCCGTCCTTGAGCGTCTCGATGCGGCGGATGTCGATGCGCACCGAGGCGTAGAACTTGAGCGCGCGGCCACCGGTCGTGGTCTCCGGCGAGCCGAACATCACGCCGATCTTCTCGCGGAGCTGGTTGATGAAGATCGCCGTGGTCTTGGACTGGTTGAGGGCGCTGGTGATCTTCCGGAGGGCCTGGCTCATCAGTCGGGCCTGGAGACCCACGTGGGAGTCGCCCATCTCGCCCTCGATCTCCGCACGCGGGACGAGCGCGGCGACGGAGTCGATGACGATGAGGTCGAGCGCGCCGGAGCGCACCAGCATGTCGACGATCTCGAGGGCCTGCTCGCCGTTGTCCGGCTGGGACAGGATGAGGTTGTCGATGTCGACGCCCAGCTTGCGGGCGTACTCGGGGTCGAGGGCGTGCTCGGCGTCGATGAAGGCGACCTGTCCGCCGCTCTTCTGCGCGTTGGCCACGGCGTGCAGGGTCAGGGTCGTCTTGCCGGAGGACTCCGGGCCGTAGATCTCCACGACACGGCCACGCGGCAGACCGCCGACGCCCAGGGCGACGTCGAGGGCGGTCGATCCGGTGGAGATCACCTCGATCGGCTCCTGGGTACGGTCGCCCATGCGCATCACGGCGCCCTTGCCGAATTGGCGTTCAATCTGTGCGAGCGCGGCGTCGAGCGCCTTCTCGCGGTCGGTTCCTGCCATGGGTTCCACCCGGGGTGCTTGAGTCGATCGCTTCATGTGAAAGACGCTAACCCCTGCCACTGACAATGGGTCCTCGCGTCTCTCCGACCTGTGGACAACTCGCCGAGATGCCCGCGATTCCAAGGGCCGGAACCTTCATGAGAATAGATGTTCGATTTTCGTGTCAAGCGTGCCACGCCCGGCCTGTGGACAAGCTCCGGGCCGTCGGCGAGGCCGGGCCGCTCCGGCCTCACCGCCCCCGCCTCCCGCCCGCCCCGTCCTCTACCTCCCGCCCGCCCCGTCCCCGTTCCACGCCTCGTCGTGGCCCGGGCCCGCCTCCCGGTCGGCCCGCGACAGCGTCTCGCCGATCATGCGGGTGGCGAAGTCTCGGTCGCCGGCGATCCGGTTGATGTGCTCGGCCAGCAGGAGGGCGGTGGCCTCCAGGGCGGTCATCTCCTCCTTCGTCCAGTCCCCGTACTGCCGGCGCCAGAGGCTGGGGCTGAGGCCGGTGCCCGCCGCGATCACCAGCCCGGCCATGGTGGGGATCGCCTCGGGGCGGACGCTCCGGGGCATCATGCGCAGCGTGGCCACGAGGCTGGGGACCACGTACTCGATGACGTCCCGGTCGTGCTCCTCGTGGACCTGGCGCAGCCACTTCATGTAGATGAAGACGAGCGTGCAGGCGCCGTCCAGGAGGTCGTGGACGCCCTGCAGGTCCAGGGAAGCGGTGAGCTGGTCGAGCAGCTTCTGCTGCTCGGGGTCGGTCCCGGTCCTGCCGTCCTGGACGGCCCGGAGCCGGGAGTCGATCACCATGAGCGCCCCGTCCACATCACCGGCGGGGGCGTAGCGGGGGTCGCAGGGCGATGACACAGGCTTCCTCCTCGTAGGACCGCGTCGGCACGGTCAGTCCGTACGTTAGGAGGCTCATCGGACGGCTTCCGGCAGATCACCGGAAACGACCTTCAGACGACTGAAACCGCACCCGGCGCGTTGACCGGCGGAACCGCCGGGCACCCCACCCTCCCCGGCTCGCGGAGAGGCCCCGGGGACAGTCCTTCGGGGCGGTTCCCGGGGATCAGTTCCCGGCCGGCCCGACGGGCAGCAGTTCCGGGCGCTTGGCGGCCCGGCCGTCGCCGGAGGACCGGCCGCGCACGCGGCGGGCGATCCAGGGTCCGAGGAAGGATCCGGCCCAGGCGAGTTCGCCGGCGACGGCGCGCAGGCGTGGGGGAGCCGGGCGGGGCGGCAGCGGCCGGGCCCAGCCGCCGTCGCTGCCCGGGAGGGCGAGCGCGTCGGCGACGGCCGCGGCGATGCGCGCGTGTCCGAGCGGGGAGGCGTGCAGCCGGTCGGCGCTCCACAGCCGGGGGTCGGTGACGACGTCGTGGTGGGCGGTCTCGGCGACGGTCACCCCGTGCCGGCGGGCGGCCTCCCGGATCCGGTCGTTGAGGGCGTGGACACGGGGCGCGAGGGGCCGGGCCAGCGGGGTGATGCGGCCGACGTCGGGGAACGTGAGAGTGGCCACCCGGGCGCCCTGACCGGTCAGGGCGGCGAAGACGGCCTCCAGGTGCCCGGCGGTCTCGTCGGCGTCGAAGCCCGGCCGGAGCAGGTCGTTCACGCCGGCGACGACGGTGGCGAGGTCGGGCCGCAGGGCGAGGGCCGCAGGGAGCTGTTCCGCCCGCACGGCGCCGGCCAGGCGGCCCCGCACGGCGAGGTTGGCGTACCGGACGCCGGGGTCGGTCCGGGCGAGGTGCTCGGCCAGCCGGTCGGCCCAGCCGCGCAGCCCGGAGAGGTCGTCCCCGTCCCCGACGCCCTCGGTCTGGCTGTCGCCGAGGGCCACGTACCGCCGGTATTCCTGCACGCTCATCCGCCGGCCACCTTCTCCTGTTTCCTTACCCAACCCGCTACCTATTCAACTCTTTTACTATAAGGGGAGCGGGCGGCCCGCGGGCCCCCTCCCGCCTATCCTTCGTCCCATGCGCCTCCCGCCCCGGACCGCCGACGCCCTGATCGCGGGCCTGGTCCTCCTCCTGGTGACGGCCTGGACGCTGATCTCGGGGTGGCACGTCCACGAGTCCGCCCCGCGCGCCGCGCTCGGCTGGGCCCTCGTGCTCGTCGGCTGCGGCGCCCTCGCCCTCCGGCGCGCGTGGCCCGTCGCCGTCGCCGTCGTCACCCTCCTCGCGTGCGTGGCCTACTACCCGCTCTCCGAGCAGGACGGGCCGCTCATGATCGCCTTCGCGCTGGCGCTCTACACCACGGCCGCGGAGGGCCGTTTCGCCGCCGCCGTGGCGCTCGCCGCGGTCACCCTGCTCGCGGTCGGCCTCGGCGAGGCCCGCCAGCGGCCGGGCCACCGCCAGATCGACGAGACCGCGCTCGTGATGCTCGCCGGCTGGCTGATCAGCCTGGTCGCGGTCGGCCGCGCCCAGCGCACCCGGATCGCGTACCTCCACGAGGTGGAGCAGCGCGCCCTCGCCGCCGAGCGCGAGCAGGAGGCCCGGGCCCGGCAGAGCGCCACCGAGGAGCGGCTGCGGATCGCCCGCGAACTCCACGACGTCCTCGGTCACACCGTCTCCCTCATCAACGTGCAGTCCGGCGCCGCCCTGCACCGGCTCGCCAAGCGCCCCGACCCCGAGAGCGCGCTGACGACCGCTACGGAGGCCCTGACGGCGGTCCGCACCACCAGCAAGGACGCCCTGCGGGAGCTGCGCGCCACGCTCGGAGTGCTGCGCGGGGCCGACGGGGCCGCGCCCACCGCCCCGCCCGCCTCCGGCCTGGCCCTCCTCGGCGACCTGACGGCCCGGGCCCGCGCCGCCGGACTGGACGTGCGCGTCCGCGTCACCGGCACGGCCGTCCCGCTGCCGCCGCCCGTGGACCTCGCCGCGTACCGCATCGTGCAGGAGTCGCTCACGAACGTGACCCGCCACTCGGGCGCCTCGGTCGTCACCGTCACCCTGGACTGGGCGGCGGAGACCGGCACCGTACGGATCCGGATCGCGGACGACGGCGGCGGCGCGCGGCCGGACCCCGTCGCCCCCGGCGGCTCCGGGACGTCCGGCGGCAGCGGCGTGCGGGGGATGGCCGAGCGGGCCCGCGCCCTCGGCGGGACGCTCACCGCCGGACCGGCCGGCGGCGGCTTCGCCGTCGACGCCGAGCTCCCCACGACCCTCGCCCCGCAGGAAGGGAAGCAGCGATGATCCGCGTCGTGCTCGCCGACGACCAGACCCTCGTCCGGGCCGGCTTCCGGTCGATCCTCTCCGACGAGGAGGACATCGAGGTCGTCGGCGAGGCCGGGGACGGCGCGCAGGCCGTCGCCCTCGCCGCCGGACTCAGGCCGGACGTCGTCCTCATGGACATCCGGATGCCCGTGCTCGACGGCCTGGAGGCCACCCGCCGCATCACCGCCGATCCCCGGCTCGACGCCGTGAAGGTCGTCATCCTCACCACCTTCGACGAGGACGAGCACGTGTACGGGGCGCTGCGCGCCGGGGCGTCCGGGTTCCTCGTCAAGGACACCGAGCCGATGGAACTGCTGCACGCGGTGCGGGTCGTGGCCCGCGGCGACGCGCTCATCGCGCCGGCGGTGACCCGTCGGCTGATCGCCGAGTTCGCGGGGCGCGCCGACCCGTCCGGCCGCCGGCCGGACCCCGCCGGGCGCCTGGACGCGCTCACCGAACGCGAGCGGGAGGTCCTGGGCCTGGTCGGGGCGGGGCTGTCGAACGACGAGATCGCGGGCCGCCTGGTCCTCTCCCCCGCCACCGCCAAGACCCACGTCAGCCGGATCATGACCAAGCTCGGGGTCCGGGACCGGGCCCAACTGGTCGTCCTGGCCTACGAAACGGGGATGATCACCCCCGGCTGGCTGGCCTGACGGACCCGTACGGACGCCCCCGCCCCGGGGTCACCCCTAAGGGGCCGGGGCCGCCCGGATCAACTTTCGTGGTACTCCGGGGAGGCACCTGTCACCCGAGGATGTACGGCACCGGCCGGCGATTGTCACCCCTGGTCAGATGTGGGGCAGGGGGCCGTCCGCGCATGCTGGCGGAGTGCATCAGGACGTACTCGATCTCGCGCGGCTGCAGTTCGGCCTCACCGCCGCAGGCCACTTCCTCTTCGTCGCCCTCACCCTGGGCCTCGGCACGATCGTCGCCGTCCTCCAGACCCGCGCCACGCTCGGCCGACGCCCGGAGGACGCCCGTCAGGTCCGCTTCTGGGGCCAGCTGTACGTGATCAACTACGCGGTCGGGATCGTCACCGGCCTGGTCATGGAGTTCCAGTTCGGCATGGCCTGGAGCGGCCTCACCCACGAGGCGGGCAACATACTCGGCGCCTCCCTGGCCGTGGAGACGCTCGTCGCGTTCTTCGTCGAGTCCACCTTCCTCGGCCTGTGGATCTTCGGCTGGCACCGGCTCGGCCGCTGGGCGCACCTCGCGACGATCTGGGTCGTGGTGCTGACCGCCTACCTCTCCGCGTACTGGATCCTCGTCTCCAACGGCTTCCTCAACCATCCGGTGGGGTATGGCTCCGAGGACGGCGCGCTCGTCCTGACCGACCCCGCCGCGGTCCTCACCAACCCGGCCGCGCTCCTCCCGCTCGCCCACATCCTGTCGGGAGCCCTCCTCACCGCGGGCTTCCTCATGGCGGGGATCAGCGCCCACCACCTCTTCCGGCGGACGGCGGAGGCGGACTTCTTCCGGCGGAGCCTGCGGACCGGGGTGTACGTCGCGGCGCCGGCACTGCTGGCGGCGGCGGTCAGCGGCGGGCTCCAGTTCTCCGCCCTCGCTTCGTTCCAGCCGATGAAATCGGCCGTCTTCGGAGGACAGGCCGCCGAGGTGGCCCGGGTGCAGGCCGAGTTGACGACCCGGTTCGGCCCCGGCGACTACATACCGCCGGAGGGCTGGACCCGGGGCGGCGGCCTGGTGATGCTGATCTCCTTCGGCCTGATGATGTACCTCTGCTTCGCCGGAGTGATCCTGGCCGCCTTCCGGAAGGCCGTCCTGCGCTTCCGGCTCTGGCACCTGGTCCTGATGGCCTCCGTGCCGCTGCCTTACCTCGCCATGACCGGCGGCTGGGTCTTCCGCGAGGCCGGCCGTCAGCCCTGGGTGGTGTACGGCCTGCTGCGGACCGAGGACGCCGTCTCGGACCTCTCCCCCGGCACGATGCGGCTCTCGCTGGCCGTGTTCGCCACGCTCTTCCTGCTCCTCGCCGTCCTCAACGGCTGGCTGATCGCCCGGCACGCCCGCCGGGGCCCCTCCGATCCGGGCCTCGGCCGGGACGAGCGCGCCGTGGAGGAGCCCCCGCCGACCCCGGCCGCGCCCCTGACCCGCTACTGACCCGCCCCGCCCCGCTCCGCCCCGTCTTCGGCACGAGGAGAACCGTGGAAACCCTGGCCGTCTTCCTGCTCGCCTGCTGTGCCACCGGCTGGTTCGTCCTCGCCGGCACGGACATCGGCAGCGGCATGCTGCTGCCCTGGCTCGGCCGCGGCGACGCCGAGCGCAGACTCGTCCTCGCCTCCTTCGCCCCCTTCTTCCTGGGGAACGAGGTCTGGCTGGTCGCCACCGCCGGCGTCCTCGTCGGCTGCTTCCCCGCGCTGGAGGGCGAGCTCCTGAGCGGTCAGGCGCCCGTCCTCGTGGTGCTGCTGGCCGGGTGGATCGTGCGGGACGCGGGGCTGTGGTCACGGGGCCGGGGGCCGGGGCCCCGCTGGCGGGCGGCCTGCGACACCGCCGTCACGGCCGGCAGCTGGGCGGTCGCGCTGTCCTGGGGCCTGCTGCTCGCGGCCCTCCTCGCCGGCAGACCGTACGAGCCCGCGACCGGGCCCGTCGCCGTGGTGGCCGCGCCGGCCGTCGCCGCCCTGTTCGCGGCGCACGGCCTCGGCTTCGCCTCGCTGCGGCTCACCGGCGCCCCGTACCAGCGGGCCCGCCGGCTGGTCGGGCGGGCCGGGCGGCCCTGGCATCCGCTCGCCCTCACCGCCGTCCTGCTGGGCGGACTGCCGCTCTGGGCGGGTGCGGCGCTGCCGCTGGCCGAGCGGGCGGCGGCGCCCGGGACGCTGGCCCTGCTCGTCCCTGCGCTGGCCGTGGTGACCCCGCTGCTCGTCGCGGTCCAGGCGTGGGTCTGGTACCTGTTCAGGGGCCGCGTCACCGGCCCCTCGTACCTGTGAGCCGGGCCGTCACGCCTCCTCGGAGCCGCCCGAGGCGTCCTTCTTGTGCTGGAGGGCCTTCTGGAGCCGTGCCACGACCGCCTCGCCGTACCGCCGGTGACCGTGCACCCGCGGGTCGTCCATGACGTCGTACCGCTTCACGTACGCCCCGAGGAACGCCTGGAGGGTGGCCACGGCGGGGATGGCGATCAGCGCGCCGACCGCGCCGAGCAGGGCCGTGCCCGCGATCACCGAACCGAAGGCCACCGCCGGGTGGATGTCGACCGTCTTGGAGGTGAGCTTCGGCTGGAGGACGTAGTTCTCGAACTGCTGGTAGACCACGACGAAACCGAGCACCCACAGGGCGTACCAGGGGTTCACGGTGAAGGCGATCAGCATCGGCAGCGCACCGGCCAGATAGGTGCCGATGGTGGGGATGAACTGCGAGACCAGACCGACCCAGACCGCGAGCGCGGGGGCGTAGGGCACGTCCAGGATCTCGAAGAGGACGAAGTGCGCGACGCCGGAGATGAGGGCCATCAGGCCGCGCGAGTAGAGGTAGCCGCCGGTCTTGTCGACCGCGATCTCCCAGGCGCGCAGCACCTCGGCCTGCCGGGCGGGCGGCAGGACGGAGCAGAGCGCGCGGCGCAGGCGGGGACCGTCGGCGGCGAAGTAGAAGGCGAAGAGGAAGATCGTCAGGAGCCGGAAGAGCCCGCCGAGGACGGTGGCCGAGACGTCGAGGACCCCGGTGGCACTGTTCTGCACGTACTTCTGCAGCCAGTCCGAATTGAGCACGCTGTCCTGGACCTCGACCCGGGAGAGCTCGGTGTGGAAGGTCTGGTTGATCCAGTTGATCAGCGAGTCGAGGTACTTGGGGAAGTTCTCGACCATGTCGACGATCTGGCCGGCGAGCATCGAGCCGAGCAGCACGACGAAGCCGATGCCGAAGACGAGGACGCCGAAGAAGACGAGGAAGGTGGCGAGCCCCCGGCGCATCCCGCGCGCCGCCATGCGGCCGACGGCGGGCTCGATGGCGAGCGCGAGGAAGAAGGCGAGCAGGATGTTGACGAGCAGGCCGACGAGTTGGTGGAAGGCCCAGTCGCCGAGCTGGAAACAGGCGTAGAGGGCGAGGGCGAGGACCATCGCGCGGGGCAGCCAGCGAGGCATGCGCGCCCCGGGCGCCGCGGGGGTGGCGGGGAGCTCGGAGGGCGGCTGCCCTCCGGAGCCGGCGGCGGGGACGCCGGGCGACGCGCTCGCGTCGGGCGTCGTGCTCCGGGCGGCGGGCGTCGCGGGTGTCTTCCGGGCGGTCTTCTCGGAGGTGTCGTCAGTCGGGGCCACCCCGCCAGTCTCGCGCACCCGGCGGGCGATCCGCCCGGGTCCCGGCGGATCGCCCCAGGAGGGCGGTCAGCGCTTCTCGGCCGGGACGTCCATGGCGCCGCAGACCACCCGCCACACGTCCTTCGCCTCCCAGCCGGCGTCCAGCGCCTCGTGGACGGTCCGGCCGCCCAGTTCGGACAGGACGTGGTCCCGGGCGAAGGAGTCCGCGTACCCGGAGCCGAAGTGGTCGGCCATCCGCTGCCAGAAAATCGTCAACCGCATGACATCAGTATCCCGCTCCCAAGAGTGCAGCCCGGCCGCCGGGGCTTGCCACCGCGCGGTTCCGCCCTACGGTCGGAACATGGCCGAAAAACCCCTCCTTTCCCCGCCCTCTCCCCCGGCGGCCCCCGGGTCGCCGCTGGCCCGCGCCGAGCGGTTCGTCTGGCTGACGGCCCGCGTGCTCGAACAGCGCCGTTTCGCCTACCACTTCCTGCGCGGCGGCGCGGACCCGGTGGAGGCCGCCCTGACCGCGTACCTCGACGAGGACGGCGGTTACGGCCACGGCCTCGAACCGGACCTGCGGGGCCCGGTCAGCCAGCCGCTGCACACCGCGCACGCGCTGCGGGTGCTGGACTCCATCGGGCGCTGCGGCGGACTGCGGGTGGAGCGGATCTGCCGCTATCTGACGGCGGTCTCCACGCACGAGGGGGCGCTGCCGGCGATCCACCCCTCCCAGCGCGCCTATCCGTCGGCGCCGTTCGTGCCGGTCGTCGACGATCCGCCCGGGGAGCTGCTCTCGACCGGCCCGGTGGTCGGCACGCTCCACCGCAACCAGGTCTGGCACGCCTGGCTGTTCCGGGCCACCGAGTTCTGCTGGACGGCGGTGGAGTCGCTGGAGAAGTCCCATCCCTACGAGGTGCAGGCGGCGGTCGCCTTCCTCGACTCGGCGCCGGACCGGCCACGGGCCGAGGCGGCGGCCGACCGGCTCGGCCGGCTGGTGCGCGAGCAGCGGCTCGCCGTCCTGGACCCGGACCGCCCGGAGGATTTCCCGGTGGCCGACGGGTACGCGCCGGGCGAGCACCACTATCCGCACGACTACGCGCGCGTGCCGGACTCGCTCGCCCGGGGCTGGTTCACCGACGAGGAGCTGTCCCGCTCGCTGGACCACCTCGCCGCGGAGCAGGCCGAGGACGGGGGCTGGCCGATCCGGTGGCGGGCCTGGGCCCCGGGCTCGTCCCTGGAGTGGCGGCCGATCGTCACGATCGAGGCGCTGCGCACCCTGCGCGCCTACGGACGTCCCCTGGACGGCTGATCCCGGTCCCCCGCGCGCGGGGGACCGGTCGGCCGGCTTCCGTGCGCCTCCGGCTCAGCCGCCCAGGGCCCGTACCCCCGCGGTCACCACGACGGCGGCGCCCACGACGACCAGGAAGGGCGCGCGCAGGACGAGGGCGAGCGCGGCGGCGGCCACGCCGGCGGCCCGGGCGTCCACGGCGAGGGACGTGCCGGTGGCGAAGGTCTGCTGCGCGGTGAGTGCCGCGAGCAGGGCGACGGGAAGGAGGGCGGCGAGCCGCTGGACGAGCGGCCGCTCCAGGGTCTGGGCCGGGACGAGCAGACCGGTCAGCTTGACCAGGTAGCAGCCGGCGACGGTGAGGCCGATCGCGATCCAGACGTGGGTGCTGTCCATGCCGTTCACCGGGTCGCCTCCTCGTCCGTGGCCCGTTCCTGCCGCGCCCTGCGCCCCTGGAACCAGAGGACGGCCGGGGCGGCGAGCGCCGCGACCAGCACGGGGACGCCTGCCGGGAGCACGGGCAGCAGGCCGAGGCCGAGGACGACGGCGATCCCGGCGGTGGCCCGCTCGGTCGCGGTCCTCAGCATCGGGGCGAGCAGCGCGAGGAAGACGGCCGGACCCGCGGCGTCCAGTCCCCAGGCGGCGGTGTCGCCGATGGCCTCGGCGCCGAGTGCCCCGAGCAGCGTGGTGAGGTTCCACAGGACGTAGAGGGTGAGCCCGGTGACGGTGAAGCCGATCCGGGCGGACCTGCGGTCCGGCTGGGCGAGGGCGACGGCGGTGGTCTCGTCGATGACCCACTGCGCGGCGAAGGGCTTCGCGGACCTCGGCAGGGCGAGGAGCTGGGAGAGGCGCAGTCCGTAGAAGGCGTTGCGGGTGCCGAGGAAGAAGGCGCCGGCGGCGGCCGTGAACGGGTTCCCTCCGCCGGCCAGGGCGCCGACGAGGGCGAACTGCGAGGCGCCCGTGAAGACGAGCAGGCTGAGCGCGCAGGTCTGGAGGAGGGTGAGTCCGGCGCCGGCCGAGGTCACGCCGAAGGCGAAGCCGGAGAGCCCGACGGCGATGCCGACGCCGAGCGCGTCCCGGACCACGGCCGAGTCGGGCTTCCGCGCTCCGGCGGCACCGGCCGGGCCGCTCCCGGCCGTACCGGCGGGCGGGTCCTCACGTATGCCCCGCGTGGCGGGGTGTGCTGTCTGTTCTGCCACGCGTCCGACGTTACGGAGCGGCCGGCGGCGGGTCTTGTACGTTCTTGCGCACCAGGCCCCGGGCCCGCTGGTAGGCGCCGGGCGGGACGCCGACGCTGCGGGTGAAGTGGCGGTTCAGGTGGGGCTGGTCCGTGAAGCCGACGGCCACGGCTGCCTCGGCCGGCGGCGTCCCGGCGTCCAGGAGCCGCCGGGCCCGTCGCACGCGCGCGTCCGTGAGCCAGGTGTGCGGCGGCATGCCGTACTCGGCGCGGAAGGCCCGCAGCAGGGCGAAGGGGCTGGTGCCGAGGTCGGCGGCGAGCCGTTCCAGGGTGGGCGGCCGGTCCATCCGCTCCTCCAGGACGGCACGCGCGCGTGCCACGTCCCGGGCCCCCGCGCCGCGGGGCGTGAGCGGGCGCAGCCGGCCGCCGTGGCTGCGCAGCATCCGCGCGGTGACCAGCCTCAGCAGGCTGTCGGCGGCGAGCGCGTTGCCCTCCTCGGCGGCACGGTGCACGCCGATGACGAGCTGGGCGGCGCGGGGGTCGTCGACGACGGGCTGGGTGAAGCCGACCGGGCCGCGGACGGCGAGGACGTCGGCGGCGATGGACCGGATGAGCTCCGGGTCCGGGTAGATCGTGCGGTAGGTCCAGCCCTCGGGGACGCCGGCGTGCCCGGTGTGCATGGTGTCCGGGTTCACCAGGGCGATCTGTCCCGGGCCCGCCTGTACCAGCTCGTTCCGGTAGTGGAACGCCTCGACGCCCTCGGTGATCGCGGCGTAGACGAAGGTCTCGTGGGTGTGGCGGGAGAAGGTCTTCTCGATGTAGTGGGCGTGCAGCAAGTCGACCCCGGGCAGCTCGGCGTACTGCCAGTACCGTGCCCGCTCGCCCCTCGCCATGTCTCCATTCTGCGTCGGCCCCGCACCGGCGACGACCGGGTGTCCACAGGCCAGGACGGCGCGGGCCGCGGTTTTCCACAGGTCCCGGCGGTTGTCGGTGGCCGGGTGCACGATGGGGGGCATGGTCACGTCCGCGCTCGAAGACTTCTCCCCGGCCACCCGCGGGTGGTTCACCGGGGCGTTCACCGCGCCCACCGCCGCCCAGGAGGGCGCCTGGCGGGCCATCGGCGCGGGTTCGGACGTGCTCGTCGTGGCGCCGACCGGTTCGGGCAAGACCCTCGCCGCCTTCCTCGCCTCCCTGGACCGGCTGGCGTCCGCGCCCGCCCCGGCCGAGCCGAGGAAGCGCTGCCGGGTGCTGTACGTCTCCCCGCTGAAGGCGCTCGCCGTGGACGTGGAGCGCAATCTCCGCTCGCCGCTGACCGGCATCCGCCAGGAGTCCGTCCGCCTCGGGCTCCCCGAGCCGGACGTCCGGGTGGGCATCCGGTCCGGCGACACCCCGGCCGCCGAGCGCCGTGCGCTCGCCACCAAGCCCCCGGACATTCTGATCACCACCCCGGAGTCGCTCTTCCTCATGCTGACCTCGGCCGCCCGGGAGGCGCTGGCCGGCGTGGAGACGGTCATCCTGGACGAGGTCCACGCGGTCGCCGGCACCAAGCGCGGCGCGCACCTGGCCCTCACCCTGGAGCGGCTCGACGAGCTGCTGCCCCGCCCCGCGCGCCGGATCGGCCTGTCGGCCACGGTCCGCCCGGTCGACGAGGTCGCCCGCTTCCTCTCCCCCGGCCGCCAGGTGGAGATCGTGCAGCCGCCCTCGGGCAAGGAGTTCGACCTCTCCGTCGTGGTGCCCGTGGAGGACATGGGCGAGCTGGGCGGCTCCCCCGCCTCCGAGGGCGAGAGCGGCGGCGACAAGCCGTCGATCTGGCCGCACGTCGAGGAGCGGATCGCGGACCTCGTCCAGTCCCACCGCTCCACGATCGTCTTCGCCAACTCCCGGCGCCTCGCCGAGCGGCTCTGCAACCGGTTGAACGAGATCGCCTACGAGCGGGCGACCGGGGAGCCCGCCCCCGAGGGGGCCCCACCCGCCGAGATCATGGCCCAGTCGGGCGCGGCCAAGGGCGCGCCGCCGCTGCTCGCCCGCGCCCACCACGGCTCGGTGTCCAAGGAGCAGCGCGCCCAGGTCGAGGAGGACCTGAAGGCGGGCCGGCTGCCCGCGGTGGTCGCCACCTCCAGCCTGGAGCTCGGCATCGACATGGGCGCCGTCGACCTGGTCGTGCAGGTCGAGTCCCCGCCGTCGGTGGCCTCCGGCCTCCAGCGCGTGGGCCGCGCGGGGCACCAGGTCGGCGCCGTCTCGACGGGCGTGGTCTTCCCCAAGTACCGCGGCGACCTGGTGCAGGCGGCCGTGGTCACCGAGCGGATGCGCTCGGGCTCCATCGAGTCGCTGCGGATCCCGGCCAACCCGCTGGACGTGCTGGCCCAGCAGCTGGTCGCGATGGTCGCCCTCGACACCTGGCAGGTGGACGACCTGCTGACGGTGGTGCGCCGGGCCGCGCCCTTCGCCTCCCTGCCCGAGTCGGCCTTCACGGCCGTCCTCGACATGCTCGCGGGGCGCTATCCCTCGGACGCCTTCGCCGAGCTGCGCCCGCGCGTGGTGTGGGACCGGGTCGCGGGGACGGTCACCGGCCGGCCGGGCGCGCAGCGGCTCGCGGTCACCTCCGGCGGCACCATCCCCGACCGGGGCCTGTTCGGGGTGTTCCTGGCCGGCGCGGACCCGAAGAAGGGCGGTGGCCGGGTCGGCGAGCTCGACGAGGAGATGGTGTACGAGTCGCGGGTCGGCGACGTCTTCACGCTGGGCACCACCTCCTGGCGGATCGAGGACATCACCCGCGACCGGGTCCTGGTGTCACCGGCGCCCGGGGCGCCGGGCCGGCTGCCGTTCTGGAAGGGCGACCAGCTGGGCCGTCCGCTCGAACTGGGGCGCGCGGTCGGCGCGTTCCTGCGCGAGCTGGGCGCGCTCGGCGAGGAGGACGCCCGGCTGCGGCTGCGCGCGGCGGGTCTGGACTCCTGGGCCGCGGACAACGTCCTGGCGTACCTGGGGGAGCAGCGAGAGGCCTGCGGCCACGTGCCGGACGACCGCACGATCCTGGTGGAGCGGTTCCGCGACGAGCTGGGGGACTGGCGGGTCGTCGTCCACTCCCCCTTCGGGGCGCAGGTGCACGCGCCGTGGGCGCTGGCGCTGGGCGCCCGGCTGGCCGAGCGGTACGGCATGGACGCGCAGGTGATGCACGCGGACGACGGCATCGTGCTGCGCCTGCCCGACGCCGACCTGATGGGCCTCGACATGGGGCTCGACCTGCTGGACCACGAGCCGGTCGACCCGGGCCGCCACCAGGACGCCGCGTACGACGCCGACCAGGCGCCGGTGGGCGCGGCGGACGCGGTCTTCGACAAGGGCGAGGTGGCGCAGATCGTCACCGACCAGGTGGGCGGCTCCGCGCTGTTCGCCTCCCGTTTCCGGGAGTGCGCCGCCCGCGCCCTGCTGCTGCCGAAGCGGAACCCGGGGAAGCGGACCCCGCTCTGGCAGCAGCGCCAGCGGGCCGCCCAGCTGCTCCAGGTGGCGAGTGAGTTCGGCTCGTTCCCGATCGTCCTGGAGGCCGTCCGCGAGTGCCTCCAGGACGTCTTCGACGTCCCCGGCCTGACCGAGCTCATGGGCGACATCGAGGCCCGCCGGGTCCGCCTCGTCGAGGTCACCACCCCCGAGCCGTCCCCCTTCGCCCGCTCCCTGCTCTTCGGCTACGTGGCGCAGTTCCTGTACGAGGGCGACTCCCCGCTCGCCGAGCGCCGGGCGGCCGCGCTCTCCCTGGACTCCCGGCTCCTGGCGGAGCTGCTGGGCCAGGCGGAGCTGCGCGAGCTGCTCGACCCCGAGGTGCTGGCCGAGCTGGAGCGGGAGCTCCAGTGGCTCACCGAGGACCGGCGGATCAAGGACTCCGAGGGCGTCGCGGACCTGCTGCGGGTCCTCGGGCCGCTGACCGGCGCCGAGCTGGCCGCTCGGGGCGCCGAGGAGGGCTGGGCGCGCGAGCTGGCCCGGTCCCGGCGCGCGATCGCGGTGCGGATCGCGGGCACCGAGCACTGGGCGGCGATCGAGGACGCCGGCCGGCTGCGGGACGCGCTGGGCACGGCGCTGCCGGTCGGCGTCCCGGAGGCGTTCACCGAACCGGTGAAGGACCCGCTCGGCGATCTCCTCGCCCGGTACGCGCGCACCCACGGCCCCTTCACCTCCTCCCAGGCCGCCGCCCGCTTCGGTCTCGGCGCCGCCGTCACGGACGGCGCGCTCCAGCGGCTCGCCGCGGCGGGCCGGGTCGTCCAGGGCGAGTTCCACCCCTCGGGCATCGGCCAGGAGTGGTGCGACGCGGCCGTCCTGCGCCGGCTGCGCCGCCGCTCCCTGGCGGCCCTGCGCCACGAGCTGGAGCCGGTGCCCCCGGCGGCCCTGGCCACCTTCCTGCCCCAGTGGCAGCACCTGGGCGGCAGCGGTCTGCGCGGGATCGACGGCCTGGCGCGCGCGGTGGAGCAGCTCCAGGGCGCGCCCGTGCCGGCGTCGGCCCTGGAGAAGCTGGTCCTGCCGTCCCGGGTCCGGGACTACTCCCCGGCGATGCTCGACGAGCTGACGACCACCGGCGAGCTCGTCTGGGCCGGGGCGGGCTCGCTTCCCGGCAAGGACGGCTGGGTCTCGCTCTACCTCGCGGACGCGGCCCCGCTGCTGCTGCCCCCGCCGCACCCGCTGGAGCTCACCGCGCTCCACGAGTCGGTGCTGACGGCCCTGGCCGGGGGGTACGGCCTCTTCTTCCGGCAGATCGCCGACCAGGTCCGGATCACCACCCACCCGGACGCGACCGACCCGCAGCTCGCCGACGCCCTGTGGGACCTGGCCTGGTCGGGCCGGCTCACCAACGACACCCTGGCGCCGCTGCGCTCCCTCCTCGGCTCGGGCCGCACCGCGGGCTCGACCGCCCACCGGGCCCGGCGCACGGTGCCGCGCGGCCGGTTCGGGGCGCTGGGCACCACCCGCCCGGCCTCCCGGTCTGGCCCGCCGACGGTCTCGGGCCGCTGGGCGCTGCTGCCGCCCGCCGAGCCCGAGCCGACCCATCGGGCGCACGCGCTGGCCCGCACGCTCCTGGACCGGCACGGCGTGGTGACCCGCGGCGCCGTGGCCGCCGAGGGCGTGGAGGGCGGTTTCTCGGCGGTCTACCGGATCCTGTCCGCCTTCGAGGACAGCGGCCAGGCGCGGCGCGGCTATGTGGTGGAGGGGCTGGGCGCGGCCCAGTTCGCGATGGACGGGGCCGTGGACCGGCTGCGGGCGGCGGCGACCGCCCGGGACCGGGGAGCGGAGGCGGGAGCCGGTCCGCGCGCGGTGGTGCTGGCCGCCGCCGACCCGGCGAACGCGTACGGCGCCGCCCTGCCGTGGCCGGAGTCGCCGGCCGGCGCCGGTCACAAGCCGGGCCGCAAGGCGGGCGCCCTGGTGGTCCTGGTCGACGGCGAGCTGACCCTGTACGTGGAGCGCGGCGGCAAGTCGGTGCTGTCGTGGCCGACGGAGCCGGACGCGCCCGCGCTGACGGCGGCGGCCGGAGCCCTGGCCGAGGCCGCGCGGGCGGGCGCCCTGGGCACGGTCACGGTCGAGCGCCTCAACGGCGCGACGGCCCTGACCTCTCCCCTCGCCCGCCCCCTGGAGGCCGCCGGTTTCCTGGCCACCCCGCGCGGCCTGCGCCTGAGACCCTGATGAACGGCCCCACCACGAACGGACCCCCGACGGACGGGCTCACTACCTACGGAAGGACCCCCGACGGCCGGACCCACCAGGAACGGACGACCCGCCGAACGGGCCCCCGACGAACGCACCCACTACCTGCGGAAGGACCCCTGACGGCCGGACCCACCACGAACGGGCGACCCCCGGCGAACGGCCCCACCGCGGCGGGCTCCCGGAAAGCGGCATGATGGCTCCATGCCCGAAGGAGACACCGTCTGGCAGGCCGCCCGTCGGCTGCACGCCGCACTCGCCGGGCGGGTGCTGACCCGCGCGGACCTGCGGGTGCCCCGCTTCGCGACCGCCGACCTCACCGGCCGCGCGGTCCTGGACGTCACCCCGCGCGGCAAGCACCTCCTGACCCGGATCGACGGCGGGCTCACCCTCCACTCGCACCTGCGGATGGACGGCGCCTGGAAGGTGTACGCGACCGGGGAGCGCCCGCGCGGCGGCCCCGAGCACCAGATCCGCGCCGTCCTCGGGAACGAGGAGCACACCGCGTACGGCTACCGCCTGCCGGTCCTGGAGCTGATCCGTACCGCCGAGGAGTCCAAGGTGGTGGGGCACCTCGGCCCGGACCTCCTGGGTCCGGACTGGGACCCGGCCGAGGCGGTCCGCCGGCTCCTGGCCGACCCGGGCCGCACCCTCGGCGAGGCCCTGCTCGACCAGCGGAACCTGGCCGGCATCGGCAACGTGTACAAGTCGGAGCTGGCCTTCCTGGCGGCCTTCACCCCGTGGCTGCCGGTCGGCGAGCTGCCCGCCGACGTGCCACCCCGCCTGATGGCGACCGCCCACCGCCTCCTGGAGGCGAACAAGGAGCGGCCCGACCGGCGCACCACGACGACCCGGCGCCCCCGCACCCCGCTGTACGTCTACGGGCGCGAGGGCCGTCCCTGCCTGCGGTGCGGGGCCGCCGTCCGCAAGGCGGAGCTGGGCGACCGGGTCACCTACTGGTGCCCGGGCTGCCAGACCGGCCCGGCGGCGGAGTCCTCCGATCCGCCCCCGCACCACAATTGACGATCCGTCAGATCCAGTCGTACGGTCCCGGCATGGACCTCTCGGCGTACGACCTCACCGGCCGCACCGCGTTCGTGACCGGCGCCGCGAGCGGCATCGGCCGCGCCAGCGCCGTCCTCCTCGCCCGGGCGGGCGCGTCCCTCCACCTGGCGGACCGCGACGAGCCGGGCCTCGACGAGACGGCCGCCCTGATCTCCCGCGAGGGCGGCACGGCCCGCGTCCACCCCCTCGACGTGACCGACCGGTCCGCGCTCGCCACCGCCGTCGACGCGGCCGGCCCGCTCCACGTGATGGCGGCGGTCGCCGGGATCATGCACACCGGCACCGTCCTGGAGACCCGCGAGGAGGACCTCGACCGGGTCCTCGCCGTCAACTTCAAGGGCGTGCTCCACGCCTGCCAGGAGGCGGTCCGGTCGATGATCGCCTCCGGCACCCCGGGGTCCATCGTCACCATGGCCTCGGGCGCGATGGACACCGCGAGCCCCGGACTGCTCTGCTACAGCGTCGCCAAGGCGGCCGTCGTCCAGCTCACCAAGACGCTCGCGGTCGAGGCGGGCCCGCACGGCATCCGGGTCAACGCGGTCGCGCCCGGCTGGATCCGGACCCCCATGACGGACCGTCACGAGCCGGCCGCACAGGAGCAGGCCGAGGCCGCGATGGTCCGTCACTCACCGCTGCGGAGGGTCGGCGAGCCCGAGGACATCGCCCACGCGGTCCTCCATCTCGCCTGCGACGCCTCCTCGTTCACGACGGGGCAGATCCTGCGCCCGAACGGCGGCGTCGCCATGCCCTGGTGAGGCGCGCCGGCCGGGAGGAGGCGGCCACGTGCACCGGCAACAGGCTCAGCCCCCAGCCGCCCGCGGCCACCGCCCCCTCGACCGGTCCGGCCTCACCCGGAACCAGCAGCAGGCGCAGCACCGCCCACCACCAGAGCCCCCCGACCACCAGCCCGACCGCGATCAGCGTGAGCGTCACCAGCGGAACCCGTCGCCGTACCATGGCCGCCTCCTGCGTTCGACGCTAGACCGGCAGGATCACCCTGCGGGAGGGCGCACCGGTGTCAGCCCCGGCGCGCACCCCGCGCACGATCCGGCGGACGCCCCCGCGCGCGGGACACCGCGCGCCCCGGACGCCACCCCGGGGACCGCCGCGGGGCTCGCCGCCGCGCACCCCGCACGTCACCTCGCCCCCGGATCCGGGCATCGCCACGCCGGCCGCCTAGGCGCTCTCGGCCTGGAACATCCAGGAGTGCTTCTCGAGGTCGGCCGTGAGGGAGATGAGGATGTCCTGGCTGACGGGGTCGGGGTCACCGGTGGCCTCGATCCGCTCCCGCATCCGGGTGATGACCGCGTCGAGCGAGGTCACCAGGATCCCGACGGCCTCCGCGTCCTTGATCCAGCCCTCCGGCACCGTGCCGATCGCGCTGGTGGAGGCCACCGTCGCCGCCCGTCCGTCGGGGTTCACCCCCATCGCGGAAGCCCTCTCGGCCACCGTGTCGGAGTGCAGCCGGGCGGTGTCCACCACCTCGTCCAGCTGCAGGTGGACGGAGCGGAAGCGCGGCCCCACGACGTTCCAGTGCACCTGCTTGGCGACCAGCGCCAGGTCGAGGAGGTCGACCAGGGCGCCCTGGAGCGCGTTGCCGACCGTCTTGAGGTCGGCGTCGGACAGCGAGCTCTTCACGACAGACATACAGGTTCTCCCACCAGTCGTACGTATCCCCCACCATGGCACGCCTGTCCGGAAACCGACATCTCAAACAAAAAGCCCCAAAATCCTGACGACCTCACGGCGAAGCCCCGGTCGGCACCCCCTGCGGGGCATCGACCGGGGCTTCGTCCCGTTCGGAATTTCAGGCGGCGACGACGTCCACGGCCTCCGCGGGCGCCTTGATGGTCACCCGCTCGGTGGGCACACCGGCCACCGACGTCACCGACACCGAATTGAGCATCGGACGGACCGGCGACGGCACCGGTTCGCTGGAAGCTGCCGACTCGGCCAGTTCGGCCAGTGACAGCTCGTCGCTCACTTCGCGCATGAGCTCGGACATCCGTACGTCCAACGCGTCGCAGATCGCGGAGAGCAGCTCGGAGGAAGCCTCCTTCTGCCCCCGCTCCACCTCGGAGAGATAGCCGAGCGAGACTCGGGCGGACGAGGAGACTTCGCGCAGAGTACGGCCCTGGCGCTGGCGCTGCCGACGCAGCACGTCACCCAGCAGGCGACGGAGCAGAATCATCGGTGGCTCCCTCCTCGGACCGCGTAGCCGCATCCTTCACGCCCCACCGTACCGCCTCGCGCCGCGGCCGTGCGGGGAGCGATGTCGTGTTCACTCAGGGCTGCAAACATCAATTCCCCCCGTTCTGTTCCGTATCCTGTGCCCGCGCATTTCCCGAGAGTTCCGCGTGGAGCAGTTCCAGTACGCTCCGCACACTCTCTCTACGAATGTCCGCGCGGTCGCCGTTCAATCTCAACGACACCACTTTCCCGGCCGCCGCGCCTGTCGTGGCGGGCCCGGCCACCGCCACGTAGACGGTCCCGACGGGCTGCCCGTCCTGCGGATCGGGCCCCGCGACCCCGGTCGTCGCGATCCCCCAGTCGGCGCCGAGCCGGTCGCGCACACCCCGCGCCATCTGCACCGCGACCTCGGGATCCACCGCCCCGCGCTCGCGCAGCAGGCCGGCCTCCACCCCGAGCAGCCGGTGCTTGAGGGGGGTCGCGTAGGCGGTCACCGAGCCGAGGAAACCGCGGGAGGCCCCGGGCACCCCGGTCAGCTCTGCGGCCACCAGTCCCCCGGTGAGCGACTCGGCGGCGGCCAGCGTCTGCCCGCGCTCCGCGAGCAGGCCGAGGACCCGGGCCGCCACGCTCATCGCGCCGAAGCCTCCGGCGCCTCCGCGCGGGCGGCGGCCCGCTCGGCCGCGAGCCCCCGCCGTCTCAGCACGACCGCCTGTCGCACATAATCCAGACCGGTGACGACGGTCAGCACGACCGCCACCGCCATCACCCAGAAGCGCAGCGTCGCCAGCGGGCCGGTGAGCATCAGCACGTACATGCCGACCGCCGTGCCCTGGGCGAGCGTCTTCATCTTGCCGCCCCGGCTGGCGGGGATCACCCCGTGCCGGATCACCCAGAAGCGCATCAGCGTGATCCCCAGCTCACGCGCGAGGATCACTCCGGTGACCCACCAGGGCAGGTCGCCGAGGCCCGAGAGGCAGATCAGCCCGGCCGCCATGATCGCCTTGTCGGCGATCGGGTCGGCGATCTTCCCGAAGTCGGTGACCAGGTTGTACGTTCGGGCCAGATGTCCGTCGAAGACGTCCGTGATCATGGCGACGGCGAACGCCGCCCACGCCCAGGCCCGCCAGGCCGGGTCGTGCCCGCCGTCCTGGAGCAGCAGCACCACGAAGGCCGGCACGAGGACGAGCCTGATCATGGTGAGGATGTTGGCGATGTTCCACACGCTGACGGGGTTCACGGCCGCCACGCCCAGCTTGCCGCGAGGCGCCGGCCTGCCGGTCCCGCCCGTCGCGGATGCCGGGACTCCGGTCATCTGCCCACCTCCTCGACACACTCCGCCACGAGGTCGACGCCCTCGGTGTCCACGACCTTCGCCCTGACCATACGGCCCGGGGCCAGGCCGGGGCCCGCGCCACCACCGTCGACGAGGTAGACCTGTCCGTCCGTCTCCGGAGCCTGGTGGGCGGCGCGGCCGATCCAGCCGTCCTCCTCGTCCTCGGACTCCACCAGTACCTCCAGCATCTCCCCGATCCGCTCCTCCGCGCGCTGCGCGGTGAGCTCCTCGGCGAGCCGGGAGAGGTGGGCGAGACGCGCGTCCACGACCTCCTGGTCGAGCTTGTGCTCGTACGTGGCGGCCTCGGTGCCGTCCTCGTCGGAGTAGCCGAAGACGCCGATGGCGTCGAGCCGGGCGTGGGTGATGAAGCGTTCCAGCTCGGCGAAGTCGGCCTCGGTCTCGCCGGGGAATCCGACGATGAAGTTGGACCGGGCACCGGCCGTCGGGGCCTTCTCGCGGATGGTGGCGAGCAGGTCGAGGAAGCGGTCGGTGTCACCGAAGCGGCGCATGGCGCGCAGCACGTCGGGGGCGCTGTGCTGGAACGACAGGTCGAAGTAGGGCACGACCTTGTCGGTGGAGGTCAGCACGTCGATCAGGCCGGGCCGCATCTCGGCCGGCTGGAGGTAGCTGACCCGGACGCGCTCGATGCCGTCGACGGCCGCGAGCTCGGGCAGCAGGCCCTCCAGGAGGCGGATGTCGCCGAGGTCCTTGCCGTACGAGGTGTTGTTCTCGGAGACCAGCATGACCTCCTTCACTCCCTGCTCGGCGAGCCAGCGCGTCTCGTTCAGCACGTCCGAGGGACGGCGGGAGACGAAGCTGCCGCGGAAGGACGGGATGGCGCAGAAGGAGCAGCGGCGGTCGCAGCCGGAGGCCAGCTTCACGGAGGCGACGGGGCTGCGGTCCAGACGGCGGCGGAGGGGGGCGCGCGGGCCGGAGGCGGGGGCGAGGCCGTCGGGCAGGTCGCCCGGGACGTTCTGCGGCTCCTCGACGGCTCCGTGGCCCGGCAGGGCGACCTCGGCGGCGGCCTGCTGGCGGTCGACCGGGGAGAGCGGGAGGAGCTTGCGCCGGTCGCGCGGGGTGTGCGCCTCGACGCTGCCACCGCTGAGGATGGTCTGGAGGCGGTTGGAGATGTCGGAGTAGTCGTCGAAGCCGAGCACTCCGTCGGCCTCCGGGAGGGCCTCGGCCAGCTCCTTGCCGTAGCGCTCGGCCATGCAGCCGACGGCGACGACGGCCTGGGTGCGGCCGTGGTCCTTCAGGTCATTGGCTTCGAGGAGCGCGTCGACGGAGTCCTTCTTGGCGGCTTCGACGAAGCCACAGGTGTTGACGACGGCGACGTCTGCGTCCTCGGCGTTCTCGACGAGCTCCCAGCCGTCCGCTGCCAAGCGGCCTGCGAGCTCCTCCGAGTCCACCTCGTTACGGGCGCAGCCGAGAGTGACAAGGGCGACGGTACGGCGTTCGGGCATGGGCTCAAGACTACTTCGTCCCGGACGCGACCCCGTCGCTCAGGGTTCACCTGCGCGACGGAGGTCACACCGGGCGCTCCCGTCCCGGGACGGGTCAGCCCGCCTCGGGGTCGCCCTGGGTGTAGCTGAGGCGCTCCACCTGGCCGTCCTCGAACTTCTCGGAGACCTTCTTGCCGTTCACGTAGAGCTCGATCGCGCCCGCGTTGCCGAGGACGAGGTCGACCTGCTCGTCGTCCTGGAAGGTCTTGGTGTCGCCTTCCTGGAGGAAGCCGTCGAAGAGCATCTTGCCGTCGGAGGCCTTGGCCGAGATCCAGCTCTTGCCGTCGGCGGTGAGCCGGACGGTGACCTTGTCCGCCGGGACCGCCGCGATGGCGCTCCCGGTCGGCTTGGGGGCGGGCTTGACCGGCTTCGGCTTGGCGGCGGAGGTCGCCTTCTCCGGGGCGGGTGCCGGACCGCCCTCGGCGGCCGTGGTCCCCTTCGGCTCCTCGGCGCCGTTGAACATCGTGAAGCCGACGAACCCGACGACGGCGACGATCGCCGCGACCATGGCCGCGGTCCAGTTGGGCCGCCGGGGCTCGGGGCGGATACGTTCCGCCTCGAAGAGCGGCGCGGCGGGGGTGGGCGAGGGACGGCCGCCGTGCTCGGCGTCGTACCGCTCGATCAGCGGCGCCGGATCGAGCCCGACGGCACGGGCGAGCGTGCGGATGTGACCGCGCGCGTAGACGTCTCCGCCGCAGCGCGAGAAGTCCTCCTCCTCGATGCCGTGCACGATCGGGATCCGGACACGGGTGGAGGCGCTGACCTCTTCGACGCTGAGGCCGGCGGCGATGCGGGCCTGCTGGAGGGTACGGCCGATCGGTTCCCGGTCGTCTGACGGGAACGTCCGGTCGTCTTCGGGGGAGTTGCCGATGGACACGAGAGCGCCTTTCGAGCGTGTAGCCACCTGCTGGACGTTCAGTCTATGGGTGGTACGAAAGGGTGGGGCAACCGGGCGGGTGCGGTTTGTACGCCATGAGGTTGTACATCAGGGCGGGGAGACATCTTCCGGGGGGACATCCTCTTCCCCTCCGTCCAACTTGACGTACGGCCAGGGGAAACGGTTGCCCTCGTTTCCCTTACGAGTGAGTCTCGGCCGGGTCTCGAACGGATACCCCGCCCCCGCCGCCCCACGCCCGGTCACTCCGCCGATTCGCCGCGGATCACCGCGAGCACCCCGTCCAGCTCGTCCGGCTTGACGAGCACGTCCCGCGCCTTGGAGCCCTCGCTCGGCCCCACGATGTTCCGCGACTCCATCAGGTCCATCAGCCGGCCGGCCTTCGCGAAGCCGACCCGCAGCTTCCGCTGGAGCATCGAGGTCGAACCGAACTGGGTCGACACGACCAGCTCGGCCGCCTGGCACAGCAGGTCGAGGTCGTCGCCGATCTCCTCGTCGATCTCCTTCTTCTGCTTGGTGCCGACGGTGACGTCGTCCCGGAAGACCGGCGTCATCTGGTCCTTGCAGTGCTGCACGACGGCCGCGACCTCGGCCTCGGTGACGAACGCGCCCTGCATGCGGACCGGTTTGTTCGCGCCCATCGGCAGGAAGAGGCCGTCGCCCTTGCCGATGAGCTTCTCCGCGCCGGGCTGGTCGAGGATGACCCGGCTGTCGGCGAGCGAGGAGGTCGCGAAGGCGAGCCGGGACGGCACGTTCGCCTTGATCAGACCGGTGACGACGTCCACCGAGGGCCGCTGGGTGGCGAGCACCAGGTGGATGCCGGCCGCGCGGGCCAGCTGGGTGATGCGGACGATCGCGTCCTCGACGTCCCGGGGGGCCACCATCATCAGGTCGGCGAGCTCGTCGACGATGACCAGGAGGTACGGGTAGGTCTTGAGCTCGCGCTCGCTGCCGGGCGGCAGCTGCACCTTGCCGTCGCGGATCGCCTGGTTGAAGTCGTCGATGTGCCGGAAGCCGAAGGCCGCCAGGTCGTCGTAGCGGAGGTCCATCTCCTTCACCACCCACTGCAGGGCCTCGGCGGCCCGCTTGGGGTTGGTGATGATCGGGGTGATCAGGTGCGGGATGCCCTCGTAGGCGGTCAGCTCGACCCGCTTGGGGTCGACGAGCACCATCCGGACGTCCTCGGGGGTCGCCCTTATCATGATCGAAGTGATCAGGCAGTTGATGCACGAGGACTTGCCGGAGCCGGTGGCGCCCGCGACGAGGACGTGCGGCATCTTCGCCAGGTTGGCCATCTCGTAGCCGCCCTCGACGTTCTTGCCGAGCGCCACCAGCATCGGGTGGTCGTCCTCGGCCGCGGCCGCGAGCCGCAGCACGTCCCCGAGGTTCACCATCTCCCGGTCGCTGTTCGGGATCTCGATGCCGACGGCGGACTTGCCGGGGATCGGCGAGATGATCCGCACGTCCGGCGAGGCCACCGCGTAGGCGATGTTCTTCGTCAGGGCGGTGATCTTCTCGACCTTCACGGCGGGCCCGAGCTCGACCTCGTAGCGGGTGACCGTCGGCCCCCGGGTGAAGCCGGTGACGGCCGCGTCCACCTTGAACTCGGTGAAGACGTTCGACAGCGCGTCCACGACGGCGTCGTTCGCCGCCGACCGGGTCTTGCCGGGACCGCCCCGCTCCAGCAGGTCCAGCGAGGGCAGCGAGTAGGTGACGTCCCCGGAGAGCTGGAGCTGCTCGGCCCGCGCCGGCAGGTCCGTCGGCTCCGGCGCCGGCTTGGTCAGATCGGGTACGGGACCCCCCGCCGGGCGCTTGTCCCCGCCGCGCGCGGTCGGCACGTTCGGCGGCGCCTTCGGCATCGGCGGTACGGACCCGGTGGCCTCGTCCGCCGCACCGCCGGCCCCTTCGGCCAGGGCCGCCGCCCGCTCGGCGGTCACGTCCCTGGTCAGGTCGGCGACCAACGGCGACGGCGGCATCCCGTTCAGCACCGCGCCGTCGAGCGCGGCGGCCGCGGCGGCGGCCACGTCGACCGGGTCCAGGCCGTGCTCGTGGCCGGCCGCGGCCGGGCGGGGCCGGGCCGTGCGGCCGCGCCGCCGCAGCGCCTCGGCCTCGGCCCGGTCCACGTCGTACGGATCGGCGGGGCCGCCGCTCCGGCGCCGGGCCGGCCGGGCGGCGCGCGGCGGCGCCTCCCGCCAGTCGTCCTCGTACGGCTCCTGGCCCGCGTACTCCTCGGCGGTCTCCTCGTACGGCGGCTCGACCAGGCCGAGCCGGACGCCGAGGGCGCGCAGCCGCTGCGGGATCGCGTTGACCGGGGTGGCCGTCACGACCAGCAGCCCGAAGAGCGTGAGCAGCACCAGCAGGGGGACGGCCAGGGCCTCCCCCGTCATGAAGACCAGCGGCTGGGAGGAGGCCCAGCCGATCAGCCCGCCCGCGTCCTGCATCGCCTCGGAGCCGGCGTCCCGGCCGGGCGCGCCGCAGGCGATGTGGACCTGTCCGAGGACGCCGATGACCAGCGCGGAGAGCCCGATGACGATCCGGCCGTTGGCCTCGGGACGCTCCGGATAGCAGAAGAGCCGGAAGGAGATGGCGCCCAGCAGCAGCGGGACGAGCAGGTCGAGCCGGCCGAACGCGCCGGTGACCAGCATCTCGACGAGGTCGCCGACCGGGTTTTCCAGGTGGGACCAGGTGCCGGCGGCGACGATCAGCGCGGCGCCGAGCAGCAGCAGGGCGAGCCCGTCCTTGCGGTGGGCGGGGTCGAGCCCCTTGGCACCGCGCCCTATCCCCCGGAACATCGCGCCGACGCCGTGCGCGGCACCCCGCGCCACCTTGTACACGCCTCCGGTGGGGGACGGCGCCGGCCGGGGCGCGGGCCGCTTCGCCGCGGCCTTCTTCGCGGGCGCGCGTTTGGCGGGCGCGGCCTTCTTGGCCGCCGCCTTCTTCGCGGGCGGCTTGGCCGGGGACTTCGCCGCGGACTTGGCGGCGGCCTTCTTCGCGGCGCCCGTGGTCCGTCCGGCGCGCGATGGTGCGGTGCCCTGTGAGCCCTTGCCGGACGTACGTGAAGCCATGGTGCCGAGGTTACCGGTGAGCGGCCGGGCTGTCCGCCTCACCCGAACGTGTCGTCCTTGCCCCGGCACGAGGCTGACGGCCGGTCAGCGGGATCCGGCCGTCGGGTGACGGGGCCTCAGCTCTGCGCGGGAAGCGAGGGCGCGCCCCCGGTGCCGGGCTCCAGCGCGTCCAGCGCCCGCCGCAGTCCGGTGAGCTTGCGCTCCAGGTGGGCGGCGGTGGCGACGGCGGCCGCGTCGGCGGACTCGTCGTCGAGCTGCTTGGACAGCGCCTCGGCCTGCTCCTCGACGGCGGCGAGCCGGGCGGACAGCTCGGCGAGCAGCCCGGCGGCCTCCTTGCCCTGACCGCCCTCGCCGCCGCCCTCCAGCTGGAGCCGCAGCAGCGCCGCCTGCTCGCGCAGCTTGCAGTTCTTCATGTAGAGCTCGACGAAGACGGAGACCTTGGCGCGCAGCACCCACGGGTCGAACGGCTTCGAGATGTAGTCGACCGCGCCGGCGGCGTATCCCCGGAAGGTGTGGTGGGGGCCGTGGTTGATCGCGGTCAGGAAGATGATCGGGATGTCCCGGGTCCGCTCGCGGCGCTTGATGTGCGCGGCGGTCTCGAAGCCGTCCATGCCGGGCATCTGGACGTCGAGCAGGATGACCGCGAAGTCGTCCGTCAGCAGCGCCTTGAGCGCTTCCTCCCCGGACGATGCCCGCACCAGCGTCTGATCGAGCGCGGAGAGAATGGCCTCCAGCGCCAGCAGATTCTCCGGCCGGTCATCGACCAGGAGGATCTTGGCCTTCTGCACCATGCCCCGTCCTCCTCGTCCCGGCAACGGCTCGACCCGGCTTCCGGAACCACTGCCGGAACCGGGGAAAGCACCGGGCGCCGCCCCAGAGGACGGCTTCCTGGCGCCGTCCGTCCTTGTGCCGGTCATCGTAGCCGCACCCCACCCGTCGCCACACCCTGTCACCGTGATGTCACTGTGCACATCGCGGTAACGGAGCGCGGGTCCAGAAGGTTCCCCGTATCCGGCCTCCTCACACGTGGACGGCGACGGTACGCCACCCGGTGCGGTGCCGGGCCCGCCCGGGCCCGGCACCGCACCCCGGCCTCACTCCCCCCGCATCCACTGCTCCATGACGGACAGCAGGTAGTCGGGGTCGACCGGCTTGGTGACGTAGTCGGAGGCACCCGACTCGATCGCCTTCTCCCGGTCGCCCTTCATCGCCTTCGCGGTGAGCGCGATGATCGGCAGCCCGGCGAACTGCGGCATCCGCCGGATCGCGGTCGTCGTCGCGTACCCGTCCATCTCCGGCATCATGATGTCCATCAGGACGACCGTCACGTCGTCGTTCTGCTCCAGGACCTCGATGCCCTCCCGCCCGTTCTCCGCGTACAGCACCGCGAGCCCGTGCTGCTCCAGCACGCTGGTGAGGGCGAAGACGTTGCGGATGTCGTCGTCGACGATGAGGACCTTCTCGCCGGCGAAGGAGTAGGTGCGGCGCGGCTCCGCGGCGCCCTCCGGCTCCGCTCCGGCACTCTCCCCGAAGGCCTCCGGCAGCCCTTGCGGACCCGGCTGCCCGGGCACCCCGCCCCGGGCCTCGCCCGCGCCGGCCGGGTCCGGCGCCTCCGCCGCCGCGCCCGTCTTGCGCCGGTGCCGGAAGAGCGCCCCGGCCCCCGAGCGCGCCTCGCCGCGCACCGGCGCGGGCGGGAAGTGCGGGAAGGCGTGCCCGGGCCGGCCGTCCCCGGCGTCCTGCCCGGGGTCGCCCGTCTCGCCCTGCCCGTAGCCGTGCTGCGGCACCTCGGTCGGGTTCAGCGCCAGGTAGAGGGTGAAGGTGGAGCCGCGGCCGGGCTCGCTCACCGCGAAGATCTCGCCGCCGAGCAGCCGCGCGATCTCCCGGCTGATCGACAGGCCGAGACCGGTGCCGCCGTACTTGCGGCTGGTGGTGCCGTCGGCCTGCTTGAACGCCTCGAAGATGACCCGCATCTTGCTGGCCGCGATGCCGATCCCGGTGTCGGTGACCGAGAAGGCGATCAGCTCCGCGTCGGCGTCGCGCAGCGAACCGGCCTCCAGGAGCTGTTCCCGGATGGACTGGGGCACGTCCGCGCCGGCCGGCCGGATCACCAGCTCCACCGCGCCGGAGTCGGTGAACTTCACCGCGTTGGACAGCAGGTTGCGCAGCACCTGGAGGAGCCGCTGCTCGTCGGTGTGGAGGGTGGCGGGCAGCTCGGGCGAGACCCGGACCGAGAAGTCCAGGCCCTTCTCCGCGGTGAGCGGCCGGAAGGTCGCCTCCACGTAGTCGACGAGCTGGACGAGGGCGATCCGGGTCGGGGAGACGTCCATCTTGCCCGCCTCGACCTTCGACAGGTCGAGGATGTCGTTGATGAGCTGGAGCAGGTCGGAGCCGGCGCCGTGGATGGTCTCGGCGAACTCGACCTGCTTCGGGGTGAGGTTGGTCTCCGCGTTGTCCGCGAGCAGCTTGGCCAGGATGAGCAGCGAGTTGAGCGGGGTGCGCAGCTCGTGCGACATGTTGGCCAGGAACTCGGACTTGTAGCGCATGGAGACGGCGAGCTGCTCGGCGCGCTCCTCCAGGACCTGCCGGGCCTCCTCGATCTCGGTGTTCTTGACCTCGATGTCGCGGTTCTGGCGGGCCAGCAGCTCGGCCTTGTCCTCCAGTTCGGCGTTGGAGTTCTGCAGCTCCTTCTGCCGGTGCTCCAGCTCGGCCGAGCGCTCCTTGAGCTGTTCGGTCAGCTCCTGCGACTGCTGGAGCAGCACCTCGGTCTTGGTGTTGACGCTGATGGTGTTGACCGTGGTCGCGATCAGCTCGGCGATCTGGTTGAGGAAGTCCCGCTGGATCTGGGTGAAGGGCTGGAAGGAGGCCAGCTCGATGACGCCGAGGACCTTCCCCTCGAAGAGGACGGGCAGCACGATCACGTGCGCGGGGGCGGCCTCGCCGAGCCCGGACGAGATCTTGAGGTAGCCCGGCGGCACGTTGACCTGGATCGTCCGCTTCTCCTCGGCCGCCGTCCCGATGAGCGTCTCGCCGGGGCGGAAGGAGGTCGGCATGGAGCCGGCGGAGTATCCGTAACTCCCGCGCATGCGCAGCTCGTACGAGCCGTCGCCCTCGCCGACGAGTTCGGCGTCGTGGTTGGCGGAGCCGGTCGGCGTCGCCACGAAGAAGGCGCCGTGCTGGGCGGAGACCACCGGCGTCAGCTCGCTCATGATGAGCGAGGCGACGTCGTCGAGGTCCCGGCGGCCCTGCATGAGGCCGGAGATGCGGGCCAGGTTGGACTTCAGCCAGTCCTGCTCGTCGTTGGCGAGGGTGGTGTCGCGCAGGTTGGCGATCATCGTGTTGATGTTGTCCTGCAGGGCCTGGATCTCGCCGGCCGCGTCGACACCGTCGATCTTGACGTTGAGGTCGCCGCGGGTCACCGCGGTGGCGACGGCCGCGATGGCCCGCACCTGCCGGGTGAGGTTCCCGGCCATCTCGTTCACGGAGAGGGTGAGGTCGCTCCAGGTGCCCTCCACGTCCCGGACCCGGGCCTGGCCGCCGAGCTGTCCGTCGGTGCCCACCTCGCGGGCGACGCGGGTGACCTCCTCGGCGAAGTTCGAGAGCTGGTCGACCATCGTGTTGATGGTGTTCTTCAGCTCCTGGATCTCGCCCCGGGCGTCGATGTCGATCTTCCGGGTGAGGTCGCCCTTGGCGATGGCCGTGGTGACCGCGGCGATCTGCCGCACCTGACCGGTCAGGTTGTCGGCCATGCTGTTCACCGAGTCGGTGAGGTCCTTCCAGGTGCCGGAACCGCCGGGCACCCGGGCCTGGCCGCCGAGGATGCCGTCGGTGCCCACCTCGCGGGCCACCCGGGTCACCTCGTCGGCGAACGCGGACAGGGTCGTCACCATCGTGTTGACGGTCTCGGCGAGCTCGGCGACCTCGCCGCGCGCCTCGACCGTGACCTTCTTCGTCAGATCGCCGTTGGCGACCGCCGAGGAGACCCGGGCGATGTTCCGCACCTGGCTGGTCAGGTTGTTGGCCATCAGGTTGACGTTGTCGCTGAGGTCCTTCCAGATGCCGGTCACCCCGCGCACCCGGGCCTGCCCGCCGAGGATGCCCTCGGTGCCCACCTCGCGGGCCACCCGGGTCACCTCGTCGGCGAAGTTCGACAGCTGGTCCACCATCGTGTTGACGGTGGTGACGAGCTCCAGGATCTCGCCCTTGGCGTCGACGGTGATCTTCTTCGACAGGTCGCCCCGGGCGACGGCGGTGGTGACCTCGGCGATGTTCCGGACCTGGAAGGTCAGGTTGTTCGCCATGAAGTTCACCGACTGGGTCAGGTCCTTCCAGGTGCCGGAGACCCCCTGCACCTCGGCCTGGCCGCCCAGGATGCCCTCCGTGCCCACCTCGCGGGCGACCCGGGTCACCTGGTCGGCGAAGGAGGACAGCTGGTCGACCATCGTGTTGAGGGTGTTCTTCAGCTCCAGGATCTCGCCCCGGGCGTCCACGTCGATCTTCTGCGACAGGTCACCGCGCGCGACCGCGGTGGCGACCTGCGCGATGTTGCGCACCTGGGCCGTCAGGTTCCCGGCCATGCCGTTCACCGAGTCGGTCAGGTCCCGCCACACACCGGCGACGCCCGGCACCTGCGCCTGACCGCCGAGGCGCCCGTCGGTACCCACCTCGCGGGCGACCCGGGTCACCTGGTCGGCGAAGGCGGAGAGCTGGTCGACCATCGTGTTGATGGTGTTCTTCAGCTCCAGGATCTCGCCGCGCGCGTCCACGTCGATCTTCTGCGACAGGTCACCGCGCGCCACGGCCGTCGTCACCTGCGCGATCTGCCGCACCTGCGAGGTGAGGTTCCCGGCCATGAAGTTCACCGAGTCGGTCAGCTCGCGCCAGCGGCCGGAGACGCCGTCCACCCGCGCCTGACCGCCCAGCCGGCCCTCGGTGCCCACGTCCCGCGCCATCCGCGTGACCTGGTCGGCGAAGGAGGACAGCTGCGACACCATCGTGTTGACGGTGTTCTTGAGCTCCAGCATCTCGCCGGCGACGTCCACGGTGACCTTCTGCGACAGGTCGCCGTTCGCCACCGCCGTCGTCACCTGCGCGATGTCCCGCACCTGGCCGGTGAGGTTGTGGAAGGCCGTGTTCACCGAGTCGGTGAGGTCCTTCCAGGTGCCGGCCGCGCCCTGTACCTGCGCCTGCCCGCCGAGCCGGCCCTCGACGCCGACCTCCCGGGCCACCCGGGTCACCTCGGAACCGAAGGCGGACAGCTGGTCCACCATGGTGTTGACGGTGTTCTTGAGCTCCAGCATCTCGCCGGCGACGTCCACGGTGACCTTCTGCGACAGGTCGCCGTTCGCCACCGCCGTCGTCACCTGGGCGATGTCCCGCACCTGCGTGGTGATGTTCCGGAAGACGGTGTTGACCGAGTCCGTCAGGTCCTTCCAGGTGCCCGCCGCGCCCGGCACCTGCGCCTGCCCGCCGAGCAGGCCCTCGGCGCCCACCTCGCCGGACACCCGGGTCACCTCGTCGGCGAAGGTCCGCAGGGTCTCGGTCATCTGGTTGATGGTGTCGGCGAGTTGGGCGATCTCGCCGCGCGCGCTCACGGTGACCTTCTGCGACAGGTCGCCGTTGGCGACCGCCGTCGTCACCTCCGCGATCCCCCTCACCTGATTGGTGAGGTTGCCCGCCATCGTGTTGACGGAGTCGGTGAGGTCCTTCCACACGCCGGCGACCCCGGCGACCTCGGCCTGGCCGCCGAGCTCGCCCTCGGTGCCCACCTCGCGGGCGACCCGGGTCACCTCGGACGAGAACGACGACAGCTGGTCCACCATCGTGTTGACGGTGTTCTTCAGCGAGAGCATCTCGCCGGCCACGTTCGCCGTGACCTTCTGCGACAGGTCGCCGTTGGCCACCGCCGTCGTCACCAGCGCGATGTCCCGCACCTGCGCCGTCAGCTGGTTCGCCATGGTGTTGACGGAGTCCGTGAGGTCCTTCCAGGACCCGGACACCCCCCGGACGTGCGCCTGCCCGCCGAGGATGCCCTCGGTGCCCACCTCGACGGCCACCCGCGTCACCTCGGACGCGAAGACCGACAGCTGGTCCACGAGGTGGTTGACGGTCCGCGCGACCTTCAGGAACTCCCCGCGGAGCGGCCGCACCGTCCCGTCGGAACCCTCCGAACGCAAGTCCATCCGCTGTTCGAGGTCGCCCTCGGCGACCGCCGTCAGCACCCGGCTGACCTCGGACACCGGCCGCGCCAGGTCGTCGACCAGCGCGTTCGCCGCCTCGATCGCCGCCGCCCAGGCGCCCTCGGTCGCCCCGGCCTCCAGCCGCTCGGACAGCTTGCCCTCGCGCCCGACCACCCGCCGCACCCGCGACAGCTCGCCGGTCACGTGCATCTGCCGGTCCGCGACCTCGTTGAAGACGGCCGCGATCTCGGCCATCACCCCGTCGCCGGAGACGGTCAGCCGCCTCCGCAGGTTTCCGTCGCGCATCGACACCAGCGCGGACAGCAACCGCTCGAGCGCGGCCACGTCCACCTGCACCGTCCCCCCACGGGAACGCCCGCCCCTCGCGCGCGTGCTGCTGCCGCCGCCGCGCCGCGCCGCCGTGCCAGACTCCACCGTGACCCTCCCGAAAGGGGTTCGACCGTTCCGCTCCGGCTCCCGCCGAAGCATTCCCAGTGTTTCACCGCGACCGGACCGGGCGATAACAGTTCGGCAGCTTCGCACAGCGTCCCCGCCCTCGGAGGGCGGAAACAGCGGAGACCGGCATCCGCGGGGACGGCGAAGGTAAGTAATCTGGCATCCGGCTGTCCAGCCGCCCCGGTCCGCCCGGCGGGGGCGGTGTGGCACGCGTAAGACCACCGGGCAGTGGGAGGGTCAGACCGAGCATGGCAGAGCCGGGCGTCGAGACGCGTACGAGGAGTGCTGTGATCACCGCGCGGGCGACTGCCAGTTTCGAGCCCGTAGGCCGGTCCGTCGCCGCCGCCCGGGCCTTCGTCCGGGACACCCTCCAGGGCTGGGGCCACCCCGAGCTCGTGGACGACGCCGTCGTCCTCACCAGCGAGCTGGTCACCAACGCCGTGGTGCACGCGGGCACCGCCGCCGACGTCCTGTGCCTGCGCTCCGAGGACAGCGTCCGCGTCGAGGTCGCCGACCGCTATCCGGAGCGCGAGATCCCGGTCCAGAGCGGCCGTGCGATCGCGAGCCCCGACCGGGAGAACGGCCGCGGCCTGCTCCTGTGCGCCGCCCTCGCCGACCGCTGGGGCGTCGACTACTCCCCCACCCGCAAGCACGTCTGGTTCCACCTGGACCTCCCCCAGCGCCCCGTCGGCACCCGCTCCGCCGGCCCGGTCCTCCCCGACGCCCTCCTCCCGGTCGCCGACAGCCGCGTCCGCGTCGCCGTCGTCCAGATCGACCGCGGCGGCGCGATCACCTCCTGGAACGAGGACGCCGAGGAGCTCTTCGGGTACGCCCCCGAGCAGGTCACCGGCAAGCCCCTGGGCGACCTCGCCGCCTGGCCGCACACCCCCGGCATCGGCACCGGTCTCGCCGAGGCACTCCGCCTCTCCCGCTGGGAGGGCAGTTACGGGCTCCGCTGCGCAGACGGCCGCGTCATCCCGGTGTACGCCTCCCACCTGCGGGTACGCGACGCCTCGGGCGAGCCCTCGACGGTCTGCCTGCTGGTGCGGGAGGACGAGCGCGCGGTCCTGCAGACCCCGCAGCGCCCCGCCGCGGACCCGGGCGCGGAGAGCCGCGCCACGGACCCGTTCGAGGTCTTCATCGGCTCCCCCGCCCCCGACGACCTGGACGGCCTGCTCCAGCGCACGGTCGAGCGGGCCCGGGACATGCTCGACGGCGACTCCGCCTTCCTGCTCCTCGCCACGGACGACGAGACGGAGCTGGAGGTGCGGGCGACGACGGGCCTCCCGGCGGCCCGCCAGCGCTTCGCCCGCGTCCCGGTGGAGACCGGCGCCAGCCGCTACGGCTCCGCCCGCATGCCCGCGGTCCACGAGGACCTGTCCGCCGTCCCCGGCGCCGTGCCGCTCCTGGAGGGCACCGGCATGCGCTCGGTCGTCACGGTTCCGCTCAAGGTCGAGGGGCGTCTCACCGGCTCCCTCGGCGTCGCGGCCGAGGCCGCGAACCGCTATTCGAACGAGGAGGCCCTCCGCCTCCAGTTCGCCGCCGACCGCATCGCCCTGGCCGTGGAGTCGGCCCGCCTGGGCGAGCTGGAGCGGCTCCGCCGCGGCTCCCTCAGCTTCCTCGTCGAGGCCTCCGACCTGCTGGCCGGCACCCTCGACCGGGACCAGACCCTGGCCCTGATGGCCCAGATGACGGTCCCCACCCTGGCCACCTGGTGCGCGGTCTACACGATCGCCGACCCGACCTCGGACCCGTACCTCTCCTACGTGCTCCACGAGGACGAGGACCGCATCGACGGCCTGAAGGCCCTGCTGGCCTCCATCGCCCCGCCCGACCCGGTGCCGTCCCCCGGCGCCCGCCTCTGGACGGCTCCCGGCGACGCGGCCCACCGGGCGGCGCTGACCGCGTCGGCCCGCGAGCTGGAGCACCTGGGCAGCCCGCTCTCCTCCGGCATCGACGGCACGCTGGCCACGGCCGGCGCGGTCGCCGGCGAGACGGTCGTGCTGCCCCTGGTGGCCCGCAACCGCGTGATCGGCATGCTGACCCTCGGCCGCCCGGCCGAGGACCACTTCCGCCAGGAGATCCTGGAGCTCGCCGAGGACCTCTCGCGCCGGGCCGCCCTGGCCCTGGACAACGCCCGCCTGTACTCCGAGCGCAACGCCATCAGCCAGTCCCTCCAGCGCAGCCTCCTCCCTCCGGAGCTCCCCAAGATCCCCGGTGTCGAGGTGGACGTCATCTACCGCGCGGCCGGCGAGGGCAACGAGGTCGGCGGTGACTTCTACGACGTCTTCCCGATCAGCGAGGACGTGTACGGCTTCGCCATCGGCGACGTGTGCGGTACGGGCCCGGAGGCCGCGGCCGTCACGGGCCTGGCCCGGCACGCCCTGCGCCTGCTGGCCCGCGAGGGCTTCGGCGGCCCGGCCGTCCTGGAGCGCCTGAACGCGGCCATCCTCGACGAGGGCGCCCGCAGCCGCTTCCTGACCCTGCTGTACGGCGAGCTCCGCCCGCAGCCGGACGGTTCGGCCCTCCTGAAGGTCGTCTGCGCGGGCCATCCGCTCCCGCTGCGCCTCCGTCCCGACGGCACCGTCACCCCGGCCGCCGAGCCGCAGCCGCTGCTCGGCGTGATGGACGATCTGGAGCTGTACGAGGAGACGTTCACGCTCGACCCGGGCGATGTCCTCCTCTGTGTCACGGACGGCGTCACGGAGCGCCGCGAGGGCACTCGCATGCTGGGCGACGACGGTCTGGCCGACGCCCTGAAGACGTGTACGGGCCTGACGGCCGGCGCGGTCGGCGGCCGTATCCTCCGCGCGGTCGAACGCTTCGCCCACGCTCCCGCCTCCGACGACATGGCCATCCTGACCATGCGCTTGAGGGAGCCGGACCCCAGCTGACGACGACGGGCCGGCGTCCCTGCGAGGGGACGCCGGCCCCTGTCCGTTCTTCCGTCCTGCCCGGAAACGCAAGAAGGCCCCCGCCATCAGGCGGGGGCCTTCTTTTCTCTGAGCCCTTTAACGGAATCGAACCGTTGACCTTCTCCTTACCATGGAGACGCTCTACCGACTGAGCTAAAAGGGCGGGTTGTTCGGCGGTGTCCTACTCTCCCACAGGGTCCCCCCTGCAGTACCATCGGCGCTGAAAGGCTTAGCTTCCGGGTTCGGAATGTAACCGGGCGT